>JBIKSV010000001.1:0-105938 GCA_044348425.1 Candidatus Planktophila sp. | reverse complement strand
TGTTGACGAAAAGATGGATCCTGAAGCTTGGTATCAGCTGATCGACATCGTGGTTGATCGAATCTTCCTTATCCAAAAATAGAATCAGTCGAATCTGCGAGCGATAGCTCGACGCTTCTCTTCATAATTCACAGAACTGCCCGCCATTAATTGCTCAAAGCGCTGATTTCCCTTAATCGCTACTCTCAGAAATTCAGTATCCACATTGGAGCTAAAAAGAGTTTCCTCTTTGCTTACTTGTTTAGAGAATTCTTGAGGCTTTATCTTCCGATAGATATATGTTGCATAACGCAAAGTTGCAACTGCCACTCTTCGCATAATTCTGCGCAAAAATGTCTCTTGGAGCCCACTACCTTTTTCCGCTAGATTAAAGAGAATCTTCGCTATTTCGGCTGCCCCGTTAGTCTCGCCGATTTCAGCACACTTTCTCTGTAGTTTGCTCCGAACATCGCTATCGCTCAGCTGTTTAACGGTTGCGGTAATGCTTGATAAATCTGCGTGATTAGCGCGTAGGGCATAACCATTTTTGTGGCACCAGTGAGCGCGCGCATCTTGGTCATCAGTGCCGCGAATATTCGAGATAAATACTGTTGGAATCTGAGCTGGTAACAACTCATGAACGCTGTTGTAGCCGGTTGCAGCAATTGCTGCATCAAAGGCGCGAAGAAGATCGGCCAGTGGAAAATAGCGAATTACTTTTACATCAAGCCCATCTGGAACCAAAGATTTACCATTCTGGTCTACTGGTTGCTTGGTAAGGACTATCTGCACATCACGCCAACCAAGAAGCCCCTCAAGAGCCGCTCGCATCTTTTCGTTCATATCGCTATCGCCGGTACCCAATTGCACCAATACAGCGGGCTTATTTAAATCTAAACCAAGAATTACTCGCGCATCTTCTCTACTCTTTGCCCTCTTGGAATTAAAGAGCGTCACTGGTGAAGTTAACTTTGCATCTGTACGTCCTGAAGTCGGACCGTGGTCTGCGCTTCGCGCTAGGTCACCTGGCTCAATCACCTGATCGACGAGACGTGATTGAAATGGCAGAGCAAATCGAAGTGCGTTCTTTTGCCAAAGCCCACGTCGTATCCAGATCAAAGTCAGATGTGGGTTCTTAATCTTTGTTGCAATAAAGCCTGGGTATGGCACTACTCCATCGAATGAGACAACTCTTGCACCTGTTTCTTCTGCAGCAGCAATCAGTCGGGCCTGAAGGTAGGAATCCCAGAGATGGCGCTTCATCCAGCCACGATTTTTTCCAGGAATATACTCACATCGAATTCCGGTTGTTGCGGGCAGCTCGGCAATTCCACCTGCGACCGAGAGAATCACTGGATTAGCAAATCCCTTTAGCTCTAAAGCAATCGCAGTTGCTCTCGCTAAATGTCCCATGCCTATTCCATTACTGGTGGCGAGAATAATCGATGGTTTATCCACGTTTAATGGCTTTTCTTACAAAAAGGCGAATGATTTTTTTGATGAAAATCGCAAACTGACGTGGAGAGTTAACTTTCTTGCCTTCTCGCTTTAGGTAACGTCCAAAACGCTTTATGCGACTCTTTTTGCCGTGATTGAGCTCAAGGAACTTCTCGAAGGTCATCCAATGAACGCCCCACTGAGATGAAATGTTGCGGTAGAGATCTCCCCGCGTACGACTTGCCCGCGCAAAGGCAGGTCCAAAGAGAGCAAAAGCTCTTCGATCATCCTTATTCGCGATACCAAGCAATCCATCTTCGCGAGTGAGCAAATTATCGACTAAATCTTTGAGATTAATTGAGAAGTCACCTTCTACGAATAAGTAGTAAGGAGATGCTGATGGCGAAAATTGAGAGAGCAAGTAATCAATACTGAGTTGAGCATCTGCAGCTATTTCAATAAAGGTAAAACGAGAATCTCCCTTTACCCAATTGTAGATTTCTCGTAGATCGGCAAGCTGATCGTTAAGAGGTGAATATCTTTCATGAAGTGAATTCCATGGTGCAAGCAACTTGACTTCAGCACTTGTGCCAATTAGTTCTAGCAAATCCTTAAGATGATTCTGCAACTGTAAAAGATTTGAATTACGTACATCGATGAGAAGTTGATATGTCGCAACTCTCCACTCATAATCATGGCGTGCGCGAATCGAATGCATCTGCGGAATAAATTGTGCAAGAGCTGGGTCATTATGTCGATGAATGCTCTCTTTATTCTCTTCTACCGTGCTGTAACCCAAATGCCATGAGTGTGCTTGTCGGTCAGGCACGATTCGCAGCCCAGCCATAAAGGCACGCCAGCCTAATTCTGTATCTTCACCTGTAATAAGTTCGCGGTTGTAGCCACCCAACTTTCGCCATTGGGAATTCTTTAGTGAGAAAGTCGCACCAACAAAGGCTCGGTAACCATCTAGCCCCGGATGAACTAACTCTTTAGTGCGATCAATGCGTGATTCCCAGAGCTCTTTGCCCCAGCTTTCGCTATGTAAATCTAGAAAGTTGCCTGCTTTGAGAGATTTGGTGAGTGACTGCGGTGTGTATTCCCATGATGCAACAAATCGCTTCCAACCTAAAACTGCATAATCATCGTTGTTGTGGTGCCATTTCATATGGTGAGCAAGATGATCGGGATCAAAGACCATATCGCCATCGACAAACCAGAGCACATCTTCTTTCAACTTTGCCACTGAATCATTTGTAGCTGCTGTTTTTCCCCAGTGGCTATTACTATTTCTATATCTAATAATCTCGGCGCGCTTAGGTCGGAGTTGTGGAAGCTTTATTGGAACATCACTTCCATCATCGATGATGTAGAGCTTGGTTAATGAAGATGGGTAGCTCTGAACTGCAAGTGAGGCAAGCAGAAGGTCTAACTTCTCTTGACCCCCACGACAGGCAACAACAATGGCAACTGTAAGGGTTGGCTTATCAACGATTACAAGATCATCAGGGCGCTCAAAACGATATATGTTGCTCATCTTTTGACCTCGCCGAAGATTGGATGTTGCCAGAGGCCAACTACTTGTTCATTGGCACCATTAAGGTATTTGGAATAATTAGTGACATAAGTATGAAAGGTGAAGGTTCTGCGATAGATGTAACCTGCACCGAAAGTTCGCCAAATCTTTCCACCGTTATTTGTCACGCCGCTAAGTAAGAAGCGATCAACGGCTGTGTAGCCGTCACCAAACCAACCTGCTTTTTCTCCCATGTCGCGGCGAACCAAAATTGTTCCACCGCATACCCAATCGCTCCAGAGTTCAACTGCTTGTGTGCCTGATGGCGAGAAGCGACGAACTGTTAATTGGAGCGGCTCTAGATAAACATAATTCATAGCGCGGCCAACAACATCTGCACCTGTATCTAGGGCAGCATCTACCAAATCGCGAAGGTGTTCAGGACCGTAGTAATCATCATCATCCATCTTTGCAATGAATGCACCCGTAGAGAGTTGAGCAAGATCGGAGAGAATAGTTCCGAGATTCTTGGATGAATCAAACTTTTTTGTAACAACTGAGATCTTTCGTTTCTTCAGTTGAGCGATTAATCGCTTATGTTCTGAATCAAGATCAATCGCATGCAGGCCAATTAAAAGCTCAAATTGAACTAACGATTGCTTGGAAATTTGCTTGAGAAGATTAGTG
This sequence comes from Candidatus Planktophila sp., assembly GCA_044348425.1. Classification (GTDB taxonomy): domain Bacteria; phylum Actinomycetota; class Actinomycetes; order Nanopelagicales; family Nanopelagicaceae; genus Planktophila. The sequence continues at coordinate 102,319 of JBIKSV010000001.1, read as the reverse complement.
AGGTCATCAGGCCGAAGGGTCGAAACGACCACCGAAATCTTTGGATAGATTGAATTTTGAGAGCGCCGGATTTGGCGAAGTGACTCAATTGCTTCGATTTCTTGTGAAAAGCTCGTGAGTCTATTGAGGGTGTTAAGTGCCGGCGAAGCCATAGTGCAAGAGTACCAACTCTGAAAAGTTCGGCTGATAAGATTCGAAAATGGTCGCCAAGAGTAAATCAGCGTCAATTAAAAAATTGGCGCTTAATTTCAAGGCCCTCTACCCCTATCTCATAGCTACATTCATCCGGAAGCCAAAACCAGTTAAATCTAAGATTGTCTTTGTTCTCTCTTTCCCTCGATCTGGAACCCATGCAATCGGTTCATTGCTCTCTAATGACGAGGTCGGCTTTAAGTATTATGGCGAATTCTTTATCTTCAACGCATGGCATAAGAACATCGAGCGAATCAACCGTTTCTATCCTTTCTTCTCTTTTCGTTACCACCTCAATCTCAAAGCTCAACGCACCTCTTGGCAGTATGACAAATTTGAAACGACTTCACTTGATGCACATAAGACGCTCTCTGCGATCTCACGAATTCCTGGAATCCATGTCATCAAAATTTTCCCACAGCACTTATCTGATCCACTATTACAATCTTTGATCTCTGAATTTAAGCCACACATTATTTTCCTTCGTCGCAATCACCTTGATCGCTTTGTTTCACATAAGAAAGCAAATGCCTCTGGAAAGTGGCATACCGCTCCAACATCAGACTTGGTAATCAATTTAGATCCAGAAGAATTTTCTCGCTTCATCAGTAATTTCACTGCCTTTTATGAGCGATATAGGGATTTTGTCGCAAAGGTTGGTTGCAAGACCCTGGACATTGATTTTGCTGATTTACATAATCCAGAAAAAGTTCGAGAGATTCAAAAGTTTGCAGCTTTTGATGGTTTCTCTGACTGGGATAAATTACCTTTAGCTCCAACAACAGTTAAGCAAGACCGATCAAGTAAAGTGCAAGATGATTTTCTAACTCTGCTCGGCAAAAAGCACTCCGACTTCAACTTCACAAAGGTAGAGCGATGAACGTAATTTCACGAATCCTAAAAGAACTTGAAGATGAATCAATCGAGATTTTTAGAGAGACTGCTGCGGGTTTCCGTAAGCCGGTAATGATGTATTCAATCGGTAAGGATTCATCGGTTTTGCTCCACCTCGCTCGCAAAGCTTTCTATCCTTCGCCGATTCCTTTCCCTATGCTTCATATTGATACCACTTGGAAATTTAGAGAGATGATTACATTTAGAGATCGCATCGCTAAGGAAACCAATACCGAACTCATTGTCCATACAAATAAGGCAGGAGCCGAAGCTAACATCACGCCATTTACGACTAACGCCTCTGAATACACACGCGTTATGAAGACTGTTGCTCTACGTGAAGCCCTCGATTTACATGGCTTTGACGCTGCTATCGGTGGTTCAAGACGAGATGAAGAGAAGAGCCGGGCGAAAGAACGAATCTTTAGCGTTCGTGATCCAGGGCACCGTTGGAACCCACGCGAGCAACGACCAGAGCTCTGGCATACATATAACACTCGTCTTGCGCCGGGCCAAACAATGCGGGTATTCCCATTATCTGATTGGACCGAAGCTGATATTTGGCATTACATCTTGCAAGAAAATATCGAAGTAAATCCGCTCTACTTTGCAAAAGAACGCCCTGTGGTTTTCCGTGGTGATCAGATGATCATGGTTGATGACGATCGCTATCCATTGTTAGATGGCGAAACCCCCGTAATGAAGCAAGTACGTTTTAGGACTCTTGGTTGTTACCCACTCACTGCAGCAGTCGACTCATCAGCGCTAACGCTAGAAAAAATTGTGGAAGAAGTATTACAAGTTAAGCTCAGTGAGCGAGCAACTCGATTGATTGATGGAGAAAACGAAGTTTCAATGGAACGCAAGAAGATGGAGGGCTACTTCTAATGTCAGCTGCAGTCGTTCGTCTTCTTACATGCGGAAGTGTTGATGATGGAAAATCGACTCTTATTGGTCGCCTTTTAGTTGAAACCGATAGCGTTCCGCACGACACGATCGGAGCTGCTCGCAAGGTGCGTCGCTCGGGTTCAACAATTCCTGCAGGTGAAATCGACTTTAGCCTTCTTACAGATGGCCTTGAGGCTGAGCGCGAACAAGGAATCACGATTGATGTTGCTTATCGCTCGATGACTTTGCTTGATGGCAAACGCTTAATTATTAGTGATGCACCAGGACATGAGCAATACACCCGCAATATGGTTGTAGCGGCTTCTCGTGCCGATATCGGTTTAGTACTAGTTGATGCGATGCGCGGTGTCCGCACCCAAACTCTTCGCCACCTCACAATTTGTTCATTGATGGGTGTCTCTCGCATTATTGTTGCAATCAATAAACTTGATGCCGTTGAATATAGTGAGAAGGTCTTTAACGATATCTCTACTGAGCTCATGCAAGCAGTGCAACGCTTGGAGCTCAAAGATGTACAGATGATCCCACTCAGCGCACTTGCTGGAGATAACGTGGTCTATCCGACTAAAAATATGCCGTGGTACACAGGTTCGACTCTGCAAGATGCAATTCAGAGCTGGCAGAAGCCAGTTGATCCTGATGCACAAGGGCTAATGCGTATTCAGATGATTGCCCGGGCAGAGAATTTCCGTGGCGTATCTGGCACGGTTCGCCGAGGGACTTTCGCGCAGGGCGATGAAGTAACCATCTTCCCAAGCAATCAGAAGGCGAAAATCTCATCGATTGTCACCTTTGAAAATGAGATTGCCAAAGCTGAGACCGATTCAGCCGTCACGCTTGTGCTTACTCCTGAAGTAGATGCAACGCGTGGTGACATCATCGCAAAGTCCGCAGATGACTTGGTGCCCTCTGATCGCTTGGCAGCTCATGTTGTCTGGCTTAATGAGGATCCACTAATCCATAGTCGCTCTTACTTGCTGGTTAGCGGTGCCACAACAACGCCTGCAATTATCACCAAGATTCGCCACAAAATTGATGTCAACACCGGTGAACATAATTCTTCTGATGTCCTGAAGATGAACGAGATCGGTGATGTTGAGGTTGCAACTGATATCCCAGTTGTGATGCGTCCATATAGCGACTCACGTGAATTCGGAAACTTTATTCTCGTCGATCGTTTAACGCTCAAAACAGTCGGCGCCGGAATGGTCCGACATTCATTACGCCGTGCTTCAAATGTCACACACCAAGATTATGAAGTTGATAAGTCACAACGTAGCGCGCAGAAAGCTCAGAAGGCTCGCGTCGTCTGGCTTACTGGCCTATCGGGTTCTGGAAAATCAACTATCGCTAATGCACTTGAGAAGCGTCTCTTTGCATCGGGTGCGCATCCATATGTACTTGATGGAGATAACTTACGTTTAGGTCTCAATATGGATTTAGGCTTTACACCTGAAGACCGTGCAGAGAACGTTCGACGCGTATCAGAAGTTGCAAAATTAATGGTTGATGCAGGTCTTATCGTTATTTCAGCGCTAGTAAGTCCATTTGAGGTCGATCGCAATCGCGCTAAATCAATCTTCGAAGCTGGTGAGTTCCTCGAAATATTTGTCGATACACCTGTTGATGTATGTCGTACGCGCGATCCAAAGGGTCTCTATAAAAAATCTGCAGCTGGTGATATTCCTAACTTCACAGGTGTCGGACAAGATTACGAAGCACCTTCAGCTCCAGATCTACATCTCGATGGAACCGCGCCAATCGAGGAAAACGTGGAGAAAATCCTTAAGATTCTTCTATGAACTGGATTCTCTTTGCCCTCGTTGGATCAGTAGCGCAGCTTATTGATGGCGCGCTCGGTATGGGTTTTGGCCTCACCAGCTCGACTCTTCTCATTACTCTCGGCGCCTCTGCTGCCGTGGCTTCAGCCGCTGTGCATATGGCTGAAATCGGTACAACTCTCGCATCAGGTGCCTCACACTGGCATGCGGAAAATATTGATAAGAAGATTTTACTTCGCCTAGCTATTCCTGGCGGAATCGGAGCCTTTCTCGGGGCAACCTTCTTATCCTTTATAGATCTCTCAAGTTCGAAGGTCTTTATCTCAACACTTCTACTATTTTTAGGTTTCTTACTTCTTTATCGAAATGTCTTTAGAACCGAGAATCAAGTAAACATGCTTGAGATCAAGAATCCTCGATTCCTCACTTATTTAGGTTTTACCGGTGGATTTGTTGACGCTTCAGGTGGAGGTGGCTGGGGTCCAATTGTTACTCCAACATTAATCACAACAACTTCTACTGAGCCTCGCAAGGTAATCGGAACAGTCAGCGCCGCAGAGTTTGTGGTTGCTGTTTCAGCATCAGTAGGTTTTCTTGTAAATATAAATAGAATCGATATTAATTGGGCAACCGTTGGTGGTTTAGCGTTAGGCGGAGTTATTGCAGCCCCAATTGCAGCAAAATTGGTTGGGCGCCTACCTGCAAAAGTACTCGGAACGGTTGTGGCAATTGCAATTATCGTTCTTAATGCAATTCAAATTATTCGCGCGTAATTTCTCGCATAAAACTCGCGCCTTTTGCTATTAGTTGCAAGTTTCATAGCCTTCAGAGATAATGCTCCTACACGTTGAATAGCGTGCTCTAAAGGAGAGTACAGACCAAAACCGCTTCTAAGCTAGAGGCTTTTGTAGTACAAGTTTTACAATGACAACATCACACGCGATGCAGGCGCCACATGCCAATACATATCGTCGAGTTCCAGCAACATCAACGCCAATATCTCCTGAAAAGGTAGCCTCTATCCTGGCTACCGAATGGGAGCTCTTCACGAAGCACACCAAAGGCTCTGAAGTAGAGAGTAAGCGCGCATTTTCTTCGCTCCCTCTAGGCGTAACCTCAAGCTTCCAGCACTGGGATCCATACCCAATCTCAATCGCCTCTGCCAAGGGCGCCTACATGACTGATGTTGATGGTCGCCAGCTCTTGGACCTTTCTATGGGCTTCGGCGCAATGCTCGCCGGCCACCTCAACCCAATCGTTGTTGAGGAGATTGAGAAGGCGCTTAACCAGGGCATGCTCTTTGTAACACCTTCACCTACTTCTACCGATGCGGCAGAGCGAATTTGTAAGCGCTTCGGCATCGATCAGGTTCGGTTTACAAACTCAGGTACTGAATCAACGATGTACGCCGTGCGCGTTGCGCGCTCTGCAACCGAGAAAATGGGCATCCTTAAAGTTGAAGGTGGATACCACGGTAGCTACGACCCATTCGTGGTTTCAAGTAAGCCACCGCTAAACAAAATTGGAAATCCAAAGAAGCCAACACCACATATTGACTCTAACTTGGTTCCGGGCGATATCTATGTTGTTCCATTCAACAATGCAGAAGCGCTTGAGAAGATGTTTAAGAAGAATGCTAAGAAGATTGGCTGCTTCATTGTTGAGCCGGTTCTAGAAAATCTTGCAATTGTTCTTCCAGATTTGGGATACCTCGAACGTGTTCGCGAACTCTGCGATCAATACAACGTTGTTCTTATCTTTGATGAGGTAAAGACTGGCCTTACAGCTGGTGCAAATGGTGCATCAATGCGCCTTGGTGTAAAGCCAGACCTTATTACTCTCGCTAAATCTATTGGTGGAGGACTTCCACTTGCTGCCTTCGGTGGCAAGAAGAAGTACATGGATTTTGTTACCAACAATAAGATGGCTCACTTCGGTACATTTAACGGTAATCCACTCGCAATGGCGGGCGTTCGTGCAATTGATCGCATTGCGACTCCTGAGACTCTTGAAGTCGCTGAAGCTCTCAACTTCCAAGCGCTCGAACGCATCAGCGACATCATTGCTGAGTACCAATTACCAGCTCATACCGTTGGATTTGGTGTTAAGGGTTGCGTCACATGGTCAACAAAGCCAGTACGAAACTATCGCGATTACAAAGCGACAGATTTCGGTGTGGCTGAAGCACATTGGCTCTTTGCACTTAACCGCGGAATCATCACGCCTCCAGGTCTTGATGAGCAGTGGTTAATTTCGTTGGCACACACTCAGACTGAGATTGATATCTTGGTCGAGGATTTTGCTGACTTTGCTAAAGCTTTAAGAGCTTAAATCCCAAGCACGTACTCCGCCGGCAACTCCTGCGGAGTTCGGGACGATAACTACGTCATCGCCCATCAACTGTAAATCGCGCTGCATCACATTGTGTGAGTTGCCTCCCCCAATGTAGAGACGATCCCAGAGAAAGACGGGACGTAATTCAGAGACCATCAAGCGAACACGGCGCGACCAGAATGTATTTCCCATCCGCCGACGTTCTCTCTCACCTATCCACGTGTCATAGGTTGTATTGCGACGTACCGTCGCATGTGAGAGTTCAAAGTGTGGTGAAAGTTTGCCACCATGAAAAACAGCAAAGCCAAGCCCAGTGCCTAATGTCATCACTATCTCTAAGCCTGATCCAGTAATAACTCCAGCTGCATGAACTTCAGCATCGTTGAGAACTTTGACCGGTATTCCAAGTTTCTTGGAAATCGCTGCTTGTACATCAAAACCCCACCATTGTTCTTTTAACTCTGGCGAAAGCTTTGTATGTGGCCCAGCCTCATTGATGTAGTGCGGGGTTGCAACAACAACTCCATTGCGGATCATTCCGGGGAGACCCACTGTTGCTCTTGCTGCACGTGGAAGTGAATCCGCTATCTGAGCTATCGTTTCAATAAATCTCGCAGGTGTTAGCGGATATGGCGTTTCAATCCGGGTAGGGGCTGCGTGCATTGTTCCTGATGAATCGAGCACACAGCTCTTTATATATGAGCCACCGCAATCAATAGATAGAGTGAAATTATTGCTCATGGGAAGTATTCTCTCGCGGCTCTGCATTAAAGGTAAGTGTTTAAATCAAAAATAAAAAGAAGAAAAGCCCCGAGTGTGAAAGGCACCCGAGGCTTAACTTGTGCGCGCGAAGGGATTCGAACCCCTAACCTTCTGATCCGTAGTCAGATGCTCTATCCGTTGAGCTACGCACGCTTATTTATTTGTAATGACTTTACTGCAGATTGCGAATAATACCTTCTTATTAGAGCGCGCCCAAATTGAGTAGTTCCTCGCGCGAAACAGCCTTTCTGCGGGGCTTTCCAAGAGGTTCACCTGCCGCTATCTCTGCCTCATTAATTGCTTGCCAATGAAGTTGAGTTACAACTTTATTGTGACTAATGATTTCAGTGACATCGCCCTTGCCTTTGGGTTGATCCAACTTGCTGACCAAAAGCTTCATTACATCTGCTGCATCTGATTTGTTGGTACCAATAACACCAGAAGGGCCACGCTTAGCCCAACCAACAACATAAAGATTCTCGGCCACATGACCATCTTCATTTACGACGCGGCCCTTTTCGTAGGCAATACCGTCGAGAGATGCCGCTTCGTAACCAATAGCAGTAATTACAAGACCGCATTTAATTGAGAAAATCTCACCAGAATCACTCGCCTTAAAGACAACTTCTTCGACTTTTTTATCGCCCTTAATTTCAATTGGGGTGGCAAGGAATTGAAAGGTCATTGTGCGATCGTGATTGGTTGCCTCTTTATCCGCAATCAGCGCCATCGCATCAAGGTTAGATTTAACTTCTTTCTCAATATCTTCACCCGCTCTGGCGAGCGCGTCATCAATATCTTTGCGGTTGATGATTACATTGGTATGTTCAAGCTTTGGCAGCTCGCGAAGTTCAGGCGAAGTAAATGCAGCATGTTCGGCTCCGCGGCGAGCGCTGATTACAACTTTACGGATTGAGCTCTTCTTAAGTGCATCGATTGCGTGATCTGCAGTATCGGTCGGGTCAAGTTCGGCCGGTTCGAGAGCTAACATGCGAGCAACATCCATCGCTACATTGCCAGCGCCGATAACAACTGCTTGCTCTGTATTTAATTCAATAACTTCATCTTTAAAATCAGGATGCCCGTTATACCAAGGGACAAAGGTGGCTGCCGAAATTGAACCCGCAAGGTCTTCGCCAGGTATTCCAAGCTTCTTGCCAATTGCAGATCCGGTGGCAATAACTACAGCGTCATAGCGCTCTTTCAGCTGTTCAATCGTGAGATCGCTACCGAGTTCGACATTAGCAAATAATCTAAATCCTTCGGTAGTGGCCACTTTCTCAAATACCTTTGAGACGGTCTTTATCTTGGGATGATCTGGCGCTACACCGCTTCGGACTAAGCCCCAAGGGGTAGGAAGCCGCTCAATCATGTCGATACTGAAATCAATCTCTTCAGAGGCGAGATTTTGTAAGGCAAGGGCAGCAAAGTAACCGGCTGGACCGGCACCCACGATTGCTACGGAATAACGCTTCATCTCTACCCTTGCTCGCAGTCAGGTAGTGAGTTTACCGCCACCATTGATGGCGGCGAAACCTCACGGCTTCCTCACGATTGTTAGTTTCCCGCTAAATTCGTACATATTTATCGATATGCAATTTAGCCTTAGCTCACCGCCAACTAGGTACGTAAGATAAGGAAAACCCATGATGAGTAAGTTAAGCAGCTCCACTCTTACCCTAGCTTTGACTTTTGCCTTAGCTCTGGCGCTTACTCTTATCCCTCATGAAATCGCCACCGCAAAAGAGGGGAAGAACCCCTATGGCACCGGCACAATCGATCCAGCTGCCCCTAATGAAGTTATCCTGACAATCACAAAAGGCTCACGGAAAGTTGAATTTGCATACCCTCGCCTTCAAAAGTTAAAGCTGAGCACAATCACAATATATGAGCCATTCCTTAAAAAGCGACAGAGCTTCTCTGTTATCCCGCTGAAGAACCTCTTCAATCTTGCCGGTATATCTGGAAAAGATCAAGTAAAAACAACGGCGCTCAATGATTACACCTTTGCAGAGACCGCCGAGAATTTCATCTCAGCAGGTGCTTTTCTAGCGATTAAAGTCAATAATCAACCAATTGGATATGACCAAGGCGGCCCAATTCGATTGATTTTTAGCGATAAGAGTAAGTGGAGTAAGAATCTCGATGCCTGGAACTGGTCGCTAGCAAGTATCAGCGTAAGGTAACGCCATGTCGACTCAAGCAGAGCGCGCACGCTCTGGAACGAGGGCGACGATAACGAGAGTGCAATCACTCTTGGGATTAGTTGCAGTCATCGCTCTCATCGCCTTGGGTATCTCCTCTATTGCCGAATCACGCAGCACCGATGAGCGATCCAAAGTCTTAAGTGATATCGAATCCCCAGCTGCTTCCATCATCTTTACCCAGCGAGAAACACTTGTTTATGCCACCAAGTTAGCGCTCTGGTCTAATGGTGGAACAACTCGTCGCAATGTGCAGATTGCGCGCAATCTTTTAGCACAGAGATTGGCAGTGGTAGATACCAGCGGTCGTTCAATGGGATCGCGCGCTAATGCAGAATATTGGGGCGCCATTAGGCGCGCTGATCAAATAGTTGAGCGCTCACCAATGGGGATCTTGCCAGAGAACATGCACCCAGCTACAAATACAGATTTACTCCCGGTTATCGATGAGATTTTAGCTGAAGCGAGAAATCTCGTAGTCTCATATCAAAGATCAGTCGATGACGAGCTGCAGACTTTGACACGAGAGAACGCGCAACGCGATTCCTTTAATTTGGGACTTCTCTATCTCTTTATCCTTACTGGTGGGCTCTTCCTTATTCTCAATCTACGCAGCAACTTTCGAAGATACCTCAACGCGCAACAAGCAATAAGTGATGAACGCGCCCGCCTTGAAGCAGCTCAAGCTCGTGTTGCCCAATTGCAAGATCTTGATGCTGCTAAAAGCGCCCTTATCTCCACCGTGAATCACGAACTCCGTACTCCCCTGACTTCAATTATTGGTTATGTCGAACTAATGCAGCGAGATGAGAGCCTGACCAAGAGCCCTGAAGCAAAGTTATACCTTGAAGTTCTCGAACGTAACTCTCAGATTCTTCTGACTCTCGTCGAAAGCATGCTCTCTTTAAGTAAGTTTGATAGCGAAGTTGGTCGCTTACCTGAAAAGCCCGTCCTACTTGGCGAAACAATCGAGAGTGCAATCTTTGTATTAAAACCTGCCTTCGAAGCCACTGAAGTATCTATAAAACTCGACTTGGTAAAGGATGTAGTAGTTCAAGGTGATTCCGGACAACTTACTCAACTCTTCATTAACTTAGTATCTAATTCAATAAAGTTTAGTGCGCAGGGTAAATCAGTAGTTGTATCGCTTGGCGTAATCGATGATGGTTCGAATCAAAAAGCCAGGGTTTCGATAACTGACTACGGAATAGGAATTCCCGAAAGTGATATCCCACTGCTCTTTACTCGTTTTTTCCGCGCTGGCAATGTTAATTCAGGAAGCCATCCTGGTACTGGACTCGGATTGGCAATTGTTAAACAAATTATCGATCACCACGATGGTTCAATCCAAGTTGAATCAGAGTTAGGCAAGGGAAGCACCTTTCTCATCGACATCCCCATCATGCGAGGAGCCCCAATCAATGGCTAAAGAACTTATCTTGGTAGTCGATGATGTTGCCGACATTAGGTATTTTGTGAAGGCAGCGTTAGCTCCAGAAGGCTTTGATGTTATTGAAGCTGCAGATGGCACCCAAGCACTCGAGCTCTTTCGAACTCGCAATCCCTCTGTAGTAATCCTTGACCTATCTATCGGACAACCTGATGGCTTTGAAGTTTGTAGAGAGATTCGTCGCACATCGACAGTGCCAATCATTATGCTAACGAGCCATGTTCAAGAGATGGATGAGGCGATGTGTCTTGCAGCCGGCGCAGATGATTACATCACCAAACCAGTCTCTGCGCGAATATTGGCCCTTCGCACCACCACTCAGATCAGGCACCGAGCAGCGCAAAACCTGGTGCAGGGCTCATTAATCACAGCTGGGCCAATCACTCTCGATACTGACGCGAGAGAGATGCGGATTGAAGATAGGCCGATAGAACTCACAAGAACCGAGTATGACTTTCTCTACCTATTAATCAGCAATCCAAAGCGCGTCTTTACCCGCGAAGAAGTATCAGAAGCGATTGGAACATCACACGAATTCTCCAGCGACCACCTACTAGATACCCATGCCTCACGAATCCGCGGGAAAATCCGTGAAGTCAGCGAAATCAAAGTACTTCATGCAGTGCGCGGCGTTGGCTATCGGTTGTTAAGCAATTAGCCAAAGACTGCAGCATAGAGATCGACCCCACGAACAATCTGGATGATGAGAAGAAACACGAGGAATCCGATTATTCGGTAGAAAGTATTTCCTAGTGGAGATTGCTTCCAATCCTTGGCAGGGTCAGCAGCCATCTTGCCTAAGATTGAGAGAATCAATCCCGGGATTGCAAGAACTACAAAAGACCATGCCAAGAAAGAACGGGGGTCTGAAAAGAGACCTTGAATCCAACCTGCAGCAAAAGTTCCAATGAAGACCATTGCAACTAACTTAAATGCGCCACTAGGCAAGATCCGATGAAGAATCGGAACCTTTGGGAGACGATCTTCAAAGGTAAGCCCAATGATTGTAGGGAGCGCGAAGAGAATTGTTCCCAAGAGAAGTTTGATGTTAAAGCCCACAAATGGCATTGCAAGCTGAACAAAGATAAAGATTTTCAATTCGAGCGCGATTACCTTATGAACGGTATCGGGTTCTTTCATTTCACCCACAGTATTATTGAGACGCACTGGATAACGATAGGTTGCAAAATCCTCAAGAATTAGACGAATGAAGACAAATATTGCAGTCCAAAATGCAATTTCTTTCGCATGGAAAGTAATTACTAGTTGAACTCCAGCTAAGGCGTTTAGAGCGCCAACAAGCTTTGACATTGTCCACCCTGAAAGCAGAGTGACAAGTGCGTAGTCTGTTGCTCTCTCCCAGAGATTGTCGCGATCTGTGGCTAGGCGACGAAGTGGCCTAATAGCACTTGCCATAAGAGCTGGTGCATAGAAAATGATGAAGAGACCTGCAACGGTGAGAATTTCATCACGAGTGGCGAGATTTCCAGAGAGTGCCACACCGATTGCAAAGATGAGACCTGATAGAAATCCTGACATTGCATCGAGGGTTGCAACCGCAATAATTGTCATAACTATCCATGTTGCAGGAGGAAGGGCTTGGCCACCTGTGTCATTAAGGGCCAAAACTCCCAAAAAAGCGCCTGGCAATAACATGAGAGAGGCAATCGATCCAAACATGGCCCGTAAGTAATTTCCGTCAGCGATAGTACGAGCGATGATTGGAGAGTGTGGTGAGATTCTTGTAACTAGCCCAATAAAGAACGCATCACTTTTTGCTGTCAACGGATTACGCCAGGTACGGCTGAGATCTCCACGACCAAGTTCACGATTAATCTTTTTCAGACCTCCGGCGCTCACCGATGCAAGGTCATCGTTCTCTTTATCCAAATCGTCATCACTCTCGGAATCACCGGATGAATTATCTGAATCATCATCTTCGCGGCGTCCGGGTACGTTATTGCTACTCTGTTGTGAGCTTGCGGCAGCTCCTCCAGCAGTGAGTGCTGCTAAAGCCGCAAAGGCTGTGATCTGGAGATCCTTGCTCTTATCCGGCTCTTGTGCAGGATCATAGGCGGGAAGTTCTGATCTTTCTGTCAGTGGTATCAACTCAGGTTCTGTATACATACGAACTAGCTCTGGACAGTTGCTTGCCCAGTCGATTTTTCCATTGAGGTCTTTACAGAAGGTGAGGATTTTCTTATCCAACGTTCCGCCATCGTCATAAACCTCAATGATAACTTCGTGGTATCCAGGCGGTACATCAACAGGGATTTCAATATCGAGTTGTTCGGCCTCTGAACTAGTTAACTTATCAATTAAAACAGTGTCAGCCCCCCAACTTGGAAGAATCGATATCTGAAGAAAGAAGAGAACCGCTAGCAACAGCTTTCTTATCATTTCTGTGTACCTCCTGTTTTGATGGTGACTTTAATCTTCTGTCCTGGCTTGAGATTTTTAATTCCGAATCCTGCGCCATTTCCTGATGGCTTAGGATCAACTTTTATGGGCTCTTTTGTTGTAACTTTAAAATTGTTCTTAGCTGGTAAAGTTTTTGGTTTAGGGGTGGCCTTCGGTGATGCTGTTGGTGTTGGGATGCTGTTGCCTTCGACCACAGTTACCTTGATCTTTTGACCAGGCTTGATGTTATTAACTGTTACAGAGCTCTTTGGAGAGCCTGATGAGTTCTTTGGAGGCGTAATTTCGAGTGGTTTTGGCGTTGGTGTAGGTGTTGGTTTCACCGTTGGTGTAGGTGTTGGTTTCACCGTTGGTGTTGGTGTTGGTTTCACCGTTGGTGTTGGTGTTGGTTTCGCCGTCGGTGTTGGAGCAGGCTTAGGTGTTGGTTTCACCGTAGGTGTAGGCGCGGGTGCTGGTTTCTCCGTTGGCTCTGGTTTCGGAGTTGGAGCGGGTGCTGGTTTCTCCGTTGGCTCTGGTTTCGGAGTTGGAGCGGGTGCTGGTGACGGCGCGGCTACAGGAGTTGGCGCAGGTGCAGTAGGCGGTGTTGGCGCTGGAGCACTTACATCGGTAAATGTAATTGTCACAGGGGCAGATACCGCAGTTGCGAAGGTGCTATCTCCAGCCTTGGTTGCAGTGGCGATACAAGTACCTGCACTTGTTGCGGTGAGATCATCTTGCGCATCAATTGCGCATCCCGTTGCTGTTCCACCAGTAATTGCGATGGTGACAAGACCTGTTCCGCTACCACCTGATGTAGTAAGTGAAACTGGTGTGCCGACTGTGGCAGTTCCACCAGACAATATAAGAGGTGCTTGTGGGGCACTTACAACACCAAGAGTTATATCTGTTGATGCACTCTTAAGAATTCCACCAATTGTTGTGCTTGCTGTGATTGTGAATGTATCTGCTGCCGTAATTGTTGTTGGCGTACCAGTAATCTCTCCAGAATTTACATCGAAAGATAGCCCTGCCGGTAGGGTTCCTGAAATTGTATAAGTCGTAGAAATCCCAACTTCAGCTAGAAGAGCAACAGTTATTGGAGTCATCGCAATACCTATTGCTTCGGTGCTGGTTCTGACTGAGCTTGTTAGGACTGGGTTGGTGATAAACACTGCTGATGTAACAGATGGACCTGCACCCGCAGCATTAACTGCAACAGCTGTTGCTGTGTACTGGGTTCCAGGTGCAAGCCCTGTCAGATTTGCGGTAGTTGTTGAGGAATTAAAGGTAGTACTTGATCCCCCTACTACTGGAGTCACTGTCACTGTGTATGAATCAATTGATTCGCCACCATTAGATGTTGGTGCAGTTATTGCAAGGGACGCCGTCGTAGTCGCCCCCGTTGCCACAGTGCCAACAGCAGCAACAGGTGCTGTTGGCACAGAAAATGTCACACCAATCGAGACGGTTGCTGATGCACTCTTTGTGACGCCAGCAATCTCGGCAGATGCGCTAATCGTAAAGTTTGCTGCAGCTGTGACAGTAGTTGGTGTCCCTGAGATTGTTCCTGTTGCTGTATCGAATGAAAGTCCTGCTGGCAGTGTTCCTGAGATTGAATAAACTGCTGTGCTTCCTGCTTCAGCGAGCAAAGTGGTTGAGATCGGTGTCATAGCTTCGTTGACTCGACCTGTCGCACTGGTTGCAGAAAGTGAAAGCGCTGGATTGGTAATAAAGATTGAAGACGTTGTGCTCGGCCCTGTGCCGGCTGTCGTGATGGCCGCTACTACAGCCTGATACTGGGTACCCGGCTGCAAGCCATTTACATTGATGGTCGATGTACTCGAATTAGCTGCAACAGAAATTCCAGAGTTAACCGGAGTCACCGTGACTGTGTAAGTATCAATCGGTGCGCCACCTGTTGATGTAGGAGCGGTGACTGTGACCGTGGCTTGCGTTGTACTACCTGATGTCACATTTGCCGATACTGATGCAGGTGCCGATGGGGCTACTGCATTGATTCCAAGAGTTATAACTGCGGTACCAGTTTCGGTAGCGCCACCTGAAAGTGTTGTGACTGCTCTTATTGTGAATTGAGTTGGCGCAAGAGCAACAGTTGGGGTTCCGGAAATAGTTCCGGTCGCGGTATCAAGTACTAGACCGGCAGGAAGCGCACCTTGGATACTAAATACTGTTCCTATCGCCCCAGTTGCTGTAATTGAAGTAGTCACCGGATTAATCGCGGTGCCTACCGAACCTGACGGTGAGGATGTTGAGGTTGAAACTTCAATTGGGGTTATAAATGTCGTTACAGAAGTTGTTGATGGGCCAGATCCGGCTGAGTTAGTTGCAACAGCGGTTACTGTGTATTCGGTTCCAGGCGTTAATCCAGTGACTGCGATGGCAGATGAAATCTGTGAGGAGGTTGGGGTCGCGGTTCCAATACTGCCTGAAATGGTTGGCGCCACAGTGACTGTGTAGGAATCAATCGCTGCGCCACCGGTGAAAGTAGCTGGAGAGATGGTCACAGCTACTTCAGTAGGAGATACCACTGTCACACTCACTGCTGCTGGGGCTCCAGGCACGCTTGGACTTATTCCTAAAGTAAGAGACGTGGTTCCTGTTGTTGTTTCGCCACCCGCAACGGTCGTCGTTGCAATAATTGTGAATGTGGTGGTTGAGATTGCAATTGTTGGTGTTCCTGCGATAACACCTGTTGCTGTATCAAGTGTGAGTCCAGCAGGAAGTGGCCCTGTAATTGAATATCTTGTCCCTGTTGGTGAAGCAGCCGAAATCGATGCGTTAATTGGTGTTATTGCAGCACCGACTGTTCCACTAGCGGTCGATGATGTGAGCGTAACTTCGAGTGGGGTGGTAAACCTAGTCGCAGTTGATGTCGCACCATCTCCACTGCTATTTGTTGCAGCGGTAACAACCGAGTAAGTCGTTCCTGGGGCAAGATCTGTAGTACCAATTGTTGTAGTAGTAGATGTATCAACAATTGTTGTTCCACCACCAACCGGTACCAAAGTTGCTGTATAGCCTGTGATTGCAGAGCCACCATTTGATGTAGGGGCAGTCACGGTAATTGTTGATGAAGTTGACGATGTTGCCACGGCTGTATTAATTGCTGGCGCAGTTGGTGGGGCTGCCGGAGTCGTAATCGCTGAGCCAGCAATAGTTGTCAGACCATCACCGACAGCGTTTGTTGCAAGAGTAGAGATGGTGTACTGAGTACCAGGAGCCAATCCCGTCAATGTAATCGCATTCGCTATTTGAGCTGCTGTAACGGTAAGAACGATTGGCGTACCACCTGCAGTTGGGGTCGCGATGATCTTGTAGGTCGTAATCGCAGACCCACCATCAACCGTTGCGGCGCTGACGTTAATCGATGCTGTTGTAGCGGTAGCCGCTGATGCGGTAATTGCAGCCGGCGCGCCCGGTACAGTTGCTGGGGTCACCGGTGCGGATGCAGCGGATGGCACAGAACTTCCAATCGCATTATTCGCTACGACTTTATATGTGTAGGCAGTGCCGTTTGTCAGACCATTGATAAGACATGAGGTTGCCGGAGCTGTAGCGATACATGTGCCAATAACAGTGGTGCCATCAGGACCATAAGCGGTCGCAGTGTATGAGGTGATTGCAGATCCACCATTATTGGTTGGTGCAGTGAAAGAAACAGTTGCTCTGCCATCTTCAATTGTTGCGACAGGAGATGTCGGTGCTCCAGGATTTGTGGCTGGAGTAATTGGTCCTGCGAGCGTTGCAGGCGAAGTGCCTGATGAGTTCTCTGCAACAGCTGAGAATCTATATGGTGTTCCGTTGGTAAGTCCCGCCACAGTGCATGAGGTAGCAGGTGTGATTACTTGGCAGGTACCGACTGTTGTTCCCGTTGCTGAATCTATTGCAGTCACTGTGTAACTGGTTGGGGCTCCACCTGAACCCACACCTTGTCCAACTCCGACTGTCACTGAACCACTTGATGCAGTCAGGGTTTCAAGTGGAGCATCCGGTGCAATTGGTACCCAGACTGCAGCCAAGGTTGTATTTACAACTGGGGTAATTGTTGATTCAGGTGCAACTGTTGTAGTTCCATCTGACCATGCTTCTAATCTAAAGCGAGTTCTGCTGATACCAGTGATTGGTGCGACTTCTACCTCGCTACTTGGTTCGACAAGTTCTGTTGCAGGCGCAACACCTGAAGTTGCGCCAGCAATTGTGTAGGTAACGCCAATTAAGGCCCCGCTCCATTGTGCCGTGAAAGTTAGATTTGAAGAAGGCATCGTGTAAGTGGAGCCAGCTGCAACCACATTTCTACCATCGCTCCACCCAAGGAAGTTGACAGTACTATCTGGATTTGTTGGCGCTGCAGCAAGTGTGAATGTTGAACCAAACGCAACAGGGGCCTGCGTAGGCTGTGCGCTATTTCCTCCATTGCGGTTATAGTCAACTGTATATAGTGCAGGTGTCCATTGCGCTACAAATGTCACATTTTGATCGGGCATTGAGAATGCAGTGGTGCTCTCGTAATTTGTTGAACTATAAAGCCAATTAACAAAGTTGTAGCCCTGACGGGTAGGGATCACTGAAGTAATTGTGACTGCACTTGCATAAGATTGCGTCGCATCAGCAATGGCTGTGCTACTTGTTCCTAAGTTAAAGTCATATGAAACTCTATGGGTATTTGCACTCCAGAGCGCAGTGAAAGTCTCTGCACTTGCAGAGTTCACTCGATAGGTGGCTCCAGCACCATAGGTAAGAGTTCCGTTGCTCCAGCCAGCAAAGCTATAGCCAGTCTTGGTGATTGCAGCAGCCAAGGTAATTGTTGAGCTGTAGTTACCACTTTGGGCCGCCGGTGTTGTTGCACCTCCTGCCGCGTCGTAAGTGAAGTTAACCGATACTGGATTCCATTGCGCTGAAAGTACGAAGCGCCCCACGCCGACTGTATAACTTGATGCAGCGCTGACTGCAGTATTGCTCTGATCTACCCAACCAGAAAATGTGTATCCAAGTCGCGACGGAGCATTGTTAGTTGTGATGCTCTGTCCATCAGAGCACATATTGCCAGCGCTAAGGCATTGGTCATCTGTTGCAAGATCTCCTGCAGCGGCAGTTCCACCGTTTAAGACATAGGTAACAACAAACTGCCTAATCCACTGCGCGGTAAAGGTCGTGCCACCAGCGGCAACTGGGTATGAAGAACCAATTGCATAGATGGTGCCATCGGATGCTCTCCAACCCGTGAAGGCATAGGTCTGAGCGCTAACTTCGACCGTTGTTGAATCAATTCCAGGCAGCGTGTACTGCGAATTAAATGCTGCCGTAGTTGATGTAACTCGAAGCGGCGCTCCTGATGCAGCAGTGCCTGCTAAACCAGCATCAAAAGCGATGGGCTGCGACGCCGGAGCCCAGATTGCATACAAAGTTGTATCTGTTGTCGGAGTAAATGATCCGCTAATTGGGGTACCACTTGGTGTTGTCGACCAACCTGTGAGGGTGTAGCCAGCATTAGTCATTCCTGCATCTGATGGAAGCGCCAAACCATTTGCTGATGTTGTGTAACTCGAAGCAGCACCAGTTGGTGCGCCAGTTGCTCCATTGGTGTTGTAAGTAATTGCGTATGTTCCTGGTGACCATTGAGCAGTCAGCGTCAAAGATTTATCAGTTGTAAAGGTTCCCGAGATTACTGTTGTGGTCTCAGCCCATCCCGCAAAGATGTATCCAGCCCGAACCATTGTGCCCACTGTTGGCAAACTTATTCCATTGCTTCCAAAAGCAAATGAATCAGATGTGCGTGATGCGCTGCCGCTACCTAGCCCAGCCACATATGTCACAGTAAATACTTCTGGTGCCCACTGAGCAACAAAGGTGATGTTCTTCGCCGGCATTGTGTATGTGCTACCAACTGCATAGACAGTTGAAGATTCTGACCACCCAGCAAATGTGTAACCAACTCTAGTTAGCGCAGAACCAGAAGCGACGGTAAAGGTCTCACCTAACGCGTGTGTGGGTTCAGTTGGAACACTTCCGGTTCCAACATTTGCGTTATAAAGAACGAAATACTGAAGCGGAGTCCAGAGCGCAGTTAAAGTGATATTTGAAGTAGCTACGGTATAGCTCTCACCAGAGACGTATGTATTTGATCCATCGCCCCAACCGGTAAAGGTATATCCAGGGTTGTTCAGTGAAGATCCCGAGGCGACAGCAAATGTTTGTCCGATTGTCAGAGGGCTGCGCGTAGGAAGTGTTCCACTTCCTGAACCACTATTTGCATAGGTGATTGTGAATCCGATTGGGCTCCACTTTGCAAAGAGTGTCAGCGCAGCAGAGGTGCCGTATGAGGTACCCGCTGCATAATCCGTACCTAGACCCGTTGAAAGAGTATTCCACCCTGCAAATGTGAAACCAGATTTCGTCATTCCACCTGGTGCTGATTCGATGAGGTAAGCACTTCCTCCTGTTGAATACGAACCACTTGAAGGCACAGTAGATGTTCCGCCATTGGAGTTATAAGAAATCGGGTATGCGATTCCGGTCCATTGCGCATATAAAGTGATATCTGATGGTGGCGAATATCCCGCAGCATTGAGGCCAACCAGAGTTCCACCACTTGCACTTGTAAACCACCCTGTAAATGAATAGCCGGCGCGTACAGGAAGCGGAAGTGTTACCGGAGATCCCATATCAAAGTTTGCAGATGTAGGCGAAACAGTGCCGCCATTTACAACGCTATATGTGACCACATATGGCCGAGGGGTCGATGTCACAGTCGTCACTGTTTCAGTACTTGAGCCGGTTGCATTATTTGCAACGACTGAATACTTGTATGCGGTTTCGTTTGTTAGCCCGCTGATGCTACAACTTGTTGCAGGAGCAGTAACGGTACATGTCAGTGGACCGGGTACTGGATTTCCTGATGCATCAAGAGCGGTAACTGTGTAAGAAGTTGCTGTGCCCGCAGTTGGTGAATAGCTCATGATGACTACACCTGATCCACCTGCAGATCCCGCGCCGCCTCCATTACCTGTTCCGGCAGTACCTGCGGGCTGAACGCTCGCCGCAGCATATGTATCACCATTTCCACCTGCTGCATATGTCGTTGATGTACCTGAGATTGAAATAGGAACACCAGGACCGCCCGTGTATGCAGAACTTCCTTCGGCAGTTGGTAAACCAGGTCCACCAGCGCCACCCCCACCGCCGCCAACTTGGGATGCAGTAACTTTTACAGAGCAGCCGATGCCACCGATATTTCCAAGTGAAACCCAGTCAGGGTAGGAATTCTTAGTTGAAACACCACCGCTAGTCACTGAACATGTCGTACCAGGAGAACCTGCGCCACCACCTGAACCACCAGCAATACCAGGAATATAGACAGTGCCACCTGTACCTGCGCCACCGCCGACTGCGACGAATGATCCAAATGTTGAGTTGCCACCATTAATACCTGTGCCTGATGCAACCGCAGTTCCACCTGCACCGACATTAATTGCAATCGTTGCACCGGGAGTTACTGCGAACGATGGATTGTAGAGAAGACCACCCGCGCCACCACCTGCTGCATTTCCGACCCAACCACCTGATGCACCACCGCCAACAACAAGGACTTCGATAGAAGTAACGTTGGCAGGAATCGTTACTGTCGTTGCACCGACTGTTGTATTTCTATAGACACAACTTCCAGATGTAAGGGTAAATGGCGCTATACATGAAACTGTTCCAGAGGTTACTGAAACAGTTGCCGACTCATTGCCAGAAATAACCGATGAAATAACTGGAGTCGCCGGCTTGAGTTCACTCCATTGCGCAAAAAAGGTAACTGTATTTGTATCTGAGAAAATTGTTACCGACTGCAGATCTTGATATGAGACTCCATTACCTGCTGCTGAGGTATTCCAGCCTTCGAAAGCAAATCCAGTTTTAAGAAATGCATTCTCAGTTAATACCTTCGCAACGCCTGCCACCATCGCAAGATTGCTCATGCTTCCAGAGGTAGAGGTATTGCCATTGAACGCGATGTTAAATGACCTTGCAGTCCAGATTGCATAGAGGGTTTGGTTCGCCGTCGGTGTTAAGGTCGTGAGCGCCGTTGTCCCTGTTGGAGTCGCTGACCAACCACCAAATGTATATCCGGTGCGTGTCATTTCTCCGACAGTTGCGAATGAGGTAATCGCCGCTGATCCATGCGTGTAGTTCTGAGATGCGACAGATGCGACACCTGTACCGCCATTATTTGAGTAAGTAATTGCATAGACCTTTGCAGTCCACTGCGCGTAGATGGTGAGGTTGGCATAGAGGGTCATCGACTGGTTCTGTGTATAGGCGACTGCCTGGACTCCAGTAGATGTGCTCCATCCAGCAAAGTCGAAACCAGTTTTAAACCAGACGCTGGTGTTGAGGTTAAAAGGCGTTCCAGCCGAAAAGCTTTGGTTTGGCATGGTCCCAGACGAAAGTGTTGAACCCGTAGCCGTGTTGCTTCCAAATGTCACTGCATATGTATTTGCGTTCCACTTTGCATAAAGGGTTATACCTGCATACAAAGTAATGGATTGTGCATTTGTATAGGTAGTTCCAGTCCCATTAGCGTTGGTTGTCCATCCAGCAAATGTGAAACCAGTTCGCGTGATCTGAGTTGTATTACTTGTCAGTGCCTTTGCGACACCAGCTGTGTACACCAAGCTAGCAATTGTTCCGGTTCCATTATTGGCATCGAATGTAACTGTGAAGGTATCGGCAACCCAGATTGCGTAGTACGTTGTATTGCCTTGAGGAGCAAGAAGTGTGCCAGGCTGGACATAAGTACCTAACGCATTAGCTTGCGTGTTCCATCCGGTAAATGAGAAACCTAGTTTTGCTAAGGTTCCTGAATCTTGAATCGTAAGTTGCTCGCCAATAAAACTTTGAGTCCACGTTGTCGTTGATATCGAGCCAGATGTAGCTGTATTTGAATCGTAGGTAACGGTCGATATGAAATCGAAGGCAATCACGACAACGCCAGAGCCACCAGCTCCGCCGGCACCGTTACCCGCACCACCACCACCGCCGCCTGCTCCAGTACCAGCCGTACCTGCTCCGCCGCTAAAAAAGTTGGCTCCACCATTTCCGGCACCCGTGCCTGCAATACCGCCTGCGCCACCGTAGCCACCACCACCGCCGCCAGATCCGTAAGTTATCGAAGATCCGGAAATCGAAAGTGCAGTTCCGTTATCGCCAGCACAGCCTGGTTGCGGTGTGCCTCCGGCACCGTTTCCACCCAACGCTCCGTTGGCATAGTCCGCGACGCCACCGAGTGTCCGTACTGATGAACACGTTGTGCTCGGCCGGAAGGTTGGACCCCCCGCACCCGCGCGGCCTCGATATTCAGTATTACCGATAACAACCATTGAAGGTGAACCATTTGTCCCGGCAGCACCACCGCCGCCGGTGGTGATAATCAGAACTTGTCCCGCTGTAACAGGGACAGCAGTTCGATAAACAAGGCCTCCGCCGCCACCGCCAGAACCTGCATTGGTACCGCCGCCACCGCCGCCACCGACTGTCAAGAAATCAATCGAGGTAACGCCGGCTGGAATGACGAATGCACATGTTCCGACGGTTCTGAATGAATTTACCTTGTCACCGTTGCCATAGGTTGTAGTTGGTGAACAAGCAACAAGCCAATCTGCATACAAGATTAAATTTGCGGTAGCAGTGATTGTATCTCCAGCAAGATAGCGAGTACCGAGTCCTGTCGCCAAAGTATTCCAGCCCACAAAGATGAAACCTGATCGCACCATATTTCCGGGATTACCTGGAATTGTCTGGGTTGCATATTCATTAGAAACTATTGAAGTAGGGACAGTTCCTGCTGTACCACTGTTGATATTAAATGAAACAGTGAGGTTCCACATTGCGTGGACAGTTGTTGGTACGGTGACGGTAATCGAATCACCGACCAAGTAAGAAGTTCCACTGCGATTTGCAGCGGTATTCCAACCTGCAAAGGTGAATCCATTGCGAGTTATTGTTGATGAGGCGGCGGCAACGTTAGTGCCTGGTGGATTGTTTACAGCTACCGGAACTGTGCCTGAACCACCATTAATTGCATAGGTAAGAATTGGATTCCACTGCGCATAGACAGTTGTGGTTTCAAAGAAGGTAACGTTGGCAAGATTCGCGTATGTAGTACCAGTTCCATCAGCTCTTGAGTTCCAGTTTCTAAATACCCAGCCGGTGCGAGCAAAACCATTGGTAGTCAGTGCTTTTGCAGTTCCTGCAACGATCGCCATATTTGCCATCGTGCCGGTTGCGCCAACACCTGTTGCTGTGTTGCTATCAAAGATAACTAAGTAGCTATTCGCACTCCACTTTGCAAATAGAGTGATATTCGAAGGCGGTAAATATCCAGGCCCAACTGCAACGTTTGTACCCAGTCCGTTTGCAAGTGTGTTCCAGCCAGCGAAGGTGAATCCGGTGCGAGTTGCTGTTGATGAGTCTTCAATTGTGACTGTTGCACCGACTGCAGTTTGTGAAACAGGTGTTGCAGTTGTACTGCCACCATTCGCGTTGAATGTCACCGTGTAGGTTTCGGTTCCCCATTGCAATACAACGAGTCCATTACCTGCGGCACCCGAGTTGTTGATGCCTCCGCCAAGACCAATGCCTGCGATGTATTGCGGACTTGTTGCGCCACCTGAAAATGCCTGACGTGCAACACCGTTCTCACCGTTAACAACTTCTAAGAGGGCAACACGCGAAGCATCGAAGTAACCAGATCCTCCGCCACCACCGCCGTTCTGCACTGGACCACTTGAAATCTGACAACGTCCGCCGCCGCCGCCGAAGAAGCCACCACCGCCGCCGCCGCCAGTTTCAATTCCTGTCGTTAAATTTCCACCAGCGCCATTACCGCCTTGATATTTACTACCCGCTGTTGCATCTAAACCAGAGCAACTACTTGTATTTGTAGCCGCCGCGCCGCCTGCAATTAACGTTCCGGGTGCACCTGCAATTGCATAGTCGCTTGCGGTTCCGCGTTGATTGCCAGGATTTCCTGCAGCTCCACCACCGCCTGCAATTCCAACGGCATGCCCTGGCGATGCGCCGCCACCGCCACCAGAAATTACTAACGGGGAATCAAGGCCATTGCCAGAGAAAATACCTGACATTCCTCCACCGCTTGAGCCCCAAAATGAATTCCTTGAAGCTGCGCCGCCGCCGCCATACGTTCCGACGTTGTCTCCTCGGCTACCACCGCGGCCTGTCACGACCGTAAAGGTTTCACCTACCGCTTTCACTTCAATCTGTACGCGTGAATAACCACCACCGCCGCCGCCGGTTGGGGAACTTTCATTAACGCCACCACCAGCTCCCCAGATTTCAGCAAGTATTCGCGTGCCAACAGGAACATTGTTAGGAAGTTTAAAGAAGAGATCTTGCTGACTCATTGGAAAGACCGCACAATTTGAGTAACCCGCAGCGGGAGTACATGTTTGTGGTCCCCACATTGCAAAGAGCGTTATGTTTCCGTTATTGCTAAATCCCGTTTGGCCACCAGGGTATGCCGTTCCTGATCCATCAGCTCTTGTGTTCCACCCAAGCAGTACTCCACGAGTAAGTGCAAGGGTGCCTGGGTTAATCGCAAGCGTTGTTGTGCTATCGCCAGTAATTGTTTGTGAAGCTGGCGCTGTTCCAGAAGTAGCTCCATTTGCGTTATAAGTAATCGTGTAAGACCACTGTGCAAATAAAGTGACATCAGCGTTTGCTGAAAATGTTGCAAAGGCAAGAGGGTATGAAGTTCCGCGACCATTAGCCTGTGTGTTCCAGCCAGTTAATGTGTATCCGGTACGAGCAAGGCCTGCCGTATTGGTCTCAAGCGAGCGCGATCCACCCGTGACTGTAAATTGAGTTGGGTTTGGTGCTGCGCCACTTGTATTCCCATTGCCGTCATAGCTAATGATGTTGAAGAGGCCGATTGAAGTGCCAGGTGCGGATAAAGCACCTGCTGATGTCTGCGCATTTGTAACGGTGCGAGTATCGATATAGCTAGAACCACCGCCACCACCGCCGTTATCTCCGCCACCACCGCCGCCAAAGTAGCCTCCACCTCCGCCACCAGATTCATCACGTGAATCTCCGCCGCGATATTTTGCGCCGGCAAAGCCAGGAATACTGTTTACCGAAAATCCACCAGTACCACCTGCTGTTTGTGTTGCGCCGGTTCCTGGGTTCGGGGCACCACCGGTTACGCCTGTAAATCCACCACCTGCACCACCCTGACCGCCATAACTTCCACCACCACCACCCGCGGCAGTTATCAAATCTTCCGTTGCGTTTTGAAGACGGATTGCCGAACGGCCACCTCCGGCTGCTTGATAAAAAGGTTGACCTGGAAATCCGTTTTGAGCGCAAGATCCTCCACGGCCACCTCCACCGAAAGTTCGAGTCGTTACAAAGCAAGAGCCTTCGGCCACCGGTGCCACTCCGCCACCACCTTGACCGACAATGATAGAAAAAACATCTCCTGCGTTAACACCTAACTGACCTCTAGCAAATCCTCCGCCACCACCTTGTGCGCCGGTAGGAAATGAACCTCCACCGCCAGCGCCAATTGCATAGAAGATTACGGAGCTCACACCCGCTGGCACGGTCCATGTTTGAGTATCACCGGTGTAGTTAAAACTTCTAAAGGCTTGGGTTCCACTTGCCGTGTATTCAACAACAACACAACCATTGCCTGCCCTAGTTCCCGCAACTGTCGCTGCGTTAGGACCACCAACGCCAACGCCTGCCACACAACGCGGTGATGCAAGATCCGCTGCAAGAACTGGACCACTCCACTGTGCATAAAGAATCGCATTTGAAGTAATCGTGTAAGAGTCACCAGTTGCATAACTCGTTCCCGCGCCACTAGCTAATGTGTTCCATCCAGAAAAAGATGAGTTTCTTTTGGTAAAGCCAGAGCCACTTGGCAATGCAATTGTGATTCCTGATGTCTCGGATCTACCTGTAATCGAACCGGTTCCACCGTTTGCATTAAAAGTAAGAAATGGATTTAAATTAGTGGGAGTTGTATATCTGACGATTACAACGCCCGCGGCTCCGGCACTTGCTAATCCGCTACCTGAGGTGGGCTGTGAACCTCCACCGCCTCTATTGGCAATTGGCGGGCTGCCATTACTTCCACCGCCTGAAGATGCTGTTCCTGTTGATGAATTCGCACCAGCTCCGCCACTGCCATACATAAGCATTGAACCCGTGATATTTGAATTAACACCTGCACCACCCGTTAATCCACTACCCGCAGTACCCGCACCGCCACCACCGCCTGATGCATAGCCACCGATCGTGCCTCCGCCAGCATTTCCATTTCCACTAGCTCCTCCGGCTGCTAACGTGTTAACAGGTGCAACACCACCATTGGCCGTAATTGTTGAAAATCGGGATTGCCCACCGTTGTTTATCGAAGTACTAGCAGCGCCTTGCGTATTAATTTCTGCACCACCGGCACCAACTACGACAGCTACCGAATTTCCAGGAGAAGTTGAAAAATTTACTTGATCAACAACTGCGCCACCGCCGCCACCTTGGGGCCACCAAACACCGGCTTGGCCAGCACCACCGCTACTTCCACCACCAACGACAAGTACTCGCACTGAATTAACGCCATTGGGAACAAGCCATTCGCAACTTTCTACCGAAGAAAATCTGACTACGGTTTGAGTATCAATTGTTGTAGTAGTTGAATTACAGGCTGCTGCAAGAGCTTTCGGGGCTGATAAAACTGCGACCGGCGTACTGACAAAAAGCCCTGCAAATAGGGCATAAATGGTCCAACGGGAGATCTGGGTGCGCGATGGCAACCTCAATCTAAACCCCATTGATTTACCTCTTTATTAGCGCCTGATTGCGAGTAGCTAATTTTAGAATCGGGGTGATTTTGTGAGTAGTGGAAAGGGTGATTATCGAGTGATATCACCCCGACATTTCACCCTGCTGTTTTAGGGGTGATAAACGAACAATTTTCTCACAAGAAGTGATTGGTTGTTACAAAACTATTATAAATCAATGACTTTAGAAGACTTTACTTAACTTCTCCATGATTGATTAAGTGGACGTCCTTCTGCATAACCTGATGCAGATTGGATTCCGACAAGTGCGCGATCTGCAAACTCTTCTAGCGTGCGTGCACCTGCATATGTACATGATGAACGAAGTCCAGAGATAATTTCATCAATAAGATCTTCTACACCTGGACGATGTGGATCTAAATACATCTTTGATGAAGAAATACCCTCTTCAAAGAGCGCCTTGCGTGCACGATCGAAGGCATCTTCCTTCGATGTACGCGCTGCTACTGCACGCTTTGATGCCATACCGAAAGATTCTTTATAGGCACGCCCTGAGCTATCACGAAGTAAGTCACCAGGTGATTCATATGTTCCGGCAAACCAAGAACCAATCATTACCTGTGATGCACCAGCAGCAAGTGCGAGTGCAACATCGCGCGGATGGCGTACTCCACCATCAGCCCAGACATGTTTGCCTAACTTCTTTGCCTCTGCCGCACATTCGAGAACTGCAGAAAATTGTGGCCGGCCAACACCGGTCTGCATTCGTGTTGTGCACATAGCTCCAGGACCCACGCCCACTTTAATAATATCGGCGCCAGCTGCTACTAAATCGCGAACGCCTTCGGCAGTAACAACATTGCCCGCCACAATTGGAACACCGAGATTAAGTTTCTTAATTATCTGTAGCGCTTCAATCATCTTCTTCTGATGGCCGTGGGCTGTATCGACAACTAAAACATCTGCGCCAAACGCTACTAATTTCGCTGCTTTTTCAGCGATATCCCCATTGATTCCGACCGCTGCTGCGATACGCAGGCGACCTTTGCCATCGAGTGCTGGCTTATACAAGGTCGCACGAAGAGCGCTGGTGCGGGTAATAATTCCTACTAAATCACCGTTCTTTGAGACTACCGGGGCAACGCTTCGCACCTTCTCATTAAGAAAATCAAAGGCGGCTCTGGCATCAAGGCCCTCTGGCATAGTGGTTAGCTCTGCAGTCATAACTTGTCCGAGCTGAGTAAAGCGATCAACGCTCTGCAAGTCATCCTCAGTAATAATTCCAACTGGCTTCTTGCCCTCAACAACGATGATGGCTCCGTGTGAGCGCTTATTAATCAGGCTGGCGGCATCTGCAACAGTTTGATCAGGCGTTAGGGTAATTGGGGTTTCGAAGAAAGAGTGACTGGCTTTAACAGAAGAGATAACGTCTTCAACAATCTCCAACGGAATATCCTGTGGAATCACAACTAAGCCACCACGACGAGCGACGGTTTCAGCCATACGGCGTCCGGCAATAGCCGTCATATTGGCAACGACCAACGGAATCGTTGTGCCAGTGCCATCAGTAGTGTCGAGATCGACCTCCATGCGGCTTGAGATCTCAGAGTTTGAGGGTGCCATAAAGACATCGTCATAGGTCAGGTCGAATTGAGGCGGGGTGATAAAGCGCATGGCTTAAGAATACTGGGCTAGGCAGATGTTGGATACTTATCTCATGATGCCTTGGCGTGGAGCGATGCTCGATATCTCCCGTCATTATTTTGATAAGGATTTCATCAAGAAGACGATGAGCGCCCTAGCGCTCTTTGATTACAACGTCCTGCAGCTACATTTGACGGATGATCAGGGTTGGAGATTTGAGAGTAAAAAATTTCCCCTTCTACATGAAGTTGGTTCGCGCCGCCTCAAAAGCCAAATCAATCACTCACTGCAGACTCCTGAATTTGAATATCAAGTTCATGAGGGTTTTCTAAGCCAGGCTGATATCAAGGAAATTGTTGATCATGGTAAATCACTCAATATTGATGTTGTTCCAGAAATCAATATTCCTGGACACACAGGTGCACTCCTTGCTGCCTATCCCCAATTCGGAGTTAATGGAGAGATAGTCGAAGTGAGCGGTCAGTGGGGAATCTCAAACCATCTTCTTAGGCCCTTTCCAGAAACATTTGAGTTTCTGCGCGAATTGTTTAGAGAAGTCAGCTCGGTTTTCCCTTCTGAATATATACACGTCGGTGGAGATGAATCCTTGATCGATAACTGGTTAAAGGATTCCGAAATTGTTTCCTTTATGGAGGAGCAAGGGTTTGATACACCAAAAGAGCTCTTTATTTATTTTATGAAAGAGATTGAAGTCATCATTAGCTCTCTTGATAAGAAGATGATTACCTGGGACGATGCATTTGCCTTTGATCCAAGTCAGGCAACTCAGGCGACAGTAATGTCATGGCGCGGAGCAGAGATTTCAAAGACTGCTATGCAACATGGTCGTGACGTGATTTTCTCTCCAGTTTTCCCTACATATTTTGATTACTCGCAGGAGCTTTCTGAATCAGAGCCACTCGCAATCGGGGGGCCTGTTACCTTGGAAGATGTTCTCGCCTTTAAACCAATTGATGGCGTGCTTGGTGTTCAATGCCAGATGTGGACCGAGTACATAGAGGACCCAACTCATCTCGAATACATGATGTGGCCTCGGGCAGCAGCTTTGGCATTTGCGGCGTGGGGCGATGGTGGTGATTTCATGCAATATTTCAACGAGCGTAGAGCAGGTTTAGATTTGCTCGGTATCACTATCCGTGAAATCGAACCTCTAAAAAGAAAGAACATCGCGCACCTTGGCATCGGTAAGTATTACCCGGGCTTCCCAGTTACAACAATGATGCAAAAACTCGAAGAGTCAGCGGCAAGTGGTGAGATTGCGCATTAGCAGGTAAATTACTGAAAGATTCTGCGAGTAAAGGTGTTCTCAAACTTACCTGTGGGATCAAGTGCCTGAGTAAGAGCTTTGAATTCACTCATCTTTGGATAGACACTACCGAGGTATTTTGCATCGGCGGTAAAGACTTTGCCCCAGTGAGGGCGGTAACTAAATGGGCGAAGTGCCGCTTCAACTTTCTCGATTACGGGATAAATCGCATCATCTTTCTTCCAGGTGAAGTGAATACCAAGAGAATCTCTTTGATAAGCACCGCTGAGCCACAGCTCATCTGCAGCGATTGTGCGAAGCTCTGTAATCCAGAGCAGAGGAGCGATTTGATCTCCTAGCTTAGAGATAGCTTCGATTGCAGCGGCCGCATCTTTTCGATCGATAAAGAATTCAGCTTGAATCTCCTCGCCGACACTTGGTGTGAATTCAAGCTTGAAGTGAGATAAGCGTTGATGCCACTCCCCTGCTACACCGAGTTGTTCTGTACAGGCAATCGGGTCTACTGCAGGAATCGGGTGATACTTCTTATCAGCTTTCTCGCTACCTCCAACACTCTCTGGAATTACTTCACCATCGCGGAATTTGCACCAGAGATTTCCGACTTGAGCGCTGCTCCAATCGGTGAAGTAGCTAACGCTGTAAGCGGTACCCATAATCTGATCAAAATTACGTTGCAAAACATCAAGCGGAATCTCCGGGTAAATCACTTGTCTTATTTCGAAAGTTGGTTCAATCTTCAGCTCGTATTGATAAACAATTCCGCCCAGGCCCAAACCTACAATCACTGCATTAAAGGCCGGGTGGGTGCGATCAATATGTCTGAGGCCGCCATCTGCAGTAACCATGTCGAGTGAGATCACTTGATTGGCAAGGTTCTGATTCTTGACTCCAGAACCATGCGTGCCAGTAGAAATTGAGCCACCGATAGAGATATGTGGCAGGGACGCCAGATTATTGAGCGCCCAACCTTGGTCGTGAAGTACTGGTGCTAACTCTCCGTAGGTCAGTCCCGCAGCAACTGTGACTGAATTAGTATCAGCGTTCACTTCAATCGTCTTTGGCATCTTTGCTAAGTTGATTGTGTAACTGCTTGTATTTGCAATCTCATTAAAGCAATGTGCGGTACCGCGGGCACGAATCTTGCGATATGAGCGAATTAGCTCTTGAAGTTCACGCAGCGAAACTGGTTGCAAAAACTCTCGATCATTGAAATCGACGTTCTTGCTCCAGTTTTGCTGCGTCATAGATGAAATCCCATCAATGAAAACTAGGAAATGACTCCCATCAAATGTTCCATCGCGAGTTGATCAAGGATTTCATATCCATATCCACGCTTGCCTGCCGCCTCTGCATCGAATGAATCCTTTGCAAGATCCTTCCAGGTTTCACCCGCTGCAAGTGTTGGCTCAGAAAGTCCAGGGATATTTGATTCCTTCATAGCAGCGATAACTCGTGGGTCGCTGCGGAAAGCTGCTGCACGCTCTTTGAGCACGAGATACATGCGCATATTTGATGTTGCAGATGCCCAGACACCTGAGTCAGCATCTGTACGTACAGGCTTGTAGTCAAAGTGCTTTGGGCCTGAATATCCATAGCGCTCGAGAAGATCTACAAGGAAGAAGGCGCTCTTGAGATCGCCATGACCAAAGACAAAGTCCTGGTCATACTTTGGGCCACGCTGACCATTGAGGTCGATGTGGAATAACTTCTTCTGCCACAACGCTTGAGCAATTCCGTGAACAAAGTTGAGGTTAGCCATCTGCTCGTGACCGACCTCTGGGTTAAGTCCAACCATCTCTGGATGATCAAGCATCTCAATAAAACCAAGTGCGTGACCAATGGTGGGAAGGAAGATATCTCCACGTGGCTCATTTGGCTTGGGTTCGATAGCAAACTTAATGTCATAACCCTTATCGATTACATACTGTCCAAGAATGTTAAAACCCTCTGCATAACGCTCGAGCGCTACGTAGGCATCCTTTGAGCTCTCTGACTCAGCGCCTTCGCGGCCACCCCAGCAGACATAAATCTTTGCACCAAGATCAGCAGCTAAATCAATATTGCGCATCGCTTTACGGATTGCAAAGCGGCGGATATCGCGATCATTACTTGTGAGGGCGCCATCTTTAAAGACAGGATGGCTAAATAGGTTAGTCGTCGCCATAGGAACTTTCATTCCTGTTGCATCGAGTGCTTTCTTAAATCGATCGATATGTCCTTGACGAGTTGAATCATCTGAGCCAAATGGGAAGAGATCATCATCATGGAATGTGACACCGTAAGCACCACGTTCTGCGAGTTCGTTGACTGAACGAACTGGATCTAGCGCTTCACGAGTTGGGTCACCGAAAGGATCGCGGGCTTGCCAACCGACAGTCCAAAGTCCAAAGGTGAATTTATCTGCAGGTGTAGGTGTGTATTTCATTTTAGATGCCTCGATTCTCTCTTATTATGCCTGAAATTTGAGCGCTGCACTATTCCAGCGAAGATTATGTCGGAATGTCTGTGCATTTGTCTCTGCATTGATCTCAAGTAGTTCGACACCTGCGATTTCAGCAAAATCTTGCACGACTTCAACTTCAATTGCAGTCGACATTACGGTGTGGTGAGAGCCTCCAGCATAGATCCAAGATTCTGCAGATACTTCAAGTGATGGCAACGGTTTCCATACTGCACATGCCACTGGCAATTTAGGTAGAGGCGCATCGGGCTTAACTACCTCAATCTCATTTGTTATTACCCGGTAGTGGTCTCCCATATCGGTAAGACAGGTTACAAAACCCTTTCCTGGCGTTGCATCAAAAACCATGCGAACTGGGTCTTCGCGATCGCCAATACCTAAGGGATGAATTTCAATCTTTGGTTTTGTAGAAGCGATACTTGGACATACCTCAAGCATGTGAGCACCTAAAACTTTGGGCTCACCTGGGCCGAAATGGTAGGTGTAATCCTCCATAAAGGAAGTTCCGCCCTTGAGCCCCACTGTCATTGACTTAACGATTCTTAAGAAGGCAGAGGTTTTCCAATCACCTTCTCCACCAAATCCGTAACCATCTTCCATCAGACGTTGGACAGCTAAACCTGGAAGTTGTTTTAAGCCGCCAAGATCTTCAAAGTTTGTTGTAAACGCTTGGAAGCCACCTTTAACGAGTAAATCACGGAGTGCTATTTCTTGAGATGCTGCGTAGCGAAGAGATTCGTGGCGCGCTCCCCCTGGCTTGAGCTCAGGTGCTACATCATATTTTTCGAGATACTCTGGAATAAGAGCGTCAATCTCTTTATCTGAAACTCGCGCGACAGCATCGACAAGTGAATTAACTCCATAAGCCTCAACTGAGAATCCAAGTTTTATTTGAGCGCCAGTCTTATCGCCATCGGTAACAGCAACAAAGCGCATATTGTCACCGAATCTGGCCAACTTTAGATTTTGAGATGTATGCCACCCAATCGCTGCTCGCGTCCAATTTGATACTCGCTTCTGCACACGTGGTTCTGATGTATGTCCAACAACAATTTTCCTGCCATTTTTCATGCGCGCTTGGATATGGCCATGTTCGCGATCACCATGTGCAGCTTGATTGAGATTCATGAAATCCATATCGATGGTTGCCCACGGAAGCTGCGAATTAGCTTGTGTATGAAGGTGCAGCAATGGCTTCGTTAAAGCCTGAAGACCTGAAATCCACATTTTTGCAGGAGAGAATGTATGCATCCAGACGATAACGCCAATACAGGCATTATCTGCAGAGGCATCTTGCATTGTTTGACGAATTTCTTCAGCCGTTTTCAGAATTGGCTTCCAAATAATGTTTACTGGGGAGTCAACGTTCTTAACCAATAAATTAGAGACTTCCTCTGATTGTTCTGCAACCTTTTTTAGAGTCTCGTCGCCATAAAGATTTTGAGTACCAGTGAGAAACCACACCTCATACTTTTGGTTATCTAAAGCACTCATTTATCTACTCCTTTTTGGCCATAAACATTTTGGTAACGTGAATAAAGTGCATCAATACTCTTCTGATCAATTAATTTTACATCCCCTAATGTCTGCGCGATCCACATTGTTTTTGCCACGTCCTCACACATCACTGCTGATTTAACTGCAGCTGTTGCGTCTTTGCCGATTGTGAAGACTCCATGATTCTTCATCAATACTGCAGTAGAGCGGTGACCGGTAAGTGTTTCAACAACGCCTTTGCCGATGGCGTCATCTCCGATGAGAGCAAATGGTCCTAGTGGAATTTCTCCGCCAAATTCATCTGCCGCTGCAGTAAGTGCACATGGAATAGCGCTGTGAATAGCTGTCCATGCAGCAGCGTAATTAGAGTGGGTATGCACAATGCCATTGATATGGCTCATGTGGCGATAGATGTACGCGTGTGTTTGGGTATCACTTGATGGCGCGAGTTCACCTTCAAGCACCTTGCCATCGAGATCGCAGATAATCATTTGTGAGGGTTTGAGTTCTTCATACTTAACGCCACTTGGTTTGATCATAAAACTCTTGCCATCTTCCAAGCGCTCAGAGACGTTACCAGAGGTCCATGCAACTAAGCCATAACGCTGTAAATCAAT
Source organism: Candidatus Planktophila sp. (assembly GCA_044348425.1). Taxonomy (GTDB): domain Bacteria; phylum Actinomycetota; class Actinomycetes; order Nanopelagicales; family Nanopelagicaceae; genus Planktophila. Next base: position 68,060 of record JBIKSV010000001.1, on the reverse strand, counting down.
ATTGAGGTTGCAAATCTTCTCTCGAATTTGGCTATTGGTCGTCATTTCGTACCTCCTAAAAGTGCACGATCGCGGATAGCGCGCAGCGAATGCATCGCGCCGTTATGTCCAAAATCTTCATAGAGTTCGTTGTAGTGATGATATAGCTGGTCATAGATCAGGGCGTTAGCTACATTTGGTTGATATGACCCCTTTGCAACGCCTCCCATGGCAGCACCAGCTGTGACAACATCGGGATAGGCACCAGCAGCTACTGCAGCATGAATAGCCGAACCTAGAGCCGGACCTTGGGTAGAACGGATGATGGTGATTGGCATATTGAGAACATCAGCATAAATCTGCATTACAAAACTATTCTTTATTAATCCACCAGCTGCAATAAATTCCTTTACGGGTACGCCAGATTCATTAAATGTTTGGACAATTTTGCGAGCACCATAAGCGGTTGATTCAACGATGGCCCGATAGATCTCTTCTGGTTTAGTAGCAAGAGTCATTCCAACAATTAGTCCAGATAGTTGGTGATCAACCAAGGTAGAGCGGTTTCCACTCTGCCAATCAAGTGCAACCAAGCCGTGCGCGCCTACAGGTTGTTTACTTGCAAGCTGCGAAAGATAGGTATGAATATCAATGCCAGCGTTCTCTGCTGTAGCCGTATATGAAGCTGGTGCATAGTTATTTGCAAACCAGCCGAAGATATCGCCTACGCCTGATTGACCGGCTTCGTAGCCAAGTTTTCCAGTGATGATTCCGCCATCGACGACACCACACATTCCGGGGACTTCGGCAAATTTTTCAGATACCATAACATGGCATGTTGATGTGCCCATGATTGCAACCATCTGTCCTGGATTAACAGCGTTGGCTGCAGCAGCCGTGACGTGCGCGTCGACATTGCCAACTGCTACTGCGATGCCTTCGGGCAACCCCGTCCAGCTCGCAGCTTCTGCCGTAAGTGTCCCTGCGAGTGCACCTAACTGCCCAATCTCATGATCTAACTTTTCAGAGATGAAGTTCTCAAACTTTGGATTGAGCTCTGCCAAATATTCACGGCTTGGATAGGTACCATCTTGCAACATACCTTTGTAGCCTGCGGTACAAACATTACGCACATACTTGCCGCAGAGTTGCCAGATAATCCAGTCTGCTGCTTCAATCCATTTATCCATTGTGCTGTAAATCTCAGGTGCTTCTTCAAGAAGTTGTAGCGCTTTGGCAAACTCCCATTCAGAAGAAATTTTTCCTCCATAACGCGCAATCCATGGCTCCTTGCGTGCGTGAGCGAGATCTGTAATGCGATCCGCATGTGGTTGCGCTGCATGGTGTTTCCACAGCTTCACAAATGCGTGTGGGTTCTTGGAAAATTCAGAGAGCTCTGAAAGTGGCGTCCCATCTGCTTTAACTGGCAAGACAGTACAGGCAGTGAAATCTGTAGCAATTCCGATTACCTGTGAGGGTTTGATACCTGATGACTTGAGAACTTCTGGGACAGTGTTCCTGAGAACATCAACATAATCTGATGGAACTTGTAGCGCCCAATCAGGTGGAAGTTTGGCACCTGATGTCGGCAGAACATCTTCAATGACTGCATGTGGGTATTCAAAGACGGCGGTTGCGATCTCTGCGCCATCAGAGACTCGCACAAGCAGGGCGCGCCCAGAAAGGGTTCCGTAATCAACACCAATGACGTATTTCTCATCAGTAGATTGCATGCGCAAAAGCCTACCTTTAATCTGCGGAGACGAGGAGATTTGAACTCCTGAAGGGTTTAACCCCTTACCTCGTTAGCAGTGAGGCGCACTCGACCGGGCTATGCGACGTCTCCTTATTGCAGGGGAAGTTTACAGGCCGTGGGATAAAACTAGAAATCACAGATAGGGCCTTCATCTGGCGTCAGTTCTTGCTCCCGAGAAGACTAGCAGAACCGAGCTATCTGACGAGGTGAACGAACCTGCACTTGGAATAAAGCGTGCGGTTAGCGATATTGATCCACGAGAACTCGGTTTGTAAGTGCAACTAGCAGAGAAACTTGTTGTAGGCAGACTGATGCATTTAACGATTCTCTTTTTGTTCTCGAAGAAAGTAACACGGCCATTTGTTCCAGATACAGTTGCTACTAGTGTTGAACTTTTTCGGAAAACTACGCGATTAGATACTGGTGAGAGCGTTACCGAGACAGTGGTTGCCCCGGCCGAGAGCGTTATTGAAGAAAGAGCGCTTTGTGCTGAGTCTGTGTAGTTGATTCCATCACCCTTAGCAACTACTCCTACCCGATATGTCGTCAATGGCGTCAATCCGCTAAACAAAGTAGTTGATGTGATCGCAGAGCTGGCAACTGTTCGGGATTCCAAAAACGTCGTGCCATTGCTTGCATACAGATTGATTATGTAGCTTGATGCGTTAGCGACTGTACTTGTTTCTGAGACTAATACTCCAGTGCCTCCAGAGTTTGTGAGAATTGGTGCCGCTGGTGTAGATAGTTGAGGAGTGGACTGTCCAAAGGTCAAAGTAATAGTTTGCGTTTGAGCGGAACATGTTAATCCGCCAACGCCTCCCCAGTTTTGATTTTGAATTTGCGGCCTAACTACAAAGGTAGTTGAAGTTGAAGTACAGTTTCCATATCCAGCGTTGCCAAATTCGTCCCAACTACTGCTCGGGGAATAAGACCAGGTATTTGAACCAATTACCGCTGACGCAAATGTCGAGTTGAGCATGGCATTAGCTAGTGTCTGAACTTTGGTGGGATCACTGACTGTAATCGAAGTATTATTAAATGTACTGGAAAATGTGAATTGTGTGTATGTTCCTGTTAGAGCTGACCGGAAAGTTGTCCAGGCTGATTTAACTGAAGCGCTGGCAGCATTATTTGCAGTGAATGTTTGTGAGAAAGTTACAGCTGGACTATTCGCTGTGGCCGGCGCAACCGGGTGCAAATAAAATGCTACGAAGAGTGAAATGACCAGAGACTTCTTTGCTGCCTTCACTCATGACTCCCTGAGGCTGTATGTGACGTTTTCCCTGAACACATTCTATTTGGATTAAGAATCATTTTTTGGTCTGCGCTGTGACCCTCAAGTATCGCCCAACAGGGGGTGGCCACCTAATTCTTCCTTCTTCTGCTAAACCGCGTAATCTAGCCTTATGAGCGCAGAAACCACGAAAGATGAGTCAGAAAATCGCAAGCATGATCAGGTGCCATCTGACCGCTTTGCAGAGTTCATGCGCTCGGGCTGGGCTCAATCTGACCTACCTGATTTAGCGCCTCTTGAAGTTGTCACATATGCATTCACTCGTCGCGCAGCTTTATCGCAAGCCTTTCCTGGTCTGCGTTTAGTGATTCCGGCGGGCGGTTTCAAGGTTCGCTCCAACGATACTGATTATCAGTTTAGACCTCATAGCGCTTTTGCTTACTACAGCGGAGTACAAGGGGCAGATGCAACAGCAGATGCAGTGCTTGTTATGGAACCTCACGAAGAGGGGCACCATACTTATCTTTATATCAATCCGCGTTCTACTCGTGAGAGTGATGCCTTCTATCGCGATTACCGTTATGGAGAACTCTGGGTTGGACGTCGTTTTACATTAGAGGAAGCACAAACCTCATACCAAATTGAAACTCGTAACCTCGCAGATCTACCGCTTATCTTTAAGGGGCGCACTAAATCACTAACTATTCGTGGCGAAGATGCCAAGGTGGATGAACTCGTTGCAAAGCACGCACGTGAAGAAGAGTTTCTTACCTTCACATCAGAACAACGTCTCATAAAAGATCTCTACGAAATTGATGAGTTGCAGAGAGCCGTTGATGCAACTGCGCTCGGATTTTGTGATGTCATCTCAGCTATTCCAGCTGCATCCGAACGCCCACGTGGTGAGCGCATTTTGGAGTCAGCCTTCTACGGACGCGCTCGATCATTAGGAAACGATTTGGGTTACAGCACGATTGTTGGCTCTGGTGCACACGCATGCGTGCTGCACTGGATCCGCAACGATGGTGATATTCGTCGTGGTGATCTAGTGCTTATCGATGCCGGTGTTGAAGTTGACTCTTTCTACACTGCAGATATCACTCGCACTCTTCCAGTCAACGGAAGATTCTCGCGCGAACAGCGCGCCCTTTATATGTTGGTTTATGAGGCGCAATTAGCTGGTTTTGCTGCGATCAAACCAGGTGCGAAATTCTCAGATGTAAATGCTGCAGCTCAAGCAGTGCTCGCGAAAGGTTTAGAAGATCTCGGTGTCTTAACGGTCACTGCAGAAGAATCCCTAACCCCGGAGATGGGGCTGCACCGCCGTTGGACTTTACATGGAGTAAGTCATCATCTTGGTATGGATGTTCATGATTGCGCGCATGCCCGTACAGAGAATTATCTTGATGCAGAGCTACGTGAGGGAATGGTCTTTACTGTCGAACCCGGCCTCTACATTCAGCCTGATGATGAGTTATTTGCCCCTGAATACCGTGGCATCGGTATCCGTATTGAAGATGACGTTGTTGTAACAGCTGATGGGTATCTCAACCTTAGCGAGAATATCCCACGCCATCCTGACGATATAGAACAGTGGATGAAAACCATCCTCGGTAAGTAGCCGACCGGGTAAATAATCAACTAGCTAATTGAATTCCAAACCAAGCTGCAAGTAATCCAAAGATGAGAGATGCTAGAAGGTTAATCGCAATCTTTTTGTAATGCTTGAGTTCATAGCCAAGGTAGAGGTCAAGCATAAATGTTGACCAGGTTGTAAATGAGCCTGCAAAGCCAATTGCAAGAAAATCATGCCAGCGGTCGGTCCGTGCGAAGGTAACTCCGATTAGAAATGAACCGAATATATTTACTAAGAAGGTTCCTACTGGATGATCAGTAAACTTCTTGAAGTATTGGTCAACAAGGTATCTAGCAGGGGCGCCGATTGCAGAACCTAATGCGACCATCAAATATTGAGTCATCGCACTGGTACCCATTTACGCGATAAAGGAATCGCTATCGCAACAACTAGTAGGCAAAGAATCACATTGAGAAAAAGGTAGAGCGGACCGCCTCCTTCGCCTCGTTCGATTACTTCATATGTGATCGCAGAGAATGTGCCGAGGCCACCGCAGAATCCAGGGAGCAAAAACCAGCGTAGTTCAGTGATTCCACGACGCTCCATCAATACCAAGAAGAATGCAGCAAGAGCAGACGCGATGATGTTTGCTGCCAGATTGCCTTGTGCGGTTGTTGGAAAGAAAAACCCAAGAGTCAAACGACTTAGGGATCCTAAGATTCCTCCCGCCGAAACGAGCAGAACCGCCTTCAGGACTAAGCCTTCTTTGACAGAGCGCGGAAAGCTGTTGTTATCACCGAGATAATTAGAGATGCAAAGATGGCTGACCAAAATCCATTTACGGCCAATTTATCTGACCATACATCTGTTAGAGATAACATCGCAGCGTTGATTACAAAGATAAATAATCCAAAAGTCACAATAGAAACTGGAAAAGTTAAAACTTTAATAATCGAACCAAAGAATGCATTGATCAATCCGAAGAGCAGCGCCACCCAGAGATAGGTCAACGGCCCGCCATCTACCTCAATTCCTGAGACAAAGACGGTAGATACCCACATAGCAAATGCGAGTACTGCCCAACGGATGAGAATCAATTAATTTCTCTTTTCGCGACGCAACAATCCGCTAAACATGCGAGCTGGATCGTACTTAATATCTACGACGCGCTCTTTCATAGGGATAATGGCGTTATCTGTAATCTTGATATGTTCTGGACAGACCTCAGTACAGCACTTTGTGATGTTACACATTCCGAGACCATGCTCTTCTTGTGCGGTGCGCTTACGATTTTTAAGAGTATCTAGTGGGTGCATATCTAGTTCTGCAATACGGATAAAGAAACGTGGGCCAGCAAATGATGGCTTGTTCTCTTCGTGATCGCGGATTACGTGACATGTATCTTGGCAAAGGAAGCACTCAATACATTTACGGAACTCTTGGGAACGCTCGACATCGACCTGTTCCATACGAGCTTCACCTGGCGCTAAGTCCTTTGGGTGTGAGTAAGCCGGAATCTCCATCGCCTTCTTGTAGTTAAAGGAGACATCGGTGACGAGATCCTTGATGATTGGAAACGCGCGAAGTGGGGTAACGGTAATGGTTTCATCCTCATCGAAAGAGGCGACCTGAGTCATACACGCTAGACGTGGCTTACCGTTGATCTCCATCGAACATGAACCGCACTTACCGGCCTTACAGTTCCAACGAACTGCAAGATCGCCCATCTGGGTTGCTTGCACGCGATGGATTACATCGAGGACAACTTCGCCCTCGTTGACATCAACGACGACATCTTTTAAGCCACCATCTGTTGCGTCACCGCGCCAGATACGAAGATTGAGTTTGCGCGCCATTAGTTGGAACCGCCTTTCGCAATTTCTTCCGGTGTCATGTATTTCTCCAGCTCGTGAATATCAAAGAGATTGAAGAGTTCTTTAGGAATTGGCGCAAGTTCTTGTGCCTTTACAACAACTTCGCTGCCGTTATAGCTAGCGATGTGGTTGACCTGACGCCACTTATTATCCATGGCAGGGAAGTCATCACGGGTATGTCCACCACGCGATTCCTCACGCAAGATTGCTGACTTTGCTGTTGATTCAGCAACTAACAACATATTGTCGAGATCGAAGGCAAGGTGGAAGCCAGGATTGAACTTACGGTCTCCAGCGACTGTTACTTTCTGACTGCGATCACGAATCTGTGCAATCTTGGTAATCGCTTCTTTAAGTTCAGAACCGGTACGAATGATTCCAACTAAGTTGTGGGCGACTTCTTGAAGCTCCTGGTGCAATGAGTAAGCATTTTCGCCGCCTTGATTCTTAAATGGCGCTTCAATGCGATCAGCTGCTGCCTTAATCGTTGCATCTGAAACCGGATTAGATCCGTTGTTCTTTAGGTATTGCGCAGCGCCCATTCCAGCGCGACGACCAAAGACAAGAAGATCTGAGAGCGAGTTTCCACCCAAACGGTTAGAGCCGTGCATTCCACCAGCAACTTCGCCAGCTGCAAAGAGTCCTGGAACTCCAATTGCAGCAGCAGTATCTGGATCTACCTCAACGCCACCCATCACGTAGTGACAGGTTGGACCAACTTCCATCGCTTCTTTGGTGATATCTACGCCAGCTAATTCGTAGAACTGGTGCCACATAGATGGAAGGCGCTTTTTAATGACTTCAGCTGGCAAACGCTTTGAAACATCGAGGAATACTCCACCGTGTTCAGTACCGCGACCGGCTTTAACTTCTGCGTTAATCGCGCGTGCTACTTCATCGCGAGGCAGAAGCTCTGGCGGGCGGCGGTTGTTATCTTGATCTTCATACCAGCGATCTGCTTCTTCAGCGGTCGTTGCATACTTATCTTTAAAGACATCAGGGATGTAATTAAACATAAACCGTTCGCCCTTATTGTTGGTGAGAACTCCACCTTCACCACGAACTGATTCAGTAACCAAAATTCCGCGAACAGATGGTGGCCAGACCATTCCTGTTGGGTGGAATTGTAAGAACTCCATATCTTTGAGATTTGCTCCAGCCTTAAGGGCGAGCGCATGGCCATCGCCAGTACCCTCCCAAGAGTTTGAAGTAATCTTGAAAGTCTTACCTACGCCACCGGTTGCAATTACTACAGCTGGTGCTTCAACGAGAACTTCATCGCCGTTCTCGCGCCAGTATCCGTAGACACCTGCAACTTTGCCATTTTCTTTCAGAATATCTGTGACTGTAAGTTCGGCATAGACCTTGAGATTTGCCTCAGCATCTCCGTACTCAGCCTTATCTGCTTGCTGCAATGCAACAATCTTCTGCTGCATTGTGCGGATGAGTTCAAGACCAGTGCGGTCACCAACGTGTGCAAGACGTGGATACTCGTGACCACCAAAGTTACGTTGTGAAATCTTTCCTTCTTTGGTGCGATCAAAGAGCGCGCCCCATACTTCAAGTTCCCAAATTCGATCTGGTGACTCTTTAGCGTGAAGCTCTGCCATACGGTAATGATTCAGGAACTTACCGCCACGCATTGTGTCGCGGAAGTGAACCATCCAATTGTCATTGCTATTGGCATTACCCATAGATGCAGCGGCGCCGCCTTCTGCCATAACAGTGTGGGCTTTACCAAATAATGATTTACAGATGATCGCTACACGAAGGCCTGATTCGCGCGCTTCGACTGCTGCACGAAGACCCGCTCCGCCGGCACCGATAATGACTACGTCGTACTTTAACTTCTGAAGATTCTGTGGCATTTATTTAATCCCTTTATCTTCTTACGAGAAGAAGTAGTAGTTGGTCCAGGCGCCAGTTGCAACTTGGCGGACATAAATATCGGCGAAAGCAACCGCTGCCAATGAGTACCACGCAAACTTTTGGTGTGAATGGTTAAGGACTGAAACCCATGACCAGAGCTTGTAACGCACTGGGTGCTTTGAGAAGTGCTTGAGGCGACCACCGACGGTGTGGCGACATGTGTGGCAAGACAATGAATACATCCACAGCATCGCTGCGCTTAACGAAAGAACGATCGTTCCAACTGAGAAAGCGCCCCATTCTCCATCTTTACCCTTAAAGGCAAGAATCGCGTCGTAGGTCAAGATGACGTTAAAGACAAGGCCTGCATAGAAGAACCAACGGTGCGCATTCTGCAAAATAAGTGGTGCACGTGTTTCACCTGTGTACTTGGTGTGTGGCTCTGCAACAGCACATGCAGGAGGTGATAACCAGAATGCACGGTAGTAAGCCTTGCGGTAGTAATAACAAGTCATACGGAAACCAAGTGGGAAGATCAAAATGATTAGCGCTGGAGAAAGTGCGAAGCTAAAAATTTCTGCACTGACTGGAGTCCAACCGAAGAGAGTCGCTTCAGGGACGCAAGCCTTTGATAAACACGGTGAATAGAATGGGGAAATCAAGTGATCTTTATAGTAATTAGCGCCCTCAAATGCTCTAAATGTTGCATAGATAACGAATGAGAAGAGCACACCGAATGTAATTGCGGGCTCAAGCCACCACTTATCTGTTCTGAGTGTGCGCTCATTGATTTTGGCGCGTGTTGGAGAAAAAACTCCGGACATTACGACTCCCCTGCTTCAACGTTTGCGGCCAGCTAGCGCCGGTTCACTTATGGGGTAAGTGTGCGCTTATTGAGCAAAAGTATCCATATCAGCTGAGCTCATTGCATTATGAAGTCAAACACAAAAAGAGAACCCGCCCCAAGCTCCCAATTTTGGGCATGAGGCGGGTTCTTATCTTTACCGCGGAGGACGTGGGATTTGAACCCACGAGGCTTTCACCTGCCGGTTTTCAAGACCGGTGCACTCGGCCGCTATGCGAGTCCTCCGTGGGAGAGGCTACCTGAGTTTGAGTAATTTTGAAAAATGAAGGGGCTTAGGCGGGAAGATCGAGGAGGGCATCGATTGCTTGCGCGACCCCATCTTCTTCACAAGGTGCAGCGACACTTTTTGCGATTTTGGCGCCATCCGGGTGGCCTGAAGCCATCGCATAAGAGCGTCCACTCCATGCAAGCATCGAGAAATCATTGGGGTTATCACCAAAAGTTACGCAATCAGCAGCATCAATACCCAGTCGCGCTGCCATCTTTGCAAGTGTTGCCCCTTTAGAAACATTGATTGCAGATATCTCAAGCAAAGAATCATCTGGATTGGAATGCGTAACTGTTACTAAACCATCAAGAACAGGAATAGCGGTTGCGAGCATCGCATCAGATGAGATTTCCTGAGCGGAACAACGAGCTAAGAGTTTGAGCGCCGGTGATTGAATTATATCTTCAATTCTATTCACACCGATGTTGTCTAGTCCGACATCCCAGCGAGGAATGTATGCCTTCTCGCGATGGAAATAGCTGTGAGACTCAACTGCAAATGAAACGCTAGGGATCGCAATACGTAATCGCTTAATGGTTTCGAGTTGATCTTCAACGCTAATGAGCCACTCTTCGAGAACTTTATCTCCGAGCAAGTCATATAACATCGCACCATTACCGCAGATAGCATTTCCAAAACCAAATGCTTCGCGGATTTCGGGCATCCAGCGGGGAGGGCGACCAGTTACAAAAAATATTTCGACGCCCATATCTCGTGCACGTTTAAATGTTGTTACGGTCCGATCGGAAATTGTTCCATCGTGATTGACGATTGTTCCGTCAAGATCTGTAGCAATTAACTTTGGGCGGCGTCCGCTCAATGAACTCATACCAAATCAAGCTTTGCTTTACCGAGGAAGGGTTGGAGCGCTGCCGGAACATTTACTGTTCCATCGGCATTTTGATGGTTCTCTAGAATCGCGACAATCATGCGTGGAATAGCAACTAAAGTGCCGTTGAGCGTTGCCACTGCTTTTGTTCCATCACTATCTTTATAGCGAATATTGAGGCGGCGAGCTTGAAATTCGGTGCAATTAGATGTGCTGGTTACTTCGCGATATGCCTCTTGAGTTGGAATCCAGGCTTCGATATCAAACTTACGTGTTGCGCTAGATCCGAGATCGCCAGAGGCCACATCAATAACTCGATATGGGATCTCCATGGCATTGAGAAAATCCTTCTCCCACTGCAATAAACGTTGATGTTCTGCAGCTGCATCCTCTGGCTTGCAGAAGGTAAACATTTCGACCTTATCAAATTGGTGAACTCGGATGATGCCGCGGGTATCTTTTCCGTAAGTACCTGCTTCACGGCGGAAGCATGATGAATATCCGGCATAGCGCATAGGCAATTTATCGCCGACGAGAATCTCATCCATATGCATTGCAGCAAGTGGAACTTCTGAGGTTCCAACCAAATACACATCATCACTTTCGATGCGATAGACATTCTCAGCCGCCTGACCGAGAAATCCTGTTCCCTCCATCGCCGCTGGATTAACCAGTACTGGTGGAATAACTGGAGTAAAACCATTTTTGAGTGCGCTTTGAATCGCGTAATTAACGAGAGCAAATTCGAGCATGGCACCAGCACCTGTTAAATAATATGAGCGTGATCCTGCAACTTTGGCACCACGTTCGGTATCTATAGCGCCGAGCAACTTGCCAAGTTCAACGTGATCCTTTGGAGTAAATCCATCCTTTGCGAAATCACGAGGGGTCCCGACGTGTTCGATAGTGACAAAATCTTCTTCTCCGCCAAGAGGCGCGGCAGGATCAAGGAGGTTAGAAAGTTGAAGAAGTAGTGCTTTTGCCTTCTCTTCTATTTCAGAGCGCTTGCTATCAGCTGCTTTAACTTTTTCTGCAAGCTCTTTCGCGTTAGCTAATAGCGCTGTCTTTTCATCACCTTTAGCTGCTCCAACACTCTTTGAATGCGCATTCTGCTCTTGACGTAGCGCTTCAAATTCGCTGATAGCAGCACGCTTGACTTCATCAATAGCAAGAATTTGATCTACTAAATCAACGCTTTCGCCGCGACCTTTTTGAGAAAGGCGGACAACATCAGGATTCTCACGTAAGAATTTGATATCAATCATGGTTGTGCCTCTCGTGGATATGAACCTAAGAATCTGATGTCATCGCAGATTTCGCGAAGTTCGGCCAATGATTTGGCAACGGCTTCATCATTGATATGACCCTCAACATCTATGACGAAATGGTAGTGACCGAGTTCGCGTCCGGTGGGACGTGATTGAATAAAAGTTAAGTTGACGTTGTATTTGGCAAAGACGGTAAGAATCTCCAGCAAAGCGCCGGCATGATCGATATCGATATAGACAACAAGAGAGGTGCGATCGTGCCCGGTTGGCTCTGGGATATAGCCAGGCTTCTGGGCTGCAATAAAGCGAGTAACTGCGCCGGTGTTATCGCCGATATTTGAGGCTAGAACTTCGAGGTTGAAATGTTCGGCGGCAGCTGTTGATGCAATCGCCGCATCGAGTTCGCCCTTTGCAACCATCTCAGCGGCGGCTGATGTTGAGTTGGTTGGCACTATCTCTGCATGTGGATAGTTAATAGATAGGTATGCGCGACATTGTGCTTCGGCGTGTGGGTGGGTGCCAATTCGATTGATTGCCTTAGTGCCGGCCTTCACCATGAAATCAAAGGTGACAGCGAGGGTTACTTCACCTGAAATTGTGAGGGGCTCGCCATTTGCAAGTTCATCGAGCGTACGGGCGACTACGCCTTCAACAGAATTTTCGATTGGAACTAAAGCAAAGTCGGCTTCGCCTGTTCTGACTGCATCGAGTGCGGCTGTAACGTTTATATATGGAATCTTCTTATCAGTATCGCAAGTTACCTTGTTCAATGCCGCTTCAGTGAATGTCCCAACAGGACCGAGGTAGGCGAAGGTATGCACTGGCTAAGGATACTAAAGGAAAGTGCGAGCATGTGCCGGCTTATTTGTAATCAGAATATCTACGCCTAAATCACGACACAGCTCGACATCAGCCCCATCATCTACAGTCCAAACAGCTACTTTCTTGCCGTAATTATGAATCTTTTCGACGATAGCTGGATCTTTTCGAATTCGATTGATTCCTGGACCTAAATAATCAGCTGAAGAGAAACGTGCTTGAGCCCAAAGTGAATGTGATGATAGAAGATAGGTGCGCGATACATCAGCATCAATTCGCCCCAGTTTTTCGATTGCGCTCCAACTAAATGAAAGAATCGAAACACTAATCGAATCCATAACATTTCTATCGCGCAGAGTCTTCACAATAATCTCTTCAATTCGACTGCCCGAGATCACTGGATGTTTTGTCTCAAGCAATACATGTTTCTTATGAAGAAGCGCAATATCTAAAAACTGATCAAGTGTTAACACTTGAGGATAAACCGCCAAAATCTCCTTAAAGTTCATCTCTGCAATGAGCCCAGGGCTTCCTGCGATTTCTTGCATTGAGGCGTTATGCCAGAGCACGGGTACTTCATCTCGGCTCAAACGCAGATCACACTCAAATCCATCGGCACCTTCATCAACTGCAGCGAGAAAGGCAGACTCAGTTAGCTCAGGTGAATTCCAGGATGCGCCCCGGTGTGCGTAAATGAGCATGCCCCAAGACTATCTACCACCCATTAAGATTGCAGGCATGAGCAAGCGCTACTTCGCAACGGCAGGAAAATCTGCTGTTGGAATGGTGCGCGCCGGTAACGAAGACTCTGCTGTGACTTCTAACTTTCTCGTTGCAGTCGCTGACGGGATGGGCGGACATGCCGCTGGTGAAGTGGCCTCCAAGATCGCAATACGTGCAATTTCTACCATCGCAAAAAGTCTGCAATCAAAAGAGATGGCAGAGGAAGAGATTGATGAGCTCTTGGCAAAATCAATCATGCAAATTGATGGCGCCTTAGCGAATTCTGTTGATGAGAATCCATCCCTGGCAGGCATGGGAACCACTCTCTCTGCTCTCTTCTTGCGTGATGGTTCAATCGCTCTCCTGCACATTGGTGATTCAAGAATCTACCGCTTGCGCGGAAACACTTTTGAGCAGTTAACTGTTGATCACACAGTTATCCAGGAACTCCTTGACCAGGGAGCGATTACAGAATCTGAAATCGCTACACATCCACAAAGATCGGTACTCACTCAAGTTTTGATGGGCGAAGGTCGCCATCTTCCTGCCTTAATCACCTTAGATATCAAAGCTGAGGATCGCTTCCTTCTCTGTAGTGATGGCCTTACAGGAGTCGTCGCAGATAAAGAGATAAAGGCGATTTTGAAGGGGAAAGGTCGAGGCACCGCAGTCGATGCACTTATTGAAGCTGCACATATAAATGGTGCACCTGATAATGTCACCGTCATCGTTGCAGATATTCTCGATAACGATATTCAAGAACCAGAGAGCTATCTAGGAGCAGCAAAATGATGTCTACGCTCCTTGGAGATCGCTATCTCTTAGGCGAAATGATTGGCACTGGCGGAATGGCCGATGTCTATATCGCCCAAGATCAGCGCCTCTCCCGTGAAGTCGCAGTAAAGATTTTGCGAAGCGATCTTGCAAAAGATCCTGCCTTCGTTTCACGTTTCCGCAAAGAGGCAAAAGCTGCTGCCGGTCTTAACCATCCTGGAATCGTTGCGGTCTATGACTCTGGCGAAGAGCCAGCTCCGTACATAGTTATGGAACTAGTTACAGGCCACACCTTGCGCCAGTTGATACATCAAGGCGAGCGAGTAGAGCTCAATCGTGCACTGACAATTGTTGAACAAGTTCTCGTTGCACTTGAGTATTCACATCAGCGCAATATCGTTCATCGCGATATCAAACCCGCTAATGTCATGATTACAGATACGGGCGATGTAAAGGTGATGGATTTTGGCATTGCCCGAGCGATGGATGACTTAGGTGCGACACTTACTAGTACCTGGAACGTAGTCGGCACTGCTCAATACCTTTCTCCTGAGCAAGCAGTGGGCGAACCTGCTGATGCGCGTAGCGATATCTATTCAACAGGTTGCCTGCTCTTTGAACTTCTCACTGGTCAACCTCCATTTACTGGAGAGACCCCGGTATCTATCGCTTATCAACATGTATCAGGAGAGATCCCATCTGCGCGCGCATTGCAAAGTGATTTGCCTGCCGGCATTGAAACAATTATCAAAGTTGCGCTAGCTAAGAAAGTTGATGATCGTTATCAAAGCGCCGATGCGATGTTGAGTGATTTAGTTAGAGTACGCCAAGGCCAGAGCGTCACAACCAAAGTTGCAACCAAACCGCTATTTACTCGTCGCAGCGCACTTGCCTACGGTGGCGCTTTTCTCGCAGCAATAACCATCTCAATCACTGGCTTCTTGCTCAGCGGTGTAGAGGAGCCTGGTCCAATGATTCCTAATCTTGTCGGCCTCTCTGAAAGCGAAGCTCGTGCCCTGTTAGATGGCTATGTCATCACGATAAAGACCGCCCATGATGCGGTAATCCCTAAGGGGCGCATTGCTAGCCAATCACCACTTGCTACTACTCGCGCACCAAGTGGTTCTGCTGTTGTTCTCACAATTTCTGATGGTCCCGGAAATGCGATTGTTCCTGACAATTTAATTGGAATGGCGCTCATCGATGCTCGCGCCGCCTTAACCGCTGTTGGACTTAGGGTTTCGCAGACTATTGCCGCTCCATCTGATCAACCGCAAGGAACAATCCTCGAAGTCTCGCCTGAAGTTGGTTCAATAACCACAGCAGGTAGCGGAGTTGTTCTGACAATTGCCAGCGGTGAAATCACTGTCCCAGATCTCATTGGTGTTGAAGTAATTCAAGCTAAGACAATTTTGATTCAAGCAGGATTCTTAATCAAAGAGTTTATTGAATACGATGCAACTCAGCCCGAAGGAGTTGTTATCAGGCAAGCTCCTGAAGCTGGCAGTACCCAGACAATTGGAAATTCAGTAACGATCACAATTAATAAGCAGCCTTAAACTTATTTGCTGATTACTGGAGATAATCCTTCAGCGCGGTTAATTGCTTCAGCATCACCGCATTGCACCAACCAATTTCCTAACATCTTATGTCCATGTTCGGTAAGAACAGATTCAGGATGAAACTGCACGCCTTCGATCGGCAATGTGCGGTGACGCAGAGACATTACGACTCCGGAATCTGTGCTGCTTGTTATCTCAAGTTCTGCCGGAACAGTGTCGCGCTCGACTGCAAGTGAGTGATAACGAGTTGCAGTAAATGGTGTCGGTAGATTTTTCATCACACCTAAACCATTGTGATTGACCTGCGATGTTTTTCCGTGCAATAACTCAGGTGCTCGCGAAACAGTTGCACCAAATGCTTCACCGATTGCTTGGTGTCCAAGACACACACCAAAGAGCGGAATCGAGTTTTCGGCGCAATACTTAATCATCGCGATAGATACACCAGCTTTATCGGGAGTGCCTGGTCCTGGGCTAATGAGAACGCCGTCGTACTTGGCTGCCTCGCCTGCCTCGACCTGATCGTTACGTACGACAGTGGTCTTCGCCCCAAGTTGTGCGAGATATTGCACAAGATTGAAGACGAAGGAGTCATAGTTATCGATGACAAGGATGTGGGCCACAGGGTAATTCTCCTGTAATCTAGCGCCTATGCCAAAGTCAAAATTGCGTAAAAAGGTCCAAGAGCAGCACGCTCACGACGAGCAGATTCACGCTGTAGAGACTCCCTACCAGGAGAGTCCAGCATGGCTTGCACCTGTCATGGTTGCAAACTTCCTCATTGGCCTCTTCTGGATCGTTATCTACTACGTAAATACCAATCTACCTATCGGTGGCCTCGGCAACTGGAACATGGCAATTGGATTTACCTTTATCGCAGTTGGCTTCAGCCTCGCTACCAAGTGGCGATAGGTTACAGAGCGCAGCTAAGTTTGTTTTCACCTGAAGTTAAAGCGTGAGAACTGCCATCTGGTAGCTCTGCTGTAGCAGTTGATCCGGCCGGAACCAGAATTCGAATATCAAATTTTCCATTCTTGGATTGCCATTGAACTTCGACGCGACCGTTTGGCGAATCTAGCTTGAGATCAATTTCATTGACCTTGCTGCTCAAATGTGGCTTTACTACAAAACTCTTATATGCGGGAGCCAGTGGTTTTAATCCAGCGATGTATCTATGCAAAAATGAAATCACCGCACCCTTGCTGTAGTGGTTGAGCGATGCTTCAAGCTTTCCATCATCATCAATACCATTCCAGCTTTCCCAAATTGTTGTAGCGCCTTTCTTTTTCATGTACATCCATGATGGCACGGTATCTTGAAACAATAAGTCATAGGCAACATCGGTATAGCCAACATCTGCAAGCGTAGTAAGAAGATACGGTGTAGCAAGAAAGCCCGTTCCTAAGTGATTTCCGGCTTCGCGAATGATTGCAACAAGTCGCTTGCCCATACCATCTCGTAGTTCATTTGGTGCTAAATCAAAGTGCAGTGCTCGCAAGTAATTTGCTTGAGTTTCTTCTGAAAGAAGTCCACTTGAACGGATGTACTCTTTTTGCCAGGCATCTTTAATTTTTGGAGCGATATCGAAATATTTCCCTAATTCTGTATCTGATTTGCCTAATAATTTTCCAATCTCAATCATCTGCAAAGTAGAGCGGTACATGTAGGCAGTTGCAGTAATTCCATGATCAGGTGTGAAAAACTCTTCGGGTTTAGTAGGGAGGGCGTCTCCTGCTGCAAGCCATTCACCCCAGTGAAATGCAGCATCCCAGATAAATTCTTCATGCTCGGCAGGTACAGGGCGCGCTGCGGCACGATCAGGATGGCGCAAATTCTTTGCTCGTGCATAAGCAAAATCCATCCACTTCACCATAGCGCCCCAAGATTCACGCGCTAATTTGAGGTCGCCATAAGCGTTATACATATCCAGCGGAGTAGAAACGATTGCATCTCCCCAACCTGCTGAACCGTTCATGAGTGAGTACTCACCCTCAGGGCGCATTTTCTTATCCGATGGGGCGATGTTCGGGATTACACCATCAGGTGTCTGACCCACCACAACATCTGCCATCCATTTTCGCGTGGCATCAAGGACGTCATATAAAAATGCTGCGGTTGGTGAAAAGAGTTGCCAATCTCCAGTCCATCCAGCGCGTTCTCGGGTTGGACAATCTGTGGGAACTCCACACATATTGTCTCGGAATGACCAGACTGTCGCTTCATGCAACCAATTGAGGTTCTCGTTATCGGAGGTGAACCACCCTGTGCGACGAAGATCTGAATGTACAACGACCGCACTTATCTCTTCTGCAGTAATTGGACCCGGGTGCCCGATGATTTCAACAAACTGAAAACCTTGAGTTGTAAAGTAATTTTCAAAGAGATCACCATTCACACCACTTGAAGTCACGAATGCTCGCTGCCCACCTGTATCACTTGCTGCTCCAGGCAGTGAGAGAATCATGCTCTCCATATTTACGTGGCCATTTGGATAAAGACCCTCACCGTGCTTTACCTCGATTTTCGTATCGCGTGGGCCTAAATTTGAAAGTTTTATCCAACCATTAATATTCTGACCAAAATCAATAACAATCGCGCCATCACCTAAAGTTTTAATTGAAACTGGTTTGAGCTCTTCAATCGCTCGGATTGGTGGTGCAAACTCTCTTACTAATGCGGCATCTGTACTACCCAAAATAGGTGTGCCCCAAGTCGAATCATCAAAACCATTCATCTTTATAGCAGGATCAAAAAGACGACGATCTTCAACTTGGCCTTCCATTAAATCGGCAGCAAGGATGTGAGAAGGTGAAACTTTCCAAGTCATATCACTATCGACTGATTGGTGAGCTCCATCTGCATAGTCGATATCCATTTCGAAGAGCGCTGCCACGTGATTCTCATAATTGAGATCTACACGCCAGACACCAGTTGAGCTTCGAAAGAACCCATCTGCTAACTCAATTACAACTGTATGTTTTCCTGGCTCGAGAGTACGGGTGACATCGTATTCCTGCACGGCGATATGAAAACGGTAATCTGTTGTATCGGGGGTTAAAACCTTATCTCCGATGCGTTTACCATCAATATAAATATTGTAGATGCCTTGAGCGGTTGCTTTAATTAATGCTCTTTTTACTGTTGTTGAAACATCAAATTCTTTACGGAGAAAATATGCCGGACGCTCAGCCCGCTCTGCAACAACTTCCTCGCGCACCTGCATCCATTGTGCGCGAGGCTTTCCATCGCTCCAGAAATATTGATATGGGGAAGATTCTGTAAGCTGATATGACATTTTTATGCGACTTTGAAAGAAGCTACTGCAGGTGCTGAAACGAGAATGTCGTAGTGACCATGGCTCACTTCATGCTTATTTGAAACAGCTTTTCCATTAACGCGAACTGTAGAACCAGAGGTTGTTGGGAAATCCAAAACTGCCTTTGATCCAAATGGCACCACAACTTTTGCAGTGAGATTGCCGCCATCGACGATCTGCCAATCGATAGAAGCAACGCCAAGAGGTGTATTCACTGATGCAGATGCATAAGAGAAACCTTCACCCGGACGTGGTGCGAAAGTAATGTGGCGATATCCCGGATTCTTAACTGTTGGAGCAATACCTGCAACGTTGCGGTAGACCCAATCAATTACAGCGCCGTATGCATAGTGATTAAATGAAATCATTGAAGGATTATCTTGTTCTTCGCTCGCAGTAGACATCTGTCCCTTGTGAATAGAACCATCTTCATAGATTGCATCCCAGCGCTCCCAAATTGTTGTTGCTTTCTGATCAACTTGGTAGAGCCATGAAAGAACCTTGCGACGCATAAGCATTGTGTATGCCGCGCTGAAGTGACCGTTCTTAGAGAGAGCATGCAAAATCAGCGGAGTTCCAAGGAAGCCGGTTGTGATCTTTCCTTGATCTGCAATAACTTTATCGCTCAAGATTTGAGCAACAGCTGCACGCTCTGATTCTGGAACGATGCCGAATTCAATTGCGATTGAGCAACCAGCGGTTGTCTCTTTCGCCTCTGCACCAAAGTGCTCCCAAATATCTTTGCGAAGTGTTGCCGCTAGTTCTGTGTACTCCTTCTGATGAGCAGCGTCGCCAGCAAGTGCTTCAACATCAGCAGCTAGCTGAACTGTGTTTGCAAAGAAAGCGTTAGCTACAAACTGCGCCTTTACCTTTGAGAGCCAAGGACGATCAACAGGTGCATCTGGATCACACCAGTCACCGAACTGGAACTCTTCTGGCAAGAACTTCTCACCCTTGCGGCGATCTGAGAGTCCCTTTACATAAGTGCGAATTGATTCGACCTGTTGCTTTAGCGTTGAAAGGCTTCCATAAGATTCATATGCGGCCATCGGAACGATAGTTGCAGCATCTGCCCATCCGGCGCGGTCAGTAATGATCCATGCTTCTTCCTCTGAAGCAGGCGATGGGTGCTTAGATAAAATATCTGGAACCACTGCGCCAACTGCGCCAAATCGCTTCTGGTCGATTGCAAGATCTTGCAACCAGCTGCGCCAGAATGAATCGATCTTAAAGAGTGTGTTTGCAGTTGTTGCGATTGCTTGCGCATCACCAGTCCAACCGAGGCGCTCATCGCGCTGTGGGCAATCTGTAGGGACAGAAACCATGTTGTCATGAATAGACCAGACAACATTCTGATGGAGACGATTAAGTCGCGCATCAGAAGATGTGAAGTGACCGCGTCGCTCATTAGCAGAAGAGATGGCCACGCCTGTTGCAGATATGAACTTAGCTGGACCGGTAACTTCAGCAAATTGGAAACCGTGGAATGTAAATTTTGGTTCGATAACACTGCGACCATCATGTCCGAGTGTGTAGATATCAGTCGCCTTTGCAGTACGAAGCGCAGCTGTATGTAGGTTTGGTCCTGGCTCTAGAACTTCAGCATGGCGAATTGTGATGACATCGCCCTTCTTGCCGTCAACAACCAGACGAACCCAACCAGAGATGTTCTGTGAAAAATCCAGAAGTGTTCTGTTATTTGAATCGACTACCTTTGAAGCGAACTCTTCAATCTTGATGACGCGAGTAGAAGTGCGTGGCAATAGATTTTCGCGCTTAATGGTGTGGATTGTTGGTGCGCTCCACGAACCATCGTTAAAGCCAGCTAGTTTCCAGCCCTTCTGCTCCTTAGTGAAATCAATATGTGATCCATCGTAGATATCGCCAAATTGAATCTCGCCAGTTGAAACTTTCCAGCTTTCATCAGTTGCAATGACATCCTTGCTGCCATCTGTATAGGTAATTTCAAGCTGTGCAAGTAAAGAGATAGTTGTGCCGTAATTGTCATAGATGTTCATAAATCCAAATTTGCCACGAGTCCAACCATCACCGAGTTCAGCTGCAAAACAATTTGCGCCATCTTGAACTAGACGAGTGACATCATGGGTCAAATATGTAACGCGATCATCGAATGCGGTCCAACCTGGAGTGAAATACTCATCTGTGACATTTACGCCATTGAGATAAAGTGAATGAATACCGTGAGATGTTGCGTAGAGGCGCGCCTTAGCAACACTCTTCTTTGTTGAGAATTCTTTACGCAAAATTGGTGAAGGAGCTGAGTGAAGTGAGTTGTCGCCAATAGCACGTCCTACTAAATCATTTCCGGATGCGAGACCTGTCTCAAATGTTGCGATTGGGCTGTAATCGCTCCAACCATGCTGCGTTGCGATGCGAACACGTAAGCGGCGAATCTCTTGCGCTTTGGCAATGTGACCTGAAGCAAGAATCTCGATTTGTTCAGAGCTTGCAACAGCAGGTGATGTAATGATTGAACCATCTTCACCAATAGATGAAATTTCATAACCGACTTGCACCGCATCTGCGCGATCACTAGAAATCTGCCACGTCAGCAAAGGATCAACAATTGGCAGACCAATGAGGTCTGCTGAAAACTGAGTCTGTAGACCGATTACTCGACTCTGATCATCGCGCTGAGTAAGTGCTGGCAGATTGGACATTATGCGCCTCGATTTCTGATTTCTCTTGAATCGTTTCAAGAATATGGACGAATTTAGTGGGGAGCTTGCGCCTGCGTCAATCCTTTTTTTATAACTTTTTCAGGGCTGCAGGTACTAGATGAGCGAGATAACCCGCCCGCCGAAGTACCACTCGGTTGCATAGACCGAGCCATCTTGCGAGGCGACGATTCCGTGTGGACTATTGATCTCACCAGCTTGAATCATCGGGGCGACGCTTTCGCCATCAACCAATGCATTTGGCCAGCCCTCTCTCCCATCAATATGGGCTGAAGGGATAACCGCGCTGACTTGGTCATCACTTGATATCGAAAGAATTGCTCCGCGGAGATCCGTTATAAATAGATTGTCACCAGATGCGGCGATTGAGGAAGGACTAGTCATTATCTCGGCAGCGATTGAACGAATGTATCGCCCATCTTTTTCAAAGAGTAGGACTCTCTTGTTGGTGCGGTCTGCCACGGCGATTCTCATTTGAGATCCGCGGTCATCAACTGCAACACCGTGGGGACAATTAAATTTTAAACCTGATTCGCTACCATCGAGAGTAATCACATCTCCATTAGGAGAATATCGGTGAACGAGACTCAACCCATATCCATCTGCAATCCAAATGTCGCCGTCTTCAGTAACAGCAACAGAAGTTGGTCGCCACTTCTCTTTTGAGAGAGGAGATGCTGCGGGCGGTTTCAGATCATCAACAATGTTGCCTTTGATATCGACTTTAACAACTTTGCCAGGTGCTTGCTCGCCTGGATCGCATACCCAAATAAAATCATCGCCGGATTCGAATGTCGTTGCTATGCCGTGTGCGACTGCTATATCGACTGCAATCTTCTCTGACTTGCCAGTGGCTAGATCAAGAAAAACAAGACCACGGCCACCTGCTGCCTCAAAAACTAAACGCCCGTCGCTGAGAATTGCAATACCTGAATGCATCCAGCCATGCGCTGCATCACCCTCGAATAAAATCTTAAACTTCGCGCTCACATTAATTCCAATCAACAATCACAGCGCCGGCTTCATAGGTAGCAACTGGATGAGCAAATGGCATTGGCTCATTTTGTTCTGCCTTAATCAAGTGCAAGCCCGGTGTGTTAGAAATAAGTTGCATAACCGCAGTTTTAATCTCTACACGAGCGACTTGTTGTCCCACACATCCGTGAATTCCATGACCAAAGCCCATGTGGCCGAAGGCATCACGAGATAAATCAAAGCGATCTGGGTCTTCAAATTGGCGTTCATCATGATTTGCCGCAACCGGAGATACTGAAACTGATTGCCCAGCAGGGATTTTAACATCGCCAAATTCAACATCTTCAGTGGCGGTACGTGGGAATACAGTGAGGAACATGGCGCCTACGCGCATAAATTCTTCCATACCGCCATGTATTAACTCAGGGTTAGCTTTGAGTGCTTCTAGTTGATCGGGATTGTTTAAGAGCGCTGTCATCGCTGTTGAGATCATGTACGCAACTGAATCTCGACCGGAAACCATCAATGAGAGCGTTAATCCCTCAATTTCAGGAACAGTTAAATCGGTGCGAAGTAAGTCACTTAAGACATCTTCAGCTAATAAATCCTTTTTCACCGCAAGGACTTCGCGGAGAAATGCAACCTTCTCTTCTGTCTCTGACTCTCCGACAAAAAGTTCTGAGTATCGCGTGCGGAATTGCTCTGGGATACCGAGTACACGCATATGACCAGCAGCAGAAATTGGTTGTGAATAATGCTTGGTGATATCAACTGGGCGCGGTTGGCTCTTTAAAAACTCAAATTGTTTAGCGATAATTTCTTTCATATCGCTCTCATAGCTGCGCGCTGACTTCACTGAATAGCGATTTAAAATTGTTCTGCGGATTCGAGCGTGCTGCTCGCCATCTAAGCCGAGAACATTTCCGGCATCTAATTCACTTCCCGAAGTTAGTTCGTATCCAGTTATAAGCACTTCACCGTGATGCGCCGGCATCCGAGGTGGAGATTGGCTAAATCGCTTATCTTCCAGAATCAAACGAGCAAGTTCGTAACGATTGATGATCATTCCTTGATGACCATCTGAATACTCGAGCGGAGTTGCTGCACCCTCATCTCGCCAAATAGCGAAGGTGGGTGAAGGACAGAGAGGGGTTCCGTCATTTGGAATCCGGCGAACGTTATGTGCAGGACATGCGCTCACTTGATCTTTGACTTCATCCATTTGCTCTCTCCTCCATTTTTTTACGTTCTTGTCGAAACTCCTTCGACATATTCCAACCAATAACGCCTGTCATCTGATCACCGCGGAAGGTAGCTCCCACAAAAGTATCTTCATCGATACTGCCATGCAATACCTCAAAGGGAAGTTCTGGCTCTAGGGTTCCGGTCAGCGTAATTTTGGCGCCAAATATTTCGCTCCAGAAGAATGGAAGAGAGATAGCGCTCTCTTCACCGGTGGCAATAAAGTGGCCAACCGCAAGGCCTTGCTCAATTGCCGAACTCTGATTTTCTCGCTTAAGCGCAGCACCCGCTGAGTTGCTCCACCAGCGCGCTACATCTCCCACTGCAAAGATATTCTCTTTAGCCTCTCCCTTAGCATCACAGAGAACTCCGTTAGAGATATCTATTCCGCTGGACTGTAACCACTCTGTATTTGCTATTGAGCCGATAGTAATAATCAAAATATCTACCTCAAATACAGCGCCATCTTTCAGCTCGATTCTGACTGACTTTTCGCCTTCAGAGATACTTTCAATCTGCGTATTCATTCGCATATCTACCTGGTTAGCAGTAAAGAGTTCGTGAATCTTGCCGGATACATGTCCACCTGTCATAGGAAGATTTGGCAAAGGTATTTGATCCACAATCGTAACTTTTTTGCCTAGCGTTGAGAGAGCAGATGCAATTTCACAACCCAAGACTCCTGAACCGATAACTCCTACTGTTCTTAACTCGGGGATTAAACCCTTTATTGCAAGAGCATCTGCAAGTGTTCTAAATGTAAAAGTTCGCTTTGATGTTGCAGTGTGGCTTAATTGCCGTGCACGAACACCTGTAGCAATTACCAGCTTCTCAAATTCGAATGTGTCTCTTCCTACGGTAACTTCTTGGTTTTCGGTCGAAAGTGAATCAACGTTCTGCCCAGAATGAAATTCAACCTCTAACTTCTCCATCAGTTCTGGAGTTGCAATCATAGTTTTTTCGCTACTCCACGTGCCCAAAAGAATCTGTTTTGAAAGTGGCGGTCTGTTATAAGGCAAAGTATCTTCGCCGCTAAAAATTTGTATCCGCTCTGAATATCCGGCCGAGCGAAGTGATTGCGCAGTTGTAAATCCTGCCAATGATCCGCCAGCGATAATGGTTCCTGACCCACGTGCTGGCGCCAATTCTTACTCCTCGATGGAGATAGCTTTTGCAGGACAGAGAGTGGCAGCCTTGCGCGCCATTGCATGTGAATCTTCGCCAGGAGTTTCGACGAGGAGAATTACTAATCCTTCATCATCTTGATCAAAGATAGATCCTGCAACGAGTGCACATTGTCCAGCGCCGATACATGCTTCACGGTCTACGCGAACTTTCATTGATTTCTCCACAATATCTACTTTGATCAGGCTTCTTTGAACCGATTCAAGCTGAAAAGATAGCAACGAAACGATGTGTGGTCAACGCTTCTTTGTAGATTCGCGCTCTACGAGTTTTGGTTGGAATCGAATCTGTTGGTGCTGATGGTTTTCGCCGTCCTCGCACTCGCTTAACAATAAATCTGCTGCAGTAACACCCATCTGATAAGCGGGCTGCGAGATTGATGAGAGCGGTACTGCTGCTGACGATGCAAAATTGATGTCGTCATAACCCAAAATAGAAACCTGATCTGGCACCTTTACTTTAGCTGCCATCAGCCCACGCATTAATCCGAGCGCCAAGAGGTCGTTGGCGCAGAAAACTGCGGTCGGCATCTTGGGAAGTTGAAGAATCAACTTTGCCGCTTCTTCTCCTTGTGCAGAGTTCTGCAGCTGAACTCGTATCGTCTCAATATTTAGTCCTCCGGCTTTTGCTGCTTTTGCAACGCCTACGCCTCGATCTGCAACTTGCGGAATGCTTTCAGGACCTGCGACCCAGGCAATGTTCTGATGTCCTAATTCTCCAAGATATTCGATGGCAATATGTCCGCCATAAACATCATCGACCGAGACAGAGCAATGATCGTTGCCTTTCTGCTCTCTATCTAAAAGAGTGACTGAAATTCCGCGGCTCTTCATCTCATCCATGCGATTTGATTTGATATCGCTAGGTGCAAATAGAACACCGCGCACTTGTTGTTCAATCAAAACATTTATGTAGCGCTCTTCTTTTACTACCGATTCATCTGAATTGCAGAGAAAAACTGCATACTCTCGTTTATTGGCACCATCT
This sequence comes from Candidatus Planktophila sp., assembly GCA_044348425.1. GTDB lineage: Bacteria > Actinomycetota > Actinomycetes > Nanopelagicales > Nanopelagicaceae > Planktophila. Next base: position 42,260 of record JBIKSV010000001.1, on the reverse strand, counting down.
TCTACACCGCGTGCAACTTCAGTAAAGAATGGGTTTGCTACATCAGGAACAATCAATCCGATTGTGCGGCTATTGCCAAAGCGCAGTTGCCGGGCGAAACCATTTGGGACAAAACCCAGCTCTTTAATTGTTTCTCGTACCCGAAGCAATGTTTTTTCGGCAACGATCTCGGGGCGATTAAGTACATTCGAAACGGTACCCACTGAGACTTTCGCTGATTTCGCGACATCTCGAAGGCTTACGCTCATGGGTCGGGAGTCTGCTCCTGTAATTGAACGGTGTCAATTTTCTTCTCTAATCGAGCTCCCTTCGCCCATAAGCCTTATTGACTCACGCTTGAAATCGCCTTACGGTGAGCATATTGGAAGTGAACCGATTCAATGAAATGGTGGCAACAATGGCAAGCAACAGTGAAGTCAAGAGCGTCCTCAATCGCTTAGGAGTCGAAACTCCTTCATGGGCTTACGGAAACTCAGGTACGCGCTTTAAGGTCTTCGGGCAACCAGGAGTTCCGCGCGATCCTTACGAAAAAGTTGCAGATGCCGCGCAGGTAAATAAGTACACCGGTGCCGCTCCAACAGTTGCTCTTCATATCCCATGGGATAAAGTCGAAGATTACAAAGACTTTAGCGCCCACGCACAGAGCCTGGGTGTAAAGCTCGGAACAATTAACTCCAATACATTTCAAGATGATCAATACATCTTGGGTTCAGTCTGCGCCCCAGATCCAAAAGTGCGAGCAAATGCAGTAAAGCATCTAATCGATTGTATCGACATTATGAACCAGACCGGCGTGCAAGATCTCAAGCTCTGGTTTGCTGACGGAACAAACTATCCAGGCCAAGATGACATCGCAGATCGCCAGAACCGTTTAGCTGATTCACTTCAGCAGGCTTATGCACACCTAGGCGATCATCAGCGTATGTTGCTTGAATACAAATTCTTCGAGCCAGCTTTTTATCACACTGATGTTCCTGACTGGGGCACATCACTATTGCACTGCATGGCGCTCGGTCCAAAGGCGATGGTTGTTGTTGATACAGGACACCATGCACCAGGAACAAATATTGAATTCATCGTCGCAGGTTTATTGCGCGCCAAGCGCCTTGGGGCATTTGACTTCAACTCACGTTTCTATGCAGATGACGATTTGATTGTTGGAGCAGCAGATCCATTCCAGCTCTTCCGCATTATGCATGAGGTAAATATCAACGGTGGTTTTGATGTTGGAACTCCAGTTTCATATGTACTCGATCAATGCCACAACATTGAAGCCAAGATTCCTGGTCAGATTCGTTCGATTATGAATGTCCAAGAGGCAGTAGCAAAAGCAGTTCTTGTCGATCAAGATGCACTTAAGGCTGCACAACGTGCTGGTGATGTTTTGGCTGCACACGAATGCTTAATGGATGCTTACAACACTGATGTTCGTGGACTTTTGCGCGAATGGAGAAGTGATAAAGGCATTGATCCAGAACCAATGAAGGCTTATGCCGCAAGCGGATATGCCGCAAAGATTGCAACAGAACGTGTCGGTGGAAACCAAGCTGGTTGGGGTGCTTAATTAGATGAGTAAGAAGAGCGTTGAAGAGTTATTAGGTCGCAGTAATCGACTAGGGAGTAACCCAAAGTTCACCAACTACGCAGGCGGCAATACATCTGCCAAAGGTGAAGCTCAGGATCCATCTACAGGAGAAAAAGTAGATGTTCTCTACGTCAAAGGCTCTGGCGGTGATCTAGGAACTCTTAAAGAGTCGGGTCTAGCAGCGCTCTATCTTGATCGAATGCGTGCACTCGTTAACGTTTATCGTGGCGTCGAACACGAAGATGAAATGGTTGCACTCTTTGATTACTGCACTTTTGGTCGTGGTGGCGCAGCGCCGTCAATTGATACTGCAATGCACGGGCTGGTTGATACTGCACACGTAGATCACCTACACCCAGATTCAATTATCGCTCTAGCAACAGCTGCAGATGGTCAAGCTCTTACTCGCGAATGTTTTGGCGATGAGATTCTCTGGGTTGATTGGCGTCGCCCTGGTTTTCAACTCGGTCTCGATATTGCCGCTATTGCCAAAGAGAATCCAAAAGCCAAGGGAGCAATCCTCGGCGGACATGGCTTAACAACATGGGCGGATACATCTGATGAGTGCGAGAAGCGTTCTATCGATGCAATTGAAAAAGCCGAAAAGTTTTTAGCAAGCAAAGGAAAGAAGGATCCTTTTGGTGCAGCAGTTAAAGAGAGAGCTCCCCTGGCGCCTGAGGCTCGTCTAGCAAAGGCAGCTTTACTTGCACCAGCGCTACGTGGAATCGCATCACAAGATAATCCAATGCTCGGTCACTTTAACGATAGCGATGTCGTTCTAGATTTCATTTCACACGCAGAGCTAGGGCGCCTTGCTGCGCTCGGAACATCATGTCCTGATCACTTCTTGCGAACAAAGATTTCTCCGATGGTAATCGACACCCCTTCGAGCGCCTCAGTTGAAGAGATTATCGCTCGCGCACATGAGCTCCATGTTGGATATCGTGAAACCTACGCCAATTACTATAAAAAGTATGCCACCGCAGACTCTCCTGCCATGCGTGGTGCTGATCCATTAATCATTCTGGTTCCTGGCGTTGGAATGTTTAGCTACGGAAAAGATAAGCAGACCGCTCGAGTTGCAGGTGAGTTCTATACCAATGCAATCAACGTAATGCGTGGGGCTGAATCAGTATCAACTTATGAGCCAATTGATGAATCTGAAAAGTTCAGAATTGAATACTGGGAGCTTGAAGAGGCGAAACTTCGTCGCATGCCAAAGCCAAAGCCACTTGCTGGTCGTGTGGCAATTGTTACAGGTGGCGGTTCAGGTATCGGAAAAGCAACAAGCCTTCGCTTGGCAGCTGAAGGTGCCTGTGTCGTCGTTGCCGATCGCGATCTTGATGCAGCAACTGCAGTTGCTCTTGAAATCGGAAATGCTGATCGTGCTATCGCCGTCAAGGTGGATGTCACGGATGAAGAAGCAATTATTGCTACAGTGCATGCTGCTTCAATTGCATTTGGTGGCGTTGATCTCGTTGTCAATAACGCTGGTCTCTCATTAAGTAAGCCACTGACCGAAACAACTGTTGCTGATTGGGATTTACAGCACGATGTAATGGCCCGCGGTTCATTCTTGATGTCTCGTGAATCAGCAAAGGCGATGATTGCCCAAAATATGGGTGGCGACATCGTCTACATCTCTTCAAAGAATTCGATCTTTGCTGGACCAAATAACATCGCATACGGCGCCACTAAGGCTGACCAAGCTCATCAGGTAAGACTTCTTGCTGCTGAGCTCGGTGCGCATCAGATTCGCGTCAATGGCGTAAATCCTGATGGAGTTGTTCGCGGTTCAGGCATCTTCTCATCCGGATGGGGCGCTAATCGCGCTGCTGTTTATGGTGTTGAAGAAGAGAAGCTTGGCGAATATTACGCGCAGCGCTCAATTTTAAAACGCGAGGTTCTCCCTGAGAATATTGCTGCAGCTGTATTTGTTCTCTGTGCATCCGATCTTCAACTCACCACTGGGTTGCATATTCCGGTTGATAGCGGAGTAGCAGCTGCATTTATGCGCTAATTGAGCTCAAAAATGGACCAATTCTTAGCGGTAGATCTCGGCGCGACCAGCGGACGCGTTGCTATCGGTAGCGTAGATAAAGGTTCAATCGAGCTCTCAATCGTTCACCGCTTCTCTCACGAAGTAGCCGAACAATCCAACGGTTCACTTCTTTGGGATTGGGATTTCATTTTCTCGCAAGTTCTAACTGGACTCAATGAGGCAGCAAAAATCTCTAAGCCAATAAGTATTGCTGTTGATTCGTGGGCTGTTGATTATGGATTTATCTCGAGTGATAAAAAGTTAATCGGTGATATCCACGCTTACCGGGATTTCCGTAATGAGATTGCCTCTAAAGAGCTGATTGCAAAGTTGGGTAAAGAGCGGATTTATTCAACAACAGGTATTCAGTTCTTAACTTTTAACACTATCTACCAACTTTACGCATCACGTTCTTTGCCTGAGTATAAGAACGCAGATAAATTCTTGATGCTCCCTGACTTGATTAACTTTATTCTCTCTGGAGTAATCTCAACTGAAGTAACTAACGCCTCAAGCACTCAAGCACTCAACACAGCTACTCGAACTTGGGATAAAGAACTTATTGAGTTAGCAGATCTAAAGTTTTCGCTCTTTTCAGCACTTCATGAACCAGGCACTCATATCGGCAAAGTTTCAGGTTATCCGGGCCTCGATGGAATCAACGTTGTAGCTGCAGCATCACATGACACTGCATCTGCGATTGCGGGTGTTCCATTTGGTAATCGCGAAGTGGAGGCATACATATCCAGCGGTACATGGTCACTTGTGGGAATAGAGAGCGAGCGCCCATTTACATCGAACGCCGCCTTTGCAGCTAATGTGACAAATGAATTAGGTGTTGAGGGAACGGTGCGCGTCCTTAAAAATGTAACTGGTATGTGGTTATTAGAAGAATGTCGTCGCACTTGGCGTGAAAGCGGTGCCGAAATAGAGATGCCTGCTCTTATTGCCCAAGCAGAAGCAGCTCGCGGATTTTCAACTCTTATCGATCCCAACGATCCCCTCTTTGCACCTCCGGGAGATATGCCAAAGCGCATCGTTGATTACTGTCGTGATCGCGGCCTAACCGCCCCAACGACCCCAGGCGAATTTGCGATTACTATCTTTAATAGCCTTGCCCACGCCTACAAAAAGACGCTCGCCGAGATCGCCACTGTCTCTGGGCGACAGATCAACCTGATTCATATCCTCGGTGGGGGCTCACAGAATGACCTGCTCAACCAAATTACCGCTGATATCTGTGGAGTGCCCGTAAAGACCGGCCCGGTCGAGGCGACTCTCTTTGGAAATATTGCCGTGCAAGCAATTGCAGCCGGTGTGGTCAAAGACCTCACAGAGGCGAGGGCTCTCATTAAGAATTCCTTTACTTCAAAGGAATTTATCCCGCGCTAACGATTACCCTAGCCCTCATGAAGCTAGCTATTGCTCTCGTTACATATGCCATCACAATTGTGGCTATCGGACTCTTTGCTAAGAGCGTTCGCACGTTAATTGCTCTCTATCGCAAACAGCAACCTGATCCGACTCGTTCTGGCGATCGCGCAGCGCGCACAAAGAATATGTTGGTTGAAGTCCTTGGCCATACCAAGATGCTCAACTTCACAGCTACCGGTATTGCACATTGGTTTGTCATGGTCGGCTTCGGTGCTTTATTTGGAACACTAGTTACTGCATACGGACAATTGCTTGACCCACATTTTGCACTTCCAATTATCGGCCACTTTGTTGGCTACGAACTCTTCGCTGAAACGATTGCAGCGCTTACCGGAATCGGAATCGTTACCTTAATTGGAATTAGACAAGCCACCCGCTTCATTCATAAAGGTCGAACATCACGTTTTGCAGGGTCAAACTCAGGGCGTGCTTACTATGTTGAGGCAACAATTCTTGCCATCGTCTTCTGTGTAATTGCCCTTCGTGGACTTGAGGGTGCACTGCAAGGTAAAGAATCCTGGAACTGGCATTATGCAATTTCTTGGCCAGCGGTCTCTTTCTTCTCATCATGGAGCGTTGCCTCGATTGAGAATGCAATCTTTATTGTTGCAACAATCAAGATTCTCGTCTCGATGGCGTGGTTTATCGTTATCTCAACTAATTTAACAATGGGCGTCGCGTGGCACCGCTTCTTAGCATTCTTCAATATTTACTTTAAGCGCGATATTGACCAACCAGCTCTCGGTGCGTTGCCAGAAATGCTATCTAAAGGTAAGCCAGTTAATTTTGAAGATCCCGCAGAAGATGATGTCTTTGGTCTAGGCACACGCGGAGATATCTCCTGGAAGGGTCTGCTCGATATGACGAGCTGTACCGAGTGCGGACGTTGCCAATCTCAATGTCCTGCATGGCATACCGAAAAACCACTCTCTCCAAAACTTCTCATTATGGCGATGCGCGATCACGCTATGGCAGGCGTTGTTGAAACTGAAAATCTTGTTGGTACCGGTGCTCCCATTTCGCAAGATGTCCTCTGGTCATGTACCTCTTGTGGCGCATGTGTAAATGAGTGCCCAGTTGATATCGAGCATGTTGATCACATTGTAAACATGCGTCGATTCCAGGTCTTAGTTGAATCAGAGTTTCCAAAAGAGCTCGGTGGAACATTTAAAAACCTTGAGAAGGCTGGTAACCCTTGGGGTGCCAATAAGCAAGATCGTGAAGGTTGGATTGCAGAATGTGACTTCCCGGTTCGCGTGGTAAGTGGTGAACTCCCTGAAGAAGTTGAATACCTCTTCTGGGTTGGATGCGCTGGCGCTTATGAAGATCGCGCTAAGAAAACTACCAAGGCGGTTGCAGAACTCTTGCATATGGCAGGCGTTAACTTTGCCGTTCTTGGAAAGCGTGAAACATGTACCGGAGACCCCGCTCGCAGATCAGGAAATGAATTTCTCTATCAAATTCTTTCAGCAGAGAATATTGAAACATTTAAGGAGACATTCGGTGATCGCCCTAAAGGTAAGAAAAAGGTTGTTGTCACTTGCCCTCATTGCTTTACAACAATCGGTCGCGACTATGCGCAGAGTGGCTACGAACTTGAGATGTTGCACCACACTCAACTTCTGAACACATTAGTTAAAGAAGGAAAGTTAAAGACAAGTCCGCATAAAGCTGACCAAAAAATTACTTTCCATGATCCTTGTTATCTCGGTCGCCACAATCAAATTTATGCGCCACCTCGTGAACTGCTTGAAGCATCCGGATGCGATGTTGAAGAGATGCCGCGAAATAAAGAGCGCTCATTCTGTTGCGGTGGCGGCGGAGGACGCATGTGGATGGAAGAGAGTTTAGGTTCTCGTATCAATCTCAATCGTGTTGATGAAGCTATTGCAACTGGTGCCCCTGAAGTTGCGGTGGCCTGTCCGTTCTGTCGCATCATGGTTGGAGATGGCATGACAGCCCGTCAATCAGATGTTGAAGTTTTAGATGTTGCGCAGATTTTACTTCGCAGCGTTAAAAACCAATAATGCCTTTGTAATCAAGAGTCCACCAACGAGCCCACCTAAGTGGGCGCGCCAATCAACTCCGCCGATTGTGAAGCCGAGTGCAAAATTAATGACCACGATGATCACTATCCCCTTTATCTCTGATCCGAGTCTGCGACCGAGTGCAATAAATGCGCCAAAGAGCCCAAAAACAGCGCCAGATGCCCCTATTGAGTACCCGTTCCAACCAAGTGAGAAAGCCGATGTAAGTGATCCGGTAAGTAGAGATACGAAGAAGATAATCAGAAAGCGTGTGCGCCCTAATAAACTTTCAATCGGTGAGCCCAACGAATGAATTGCCATCATATTAAATGCCAAGTGAATCGGGATTGATGATGATGTGTCGTGCAAAAGCGCCACAGTAAAGAGGCGATACCACTCATTGCTAGCGCTTAAATACTCGATGTTTACCAAGGCCAAAGTGTTGATAATTCCTGCATCAAGAAGTTCCCAAAGATAGAAGGCGCAGATCACCGCAATCAGAGCAATTACGGTGCTGCGCGGCTTCAACATACTTTTTATAAACAAAAAAGTGTAGAAATCAAGCGATTGTGACGCTATTGATTACAACAGGTGTTACAGGCTTATCTTGCGCACCTGTTGGTGTTGACTCAATCTTGTCGACGACTGCTTGTGATGCTGCATCCTTAACTTCACCGAAGATTGTGTGCTTACGGTTAAGCCATGTTGTTGGAGCTGCTGTGATGAAAAATTGTGAACCATTTGAATTTGGTCCGGAGTTAGCCATCGCAAGGATGTATGGACGATCAAATTGCAGTTCTCCATGGAACTCGTCCGCGAATGAATAACCTGGGCCGCCGAATCCCTGGCCAAGTGGGTCTCCACCCTGAATCATGAAGCCGCTAATGACGCGGTGAAAAATTGTGCCGTCATAGAGCTTCTCGGTGGACTTCTTGCCGGTACGTGGGTCGGTCCACTCTTTTGCCCCTGTTGCTAGCTCAACGAAGTTGGCTACAGTCTTAGGTGCGTGATCTGGGAAGAGTTCGATGACGATATCGCCAAGGGTCGTATGTAGGGTTGCTGTTGTCATGCTGTAATCCTAAAGCAGGCGAGCCAGCCCCAAATCCCAGCTCAAAGCATGATATTTCCATCTCAATAAATGAGATGCTATAGGAAATCGAGACTAGAACGTTATAAAAATATCCTTGACGCACCCTCGCCGAGGCCAGTAATTTCTACCTCAGTTGAAAGGATTCAATTTGTGAAGTGGCGAGCCTCACATTTTCGGTCTGCCAGCGAAGTTAGTTTGATGGGATCTACTCCAAGAGACATCGGGTCGCTTGGATCTTTCATTAAGCAAAAATGATAGGAGCAGTAATGAAGTTTATTCAAAGCAAGAGAACTTCAAGAGCACTCGTATTTGGTGTCTCTGCCGTTCTCGCATCTGCAGCACTTGCAGCGCCAGCTCAAGCAGCTACAGAACTTACATTCCAAACCCAAAATTCAGAGACATCACGAAACATGTGGGATGCGCTTACAGCTGCCTACATGAAGGCAAACCCAGATGTCACAATCAAGGTCAACTATGTTCCTGGTGGCGTCGAGGGTGATGCACTCCTTAAGTCACAGCTTGCATCAGGTACAGCAGCAGATGTATTTATTTACAACACTGGTGCTCTTCTTCAGGCTATCGATCCAGTTCGTAACCTTGTAAACCTCAAGAACGAGCCATGGATGAAGACTGTTAACACAGGTTTTATTCCATCTGCAACAGGTCCTGATGGGGGCGTTTACGCTGCTCCATTTGGTACTGCAATGGGTGGCGGAATCCTTTACAACAAGAAGATTTATGCACAGCTTGGTCTTAAGGTTCCTCTAACATGGAATGAATTCATGGCTAACAATGCCAAGATCAAGAAGGCTGGAATTGTTCCAGTTATCAACTCATTCAAGGATTCATGGACAGCGCAGCTATTCGTACTTGGAGATCACTTCAACGTAGCAGCTGCAATGCCAGGATTTGAGAAGAAGTTCACAGAGAACAAGATTGTTCTTGCTAAGAACAAGGCAACACTTGCTGGCTTTACCTACCTAGAGCAGATCAGAAAAGCTGGATACACAAACAAGGATGCTGCAGCAACAACATTTGCTAAGGCTCTTGAGTATCTAGCACTTGGCAAGGGTGCTCACTACCCAATGCTCTCAGCTGGTATCGACACAATCGTTACTAACTTCCCAACAAAGGCTCCAGATATTGGATTCTTTGCACAGCCAGGAACAAACGCTAAGAGCAACGGTGCAACAGTCTGGATGCCAGCTGGTGTGTACATCTCAAAGACAACCAAGGAACTTGCAGAAGCTAAGAAGTTTGTAGCTTGGACAGTATCTAAGGAGTCATTCCAGGTTCAGAACAAGGTTGTACCTCCATCAGGTCCATACTTCGTAACTGGTGCTCCAGTTTCAGGTAACTTGACTGGTGTATTTACTGACCTCTACAACTACATGCAGAAGAAGGGCGCAAGCTACCCAGCTCTCGAGTTCCTTACCCCTGTAAAGGGTCCAAACCTCTCACAGATTTGTGTAGAGATTGGAACAGGACAGAAGACAGCTCTGGAAGGTGCGAATTCGTACCAGAAGGATCTTCAGAAGCAGTCACAGCAGCTCGGTCTTCCTGGCTGGTAAAGAGCAGTAAATAAATAGCAATAACTAAATAGTGAAGAGAACCGGGTCGGTTTCGGCCCGGTTCTCTTCCTATAGTTTCATCAATGCCCCTTACCTCATTGGAGTGAAATGAAGAAGAGAAAAAACAAGATCAAGAGCCCATACCCAATGTCGCTCCTTGTGCCGGGTGCAGTTTTATACATAGTCCTTTTCTTTATACCAACAGTTTTATCGCTGTTCTTTAGCTTGACTCGTTGGACACTTCAAGAGTGGACATTTATCGGATTTGAAAATTTTATCCTCTACTTCTCTGAAGAATATCTACGTATCGGATTTAGAAATACAATCATTTACGGATTCTTAACGAGTGCGCTCAAGGTAATCATTGGCCTCTACCTTGCCAGCTTCCTCTCATCAAAATTGCGCACTTCAGGATTTATGCGCTCTGTTCTATTTTTCCCGACTCTCGTAAGTACTATCGGAGTCGGAATCACTTTCTCAATCTTGCTTAATCCTTGGGAAGGTGTTGTAAATCAATTTATCAAGTGGGCTGCTGGACTCATTGGCATCACCACTGATGGTCCTGGCTGGTTAGTTGATCCAAACTTGCTTCCAATTATCTCTGTCTCAATGGTTGATGTTTGGAAAGGTGTTGGTATCGCAACCCTTATTTATATCGCAGGTATCGCTGCGATTCCTACTGATTATTATGAAGCTGCATCTATTGATGGCGCAAGTAAGCGCCAGCAGTTCTATCAAATTACTCTTCCACTTGTTCGCCCAGCGATGTTTACCGTCATTATCCTCTCCTTCGTGGGCGGTTTGAGATCCTTCGACTTAATTTGGGCGATGACCGGTGGTGGCCCTGGCTTTATTACAGACGTTTTGGGGTCAATTAATTACAAGCAGTACACCTCAGGCTACTTCGGCCTTGCTACTGCAGGAAATGTAATTCTCTTCGCATTAGTCTCGATCTTGGTATTCCCATTAGCGAGGTTCCTCAATAAGAGAGAGGTGACAATGTGATACTCAGCCGCAATAAAGATAAGGTTGCAAAGCCTAAAGTTAAGTACCGCAGCATCTGGAACGACATTGTCGGCGTAATCTTGACTGTCGTTGTCTTTATCCTCCCCTTTTATTTCTTACTAGTGAACGCTGGCAAGAATGAAGAAGATTCATTCCGCTTAAACATGTCTCCGCCGAAAGAATGGCAGCTCTGGACCAACTTCAAGACAGTTATTACAGATAATGACTACATGGTTCTGCGCTCCACCTGGAACTCACTTGTCATGACAATCGGTTCAGTCTTCTTCTTGATCATCATCAGCGGAATGACTGGTTATGTCATGCACCGTAAGCGAAATATTGTGACAACCGTCGGTAATATCTTCGTTTTGACTGCCCTCGTTGTTCCCCCAGCGATTGTCCCAACCATCTGGGTGTTGCAGCGCCTCGGTCTCTATAAGACTATGACAGGAATGATTATGATCCAGGTGGCATATGGCCTGGCATTTGCAGTTCTTATCTTCCGTAACTTCATGTCAACAATTCCTCGCGAAATCGATGAAGCGGCAATGATTGATGGCTGCACCGGTTGGGGACTCTACTTCCGAGTGATTTTCCCTCTTTTGAAGCCTGTCACAATCACAATCGGAATTATCGCTACCGCAGCAGTCTTTAACGACTTTACCAACCCGTTGTACTACTTGCCGGGTGAAGAGAATGCAACGTTGCAGCAGACGCTCTTTAACTACGTCAGCCGTTATTCGACGCAGTACAACTTATTGTTTACCGATATTTTGTACATCACCGCTTTCCCACTTCTCGCCTTTATCTTCTTCAATAAGAGGATCGTTGCGGGTATGACAGCAGGTTCAATCAAGGGATAGCAGTGCCGTAAATAGCAGCGCAATAAGAGATGTAAAGTAAAAAGCCCCGCCGGTTATCCGGTGGGGTTTTTACTATCTTTTTCACTTCGTTGTGGAGACCATCTTTACGCTCTCCTTCACTACGTTGTGGAGACCAGGGGAATCGAACCCCTAACCCCCGCCTTGCAAAGGCGGTGCTCTACCAATTGAGCTAGGTCCCCGTTGTTAGTGCGGGGTGGGCCTAGATGGACTTGAACCATCGACCTCTTCCTTATCAGGGAAGCGCTCTAACCGGGCTGAGCTATAGGCCCGCAGATGTACTTTCGTCCATATGCAGAATGCGAAGAATACTTGATTTTACTCAAGTAACCAAAACGCTCTTACCTATAACAGCAGAGCGAAAGGGTACTACTTTTCTTCCGAAATCTCATCTTCCCGGCTGCGGGTAACAGTGAGCAAGGTTGCACCTTCATCAAGATTGACGAGGCGAACGCCCATTGAGTCACGGCCTGTCTGGCGGATCTCAGAAGCTTGGGTGCGCATGACTGTGCCAGCGCTGGTAATTGCGAGAATCTCATCGCTATCAATAATCACTAACGCTGAGACGAGAGTGCCACGTGAGTCCTCATCAATCTTTGCAGCCTTGATTCCAATACCGCCGCGACCTTGTAGGCGGTACTCCTCGATTGGTGTCTTCTTTCCGTAACCACCATCGGTTGCAGTAAAGACAAATGAATTAGCGCTATCAACTCGTGACATCGTTAATAGCTCATCGCCGGCGCGGAACTTCATGCCAATAACACCTGATGTTGATCGACCCATCGAGCGCAATGATTCTTCGTTACAAACAAATCTCACCGACATCGCTTTCCGTGAAACGAGAAGAATCTCATCACCATCAGCAGCCAAAGTTGCAGATACAACTTCATCGCCACCCTTGAGATTGATTGCAATCAACCCACCTGTGCGCGGTGAATCGTATTCAATTAAAGGAGTCTTCTTAATGAGCCCACCCTTAGTTGCTAACACTAAGAACGGAGCTGCGTTGTAATCTTTAAAGGAGAGAACTTGCGCAATGGTTTCATCTGGTTTAAATGCTAGAAGATTTGCTACATGTTGACCGCGGGCATCGCGTCCTGCATCAGGAAGTTCGTGGACCTTGGCGCGATAGACGCGCCCCTGATTGGTAAAGAAGAGCAACCAATCGTGGGTGGATGCAACAAAGAAATGGTCGACAACATCATCTTGCTTTAGAGATGCGCCCTTTACTCCACGACCGCCACGACGTTGTGATTTATATAAATCTGCAGTTGTGCGCTTTGAATATCCGCCATGGGTGATTGTGACAACTACATCGTGATCCGGAATCAAATCCTCTGCAGAGAAATCACCTTCGCTGGCAACGAGCTGCGTGCGGCGCTCATCTCCATACTTAATAACGAGATCTGATAGCTCGCTCTTCACAATCTCACGCTGTTTGGCCTCTGATGCCAAGATAGCGTTGAGTTCGATGATGTCTGCCATTAAGCCTTCGTATTCGTCATTGATCTTCTGGCGCTCCAGAGCCGCGATACGACGAAGCTGCATATCCAAAATTGCATTGGCCTGAATCTCATCAACATCAAGCAGCTTCATTAAGCCGGTACGCGCTTCCTCTGGCGTCTTAGAGGCGCGAATCAGGGCAATCACAGCATCGAGTGCATCAAGTGCCTTGAGATAGCCCTGCAAGATATGGGCGCGCTTCTCTTTTTCGACAAGTCGGAACTTGGTGCGACGGACAATAACTTCGATCTGATGTTCGATGTAATACTTAATAAATTCATCAAGGCGCAAGGTACGAGGAACACCGTCGACCAGAGCCAACATATTTGCGCCAAATGTATCTTGCAGCTGGGTCTGCTTAAAGAGATTGTTAAGTACAACCTTTGGGATAGCTGAAGTCTGCAAGACAATGACGAGGCGTTGACCTAAACGTTCGTTACCTTCATCGCGTACATCAGCGATGCCTTTGATCTTGCCATCCTTAACAAGCTCAGCAATCTTGAGAGCTAAGTTATCTGGGTTAACCTGATAAGGAAGCTCGGTGACAACAAGACATGTGCGCTTATTAATCTCTTCAACATTTACAACTGCACGCATGGTGATCGAACCACGACCGGTTCGATAAGCATCTTCGATTCCGCCGCGACCTACGATGAGCGCCTTGGTTGGGAAATCTGGGCCTTTCACAACAGTTAATAAATGTGCAAGTAAATCTTCCGGTGATTGATCTAGGTGTTCGAGGGTATAGATAACTGCTTCGCCAATTTCACGTAAATTATGTGGCGGAATATTTGTAGCCATTCCGACTGCGATACCAGCAGAACCATTAACTAAAAGATTGGGAAAACGTGAAGGTAGAACATCTGGCTCTTGTGAGCGGCCATCGTAGTTTGGTGAGAAGTTGACGGTATCTTCATCGATATCGCGCATCATCTCCATGGCAAGTGGCGCCAAGCGGGCTTCGGTATAACGCATAGCTGCAGCTGGATCGTTGCCGGGAGAGCCAAAGTTTCCATTGCCATCAACTAATGGGTAGCGAAGCGACCATGGCTGAGCTAAGCGGACTACAGAGTCATAGATTGCTGTGTCACCATGTGGGTGGTAATTACCCATGACGTCACCGACGATACGAGACGATTTGTAATAACCCTTATCTGGGCGATAACCGGCATCAAACATTGCATATAAGACGCGGCGGTGAACTGGCTTCAGCCCATCACGAACATCAGGCAGTGCGCGACCAACAATGACTGACATCGCATAATCAAGATAGCTTCGCGCCATCTCAACTTGTAGGTCAACAGTCTCTACGCGGTCATAGGTTGCTCCGCTCGAGTCGGGTGCTGTTATTTTTTCGTCGCTCATCAGATATCCAAGAACCTAACATCTTTAGCATTGCGTTGAATAAATGCGCGACGCTGTTCGACATCTTCGCCCATTAGGACTGAGAACAAATCATCGGCTGCTGCTGCATCTTCAAGTGTTACTTGGATGAGTACGCGGTGGTCAGGATCCATCGTGGTATCCCACAACTCTTTCGCTGGCATCTCGCCGAGTCCTTTAAATCGCTGAATACCGTCATCCTTAGGAAGGCGCTTTCCTTCATCAATGCCAAGTTTGATCATGGCATCTCTTTCGCGGTCGCTAAATGCATATTGAACAGCATCCTTGCCGCCCCACTTGAGTTTATAGAGAGGTGGCTGAGCAAGATAGACATAACCGTTTTCAAGTAATGGGCGCATAAAGCGGAATAACAGGGTTAACAAAAGGGTGCGGATATGTTGGCCATCAACGTCAGCATCTGCCATCAAAATAATCTTGTGATAACGCAGCTTCGCAATATCAAAGTCATCATGAACGCCTGTACCGAGTGCAGTAATTAGCGCCTGTACTTCATTGTTCTGCAATACGCGATCGATACGCGCCTTCTCAACGTTAAGAATCTTGCCGCGAATTGGCAGAACTGCTTGGTTACGAGAATCACGACCGCCCTTTGTTGAACCACCTGCAGAATCACCTTCGACAATATAAAGCTCGCACTTTGCAGGATCGGTCCACTGGCAATCAGCGAGCTTTCCTGGCATACCGCGGCCTTCTAGCAAACCTTTGCGATTACGAGCTAAATCACGCGCTTTACGCGCTGCTACACGTGCAGAAGCTGCATCAATAGATTTACGGATAATCTCTTTGCCTTCTTGTGGATTCTGCTCAAACCACGCTGTTAAATGCTCATTAACAATCTTCTGTGTAAATGACTTTGCTTCAGTGTTACCCAGCTTTGTCTTTGTCTGTCCTTCAAATTGTGGTTCGCCTAACTTAATCGACACGATTGCAGTTAAACCTTCGCGCACGTCATCTCCAGTGAGACGATCTTCTTTCTTTTTTATTAGCCCTTGATCTTCAGCAAACTTATTTACAACAGATGTGAGGGCGGTGCGGAAACCTTCTTCATGTGTTCCGCCTTCGTGGGTATGAATAGTGTTTGCAAAGGTATAGACAGATTCAGAGAATCCGTTGTTCCATTGCATCGAAACTTCAAGAGATAGGCGCGCTTTCTTATCCTCAGATGTGAGGGCAATTACTGATTTATGGAGCTCGCCGCGGGTTGAATTAAGGTGCTTTACAAAGTCAGTGATTCCGCCTTGGTACTGGTAGCGAACTGTAAGTTGTTCGCCCTTTTCATCGACATGGCCTGGGCGCATATCTGTCAGCGACAAAATCAGACCGCGATTAAGGAATGCCATTTCACGGAAACGCGTAGAGAGAACCTCAAAAGAGAAATCGGTTGTTTCGAAGATATCTGCAGATGGCCAGAACTGAATTGTTGTGCCGGTCTCTGTCGTTGCTTCACCTTTTTTAACTGGCGCAGTTGGTACACCGAGTTTGTACTCCTGTGTCCAAATAAATCCATCGCGTTGTACCTTTGCATGAAGATCAGTAGAGAGCGCATTAACAACAGATGAGCCAACTCCGTGAAGACCACCAGAGACTGAGTAGCCGCCATCTCCAAACTTTCCACCAGCGTGCAACACGGTGAGAACAACTTCAAGAGCTGGTTTCTTTTCCACGGGATGGATATCAACCGGGATTCCGCGCCCGTTATCGATGACTTGAAGTGATCCATCGGCCATTAAAGTCACTTTGATCTCTGTGCAATAACCGGCGAGCGCTTCATCAACTGCGTTATCGACGATTTCGTAGACGAGGTGGTGGAGTCCGCGTTCTCCGGTTGAGCCGATATACATGCCAGGGCGCTTACGGACCGCTTCTAGGCCCTCGAGAACGGTGATCGAGGAGGCGTCGTAGCCGCTCTTCTTCTCGCTCAATTTCTCGCCCATAGCTTGCTCATATCCCGCTCTCATGGCCCTTGGCCTGAAATTTCCAGATAGCCCTAAAAGGCCTCCTGTGCCCGAATAGCCGGGTCAGGGTAATTATCCTAGTGGTATATCAGATCTGTAAATACCGCTAAAAGCCTTAGACGCGGGAAATTACGCCCTTTCGCTCCCTTTCCTAGGCTCCCTCCTAGCCTCACACCATTTATAACCCATTTTCGCTCGGGGATAAGCGTGATTTACCCCCGCCTTTCTTCTCAGATTTCTCAGCTAACCCCCAGCTTCGCCAAGGAGTATTGAGCCATGAAACAAGGCGAACTCTTTCGAATCCTCGTAGTTGATGACGAGCCCAACATCAGCGATCTCATTTCTACAAGCCTTAAATTTGTTGGCTTCGATGTTCGCACCGCTGCTACCGGTTCGCAAGCTCTTACAGTTGCTGAAGAATTTAAACCGCACGCGATGATTCTTGATGTGATGTTGCCCGATCTCGATGGCTTTGAAGTCTGTCGGCGTATTCGCGATGAAGGCCACCCGATAGGTGTTCTCTTCTTATCTGCAAAAGATGAGATGAAAGATAAAGTGCAAGGTCTCACAATTGGCGGCGATGACTATATGACAAAGCCATTTAGCCTTGAAGAACTCGTTGCGCGTCTACGTGCACTATTACGTCGCATCGGCGTCGTAGAACAAGATGTCAATGATGAGAAAATTTCATTTGCAGATTTAGAACTTAATGAGGCTGCTCACGAAGTTCATCGCGCCGGCAACTTAATTGATTTATCCCCCACTGAATTTACATTGCTACGTTACTTACTCATCAACGCCGATCGTGTTGTTTCTAAAGCTCAAATTTTAGATCATGTCTGGGATTACGATTTTGGTGGCGACGCTGGAATAGTTGAAACTTACATCTCCTACCTTCGTAAGAAGATTGATATCACCGAGCCTGCACTCATCCACACAGTTCGTGGTGTTGGATACCGTCTGCGAATAGTCCCTACAGAGTAGTTACCGAATAACTGGATGCGGAAGAAATGAAAAGTCCTATTGCTACCTGGAGTCTGAGAAGGCGAATAACTTTCGGCATTCTTATTCTTACAGCAACTGGTTATGTAATCTCTGGTGTTATTGCACAGCAAGCACTTAAGGGGTATCTCTTACATCAGGTTGATTCGCAGTTAGTAGCTCTATCCGGTGGCACTCTGCCCCGCGTTGCAGCTTTCGGTATTGCAGATAGTGACGATTTCGAAGAGAATCGCGATGAGCGCCGGAAAAATCGTCCTTTGATTGTTGCCACTCCTCTGCAACGAATTCCGACCTCTACATCGATCTCTCTTCTCGATTCAAATGGCACTGTTCTCGCTGAATTAGGTGGAGATCTCAACTCATCACCAATCGCTAATTATCTCGGTGGTTTATCTATGCAGGACGTTGCCGATCTCAATGGTGAAGCCTTTACTGTAAAAGGTACTCGTGATGATTTCCGTGCAATCGCTGTTGTATTACCGAACGGTGCCGGTTCGGTTGTAGCTGCGCAATCATTGGGAGATCTCAACCGCACAGTGGACAGACTTGGGCTTCTCTTTCTACTTATTGGGCTTCTCTTATTGACGCTGATCACTGTGGCGACTCGCCTTGTTATTCGTATCGGTATGCGGCCCCTTAAAGATGTAGAGGCAACTGCTGGAGAAATTGCGGGAGGTAACCTCTCGGTCCGTATGCCAGATGCCAATCCCGATACTGAAGTCGGGCGTTTGGTTACTGCGCTCAATTCCATGCTTTCGCGAATCGAAGGGTCATTTGCTGCGCGAGTTGAGTCTGAAGATCGTTTGCGTCGTTTTGTCGCCGACGCTAGCCACGAACTCCGCACACCAATAACTGCGATTCGCGGTTTCTCTGAGCTCTATCGTCAAGGTGCTGTGCAAGGAGAGCAACCAACTAAAGATTTAGTGGCAAGAATTGAAGGTGAATCTGTTCGCATGAGCACCTTAGTTGAGAATCTCTTACTACTTGCTCGACTCGATGAAGAGCGTCAAATGGAGATGAAGCCAATTAATCTCGTAGACATCGTTGATGCCGCGGTCTCTTCAGCACGCGTCTCTAACCCGCATCATAAAATTGAACTTGAAAAACCATCCCATGAAATATTTATCTTAGGTGATGCCCCTCGTGTCCATCAGGTCATCGCTAATTTGCTCGCCAATGCTGGCGTACATACTCCGATGGGAAGTCAGGTTGCCTTAACTATTTCGCAAGAGGCTTTAGGTGTTGCAGTTGCTGTCTCTGACAATGGTCCTGGGTTATCTCCTGAAGCCCAAAATAAAATCTTTCAACGCTTCTATCGCGCAGATCCTTCGCGTGCGCGCGTTGATGGTGAAGGCAGTGGCCTTGGATTATCAATAGTGGACGCTGTTATGCGCGCCCATGGTGGTTCGGTCTCAGTTCAATCAGAGCCCGGCAATGGAGCAAAATTCACGCTCTTCTTCCCACTCTAAGAATGAATGTGATAAGTAACCAGAGGATAAGTAACTAATTCTTTGAGGGCCCGAGTGATTCCATTGCTCGCAACGTTGCAATCCGCTCTTCAATCGGTGGATGAGTACTAAATAGCTTCGATAGTGATTTTCCATCGAGCGGGGATTCAATCCAGATATGCGCGACGGCATTTGATTTCTGTCGAACAACAGTTGAGTCTGCAGCTAATACCTCTAGCGCTTTACGAAGTCCGGCAGGGTTTCGCGTAAATGAGACCGCTGTGGCGTCGGCGAGAGATTCACGCTTACGGGAAATTGCAGATTTTAGGAGCATGGCAGCCATTGGCGCCAAAATCATAATAAAGAGAGAGACAACTAGGAGAAGTGGGTTTGAGTTTCCATCGCGGCGATCGCGGCCTCCGCCAAAGAACATCATCCGCGCCATAAAGTCACTGAGTATCGCAATCGCACCTGCCGTCGTCGCAGCAACTGCTGAGACCAAAGTGTCGCGGTTTGCTACATGGCTTAGTTCGTGGGCGATCACGCCTTGAAGTTCATCACGGTCCATAACTTCAAGAATTCGTGTTGTAAATGCAATGAGGGCGTGCTCTGGATCGCGCCCTGTGGCAAATGCATTGGGCGCTGTATCTTCGACGATGGCCACTTTGGGCATCGGCAGACCTGAGGCGATAACAATCTCTTCAATAAGATTAAAGAGCTCTGGTGCATCTTCACGTTGAATAAGTTTTGCGCCCGTCATCGTTAAAACTAATTTATCTGAGCCGTAATACGAACCCCAGACACCGATAAGTGAAATACCAACAGCAATCGGAACAATTGCAGATGCAGTACCCACGCCAAAGTATGTGAGTGCTGCGTAAGCAACGAGCCACGTCAAAACACCCATAGAGGCAAGTAAGAAATATGTCTTGCCCTTATTTGCTGACTGCGCAGCTCTAAAGTCGCTGGTATTAGCCATTAATTAATATGCCTTAGAACTTTACGTTAGGAACTTCGCGATCTGCAGGGTTTTCAACTTCGTAGAAGTTACGAGCCTCTACCTTTGCAAAGCCGGCGAAGAAACTTGTTGGAATAGTTGCAACCGCTTGATTGAGATTACGCACATTATCGTTATAGAACTGGCGTGCGAAAGAAACTTTATTTTCTGTTGTTGAAAGCTCTTCTTGCAATGAGAGAAAGTTTGCTGATGCCTTGAGATCTGGATACGCCTCAGCAACGGCTAACAAACCACGAAGTGCATTGGTGAGTGCACCATCGGCCTTGGACACTTCACCGATTGTTGTGGCACTTGTTGATGCAGCGCGCGCAGTAATGACTGCGTCAAGGGTCCCTTGTTCGTGTGCGGCATAACCTTTAACAGTCTCTACTAAGTTAGGAATCAGATCTGCACGACGCTTGAGTTGAACCTCAATCTGTGCCCATGCCTCATCAACAGTGATATTGAGTCTGACAAGGCGGTTGTATTGGGCGATTAAGAAGAGAGCGATGAGGCCAAGTACGGCGAGAACGATGATTATTTCCATGGCTTATCTAACCCGATTTCTCCGGGTGGTATTCCCGGCTATTTGATAATACTGCGGTGAAAGTTCATAAATGAACGGCTTGCGGTTGGCCCGCGCTGCCCCTGGTAACGGTTGAGATATTGCGCTGAACCGTATGGGTGTTCTGCCGGCGATGAAAGCTTAACGAGACAGAGCTGACCGATTTTCATCCCTGGGTATAACTTCACAGGAAGGTTTGCGACATTAGAGAGCTCCAGGGTGATGTGCCCCGAAAATCCTGGATCGATAAATCCTGCTGTTGAGTGGGTCAAGAGACCGAGGCGACCTAAAGATGACTTTCCCTCTAAACGTCCCGCGATATCGTCGGGGAGCGTGATTACTTCGTAGGTGCTGGCGAGAACGAATTCGCCTGGGTGCAAGATAAATGCTTCGCCATCTTCGGCGACAATCTCGCGAGTGAGCTCTGGTTGCTCGAGCGCCGGATCGATGACCTCGTATTTATGGTTTTCGAAGACTCGGAAGAACTTATCGAGGCGGACATCTACCGATGACGGCTGGATCATCGCATCAGAGAATGGCTCGACCCCCACACGCTTTTCGGCAATCTGGGCACGGATATCGCGGTCACTTAGTAGCACGCGCCGAGCCTACTATCTGGGGCCTAGCAAAAAGCTGACCGCCACCACTTGCGCAAGTTACTGGTCGGTAGGAAAATACCGCCATGAGCCATTACATATCAAATACCCGCGATATCGAATTCTGCCTCTTCGACCTCTTCGGTCGCGAGAAGATTCTCGGTACCTCTCTCTACTCTGAAATCGATAGGGATACCGCTACCGGAATGCTCGATGAGATTAAGCGCATTACCGAAAACGATCTCGCTGCATCTTTTGTTGATGGCGATCGCATCGGAACAAACTTTGATAAAGCAACTGGCGAGATAAAGCTGCCAGAGAGTTTCAAAAAATCTTACAAGGCATTTGTTGACCAAGGTTGGTGGAGCCTTGATGCACCAGTCGAACTCGGTGGCACAAGAGTCCCTCCATCACTTCGTTGGGCAATTGCAGAGATGGTTCTTGGTTCTAACCCAGCAATTCACATCTACGCATCTGGTTATGCCTTTGCACACGTTGCTTATGTATTGGGTACACCAGAACAGAAAATCTTTGCCAAGCACATGGTCGAGCGCCACTGGGGTGCAACGATGCAATTAACAGAACCAGATGCTGGCTCTGATGTTGGTGCTGGTCGCACTAAGGCGGTGCAACAACCTGATGGCACATGGCATATCACCGGCACAAAGCGCTACATCACTTCTGGTGATGCTGATATCTACGAAAACATTATGCACTTCACTCTGGCTCGTCGCGAAGGTGGTGGACCAGGTACTAAAGGTCTATCGCTCTTCTTGATTCCAAAGTTTATGTTTGATCACAAAACTGGTGACCTCGGAAAACGTAACGGTGTATATGTCACTGGTGTTGAAAACAAGATGGGACTTAACGTCTCTGCCACTTGTGAAGTAAATCTAGGCGAGAAAGAACCTGCTGTTGGTTATCTCTTAGGAGATGTCCATGAAGGTATCGCACAGATGTTTAAGATTATTGAGTTTGCTCGCATGATGGTTGGTACAAAAGCTATTGCAACACTTTCGGCTGGTTATCAGCAGGCGTTGGCTTATGCCAAGACTCGTGTGCAAGGTGGCGATATGAAGGTAATGAACGATAAAGCTTCACCACGTGTGACAATCATTCATCACCCAGATGTGCGCCGTTCGCTGATGGTGCAAAAGTCATATTCTGAAGGCATGAGAGCTCTCGTTCTCTACACCGCCACAATTCAGGATGAAATCGAACTTGCACGCGCTGCTGGCGATGAAGATAAGTTGGCAAAGATGGAAGCGCTCAATGATCTCTTGCTCCCTGTTGTAAAGGGTTTTGGTTCAGAGCGTTCATGGACTCTACTCGGAACAGAATCACTACAGACATTTGGTGGAGCTGGGTTTACGCAAGATTGGCCACTCGAACAATATGTTCGCGATGCCAAAATTGATACCTTATACGAAGGCACAACTGCAATCCAGGGACTAGATTTCTTCTTCCGCAAGGTTGTTAAAGATGGCGGTCGCGCACTTGGCTTACTAGGCAAAGAGATTCAAGCTTTTACTGAAACTGGTGGAGTGCACGCAGCAGAAAAGCAAGCACTCGCTAAAGCACTCGGTGATCTCAACGGAATCATCGGTGTACTTGTTGGTCACGCCATGGCATCACAAGAAAAGTCAGATGAGATTTATAAGGTCGGCCTCAGCACATCTCGTGCGCTCATGGCCGTCGGTGATGTGATCATCTCTTGGTTACTTCTACGTCAAGCAGATATTGCTGCAGAGAAGCTTCCAACAGCTACTGGCAAAGATGCAGATTTCTACACCGGAAAAATTGCATCAGCTAAATTCTTTGTAAGCACCGTTCTTCCGCACATCACAGCTGATCGCAAGATTGTTGAAGCAACAGATAATGCAATTATGGATATTGCAGAGGGTGCTTTCTAGGCAATTTTGACCATTTCATAAGATAGGCTCGCCGCGTGTTAAAAAGTCATCGCGGCGAGCTTTATATCTTTCTCGGCGCCTTAACTTTTTCTGTTAACGGAATTGTCTCAACTGTCGTACTTGAAGAACTCTCTGCCTTTCGACTTGCCCAGATTCGTGCCATCTCTGCATTTATTCTTCTCCTTATCTTCGCTCTTATCTTTAGGCGCGAACTCTTGCGTTTATCAAAAGCAGATATCCCTCTGGCAATAGCCTTGGGCGTCGTTGGATTTGCCCTTGTAAATGTGGGTTATTTCCTTGGTATCGAACGCGGGCTTCCGCTTGGCCTCGTTCTTGTTATCGAATTCACCGCCCCAATCTGGGTCGCGCTCTGGATCAAATATGTTCGCAGGGGCAACGTCAGCGAAGATATGTGGATAGCTATCGGGCTCTCTCTCATCGGGTTGGTTCTTCTTACAAAGATTTGGGATGGCTTTAAATTCGATCTCTTAGGACTTGCCGCAGCACTCGGAAGCGCATTCGCCTTAGCTGGTTATTTTTTAATGGGTGAAAAATTTGGCAAGACTCGCCATCCCATGGGTTCAACCATTATTGGTTTGGGTGTGGCTTCGATTTTCTGGATTTTAGTTCTCCCCATCTGGAACTTTCCAACCGATGTTTTCTCTGCGAAGCTAGATCTCCATGGGTACCTAGCCGGCAATCAATATCCAGGATGGGTCTTGTTGCTTTGGATTGTTGTAATGGGAACAATCGTTCCTTATCTCTTTGTTGTCAGCGGGTTACGCATTTTAAGTGCATCGAAGAGCAGTGTTTTAGGAATGATTGAACCTGTCTTAGCTGGCGCTCTTGCTTGGGTTTGGCTCAATCAGGGTTGGGATTTAATCCAATTAATGGGCGCTCTTGTTGTGCTTATCGGAATCTATATCGCAGATCGAAGTAAATCGGTTACAGCTTAAACTTATTCGTTCCAACCGCCATCACCAGGTTCGGATGGTTGTTGATCTCCATACGGTGATGTTGGTACATATCCTGCAGGTGCGCTCTTAGGTTCATCAAATGATCGCATTGGCGCTGATTGTGCAAGGTCGAAGAATCGTGCAAAGTGAAGTTGGGCTGAGACAGGGATTGTTCGTGTAGGACCATTACGGTGCTTAGCAACATGGAGATCTGCCTCGCCTGCACGATTCTGTGCATCGTACATATCTTCACGGTGCAGAAGAATTACGACGTCAGCATCTTGTTCGATAGAACCTGATTCGCGAAGATCTGAGAGCAAAGGCTTCTTATCAGAGCGTTGTTCAGGACCGCGGTTGAGCTGAGAGATAGCAATAACAGGGACATTAAGCTCTTTAGCCATCAATTTAATCTGACGTGAGAACTCCGAAACTTCCTGTTGGCGGTTTTCAACTTTTTTACCTGATGTCATCAACTGTAGGTAATCGATAACAATGAGTTTAAGGTCGTGGCGTTGCTTGAGTCGACGCGCCTTTGCGCGGATCTCCATCATTGAAAGATTGGGAGAGTCATCGATAAAAAGTGGTGCATCTGAGATTTCTCCCATACGTCGTGCAAGCTTTGCCCACTCATCATCGCTGAGTTGACCAGAGCGAATATTGTTAAGTCCTACTCGTGCTTCAGCAGATAACATACGCATCGTGATTTCAGAGCGCGACATTTCGAGAGAGAAGATCACTGCGGTTTGATTATCGTGAATCGCTGCATGTCGGGCAATATCAAGACCAAGAGTTGATTTACCAACTGCAGGACGTGCTGCAAGGATAATCATGTTGCCAGGATGGAAACCGTGGGTCAGCGCATCGAGATCACGGAAACCTGACTTAACGCCTTCGACTCCATTTCCTTTTGAGATTGCCTCAATCTCATCGAGTGCTTGTGGAAGTAAGGTATTGAGTTGAACATAATCTTCTGATGAACGTCGCTCTGTAACTGCATAGATCTCTGCTTGTGCTGCATCTACCGCATCATCTACTTCGCCATTTTGATCATAACCAAGTTGAACAACTTTTGTTCCGGCCTCAACGAGTCGGCGCATAATTGCATGATCAAGAACAATCTTTGCGTAGTAACCAGCGTTAGCAGCGGTTGGAACAGATGAGATAAGTGTGTGTAGATAAGGTGCGCCGCCTGCGCGTGCAATCTCGCCACGCTTTGTAAGTTCAGCAGAGACAGTGATTGCATCTGCCGGTTCGCCGCGTCCATAGAGATCAAGAACTGCTTCGAAGATTAATTCGTGAGCAGGTCGATAGAAATCGCGCGAACGTAAAACTTCAACAACATCTGCAATCGCATCTTTTGATAACAACATTCCACCGAGAACAGATTGTTCTGCTTGTAAATCTTGCGGCGGGGTACGCTCGAATTCAACCCCGACGCTACGGGGGGTGTTGGATGGGAATTCAGCGATGCTCACGGGTGAAACTTCCCACCTTCCACCGACAAAAGCGAAGGAGGGTGTGGGTAAGACTGTGGGTAAGTCGCGCTTTCCTGTGTAGATAGCTGGGGATAAGGTGTGGATAAGAAGCGATTCTGGTGGATAACCCCGACTTTAGGCGTAAGTCGCTGTGGAGAGATATTTCTTCGAGCAATCTCACACCTTGAGAAAGCGAGAGAGAAAGCGAGAGAGAAAGCGAGAGAGAAAGTAAGAAACACCCCCACCGCGTACGGTGAGGGTGTTTCTTGTAGAGAACTGAGTATTAAGCAGCTACTACTGAGAAAGCAACAGTCGCGACGATGTTATGTCCGAGTGAAACCTTTACAGAGTATGAGCCAACCTTCTTGATGTGGCCGGTTGTCTTAATTGTGTGGCGATCGATATCAAGCTTTGTTGTGCTCTTGATAGCTGCTGCGATGTCCTTATCGGTTACTGAACCGAAGAGGCGACCTGCAACACCTGTCTTAACCGCAACAGTGACCTTAGCTGACTCGAGAGTCGCCTTAATCTCTTTAGCGTGATCGATATCGCGGATCTCGCGCGCTGCGCGTGAACGACGGATACCTTCGATCTGCTTCTCTCCACCCTGTGTCCATGCAATAGCTGCACCACGTGGGAGAAGGAAGTTACGTGCATAACCATCTTTTACTGTAACAACATCTCCGGCTACGCCGAGCTTTGCTACTTCGCGAGTAAGAATAAGTTTCATAGTTGGCTTATCTCCTTACTTCGCTGAAGATGTGTAAGGCAGTAGAGCAACTTCACGGCTGTTCTTGACAGCTGTTGCTACTGCGCGCTGATGTTGTGTACATGCACCGGTGACACGGCGAGCGCGGATCTTGCCGCGATCTGAGATGTACTTACGAAGTGTCGCAATATCTTTGTAATCGATATATGTGACCTTGTCACGGCAGAAGCTGCAAGGCTTCTTCTTGAATTTCTTATTAAGGGCAGCGGCTTTTGCGCCCTTATTCTTAATCTCTTTGAGATTACGGTTATTTCTTGCTCCCATTATGGTGCTCCTTTTCGGGCCCTACGCTTACTAAATAAGTTGGTAGGAATGGATTGTTGATTGGTTTAATTTTTTAAAATGGAGGTTCGTCGGTTGTAGATGGAGATCCCCATCCACCACCGGCTGGTGACGTTGAAGCTGCAGCCCAAGGATCATCAGCAAAATCAGCAGCGGGAGCTGAGAAGCCCCCTCCATTTCCGCCTGCGGCGCCGGCTGCTCGTTGTGTACGAGTGACCTTTGCTGTTGCATTGCGAAGTGATGGACCTACTTCATCTACCTCTACCTCGAAGACTGTGCGCTTCTCGCCTTCTTTTGTCTCATATGAACGCTGCTTAAGTCGACCAGTAAGAATGACGCGCATTCCCTTGGTCAATGACTCAGCAACATTCTCAGCAGCTTGACGCCAGATATTGCATTGAAGGAAGAGGCTCTCGCCATCTTTCCACTCGTTAGTTGTTCGATCTAAATAACGAGGGGTTGAAGCAACGCGGAATTTAGCTACCGCTGCACCCGATGGGGTAAAGCGAAGCTCTGGATCGTCAACGAGGTTGCCGATTAATGTGATTGTTGTATCTCCTGCTGCCATTTTTTTACCTTCTATTCTCTGATATCAGAACCTGTTGGGGTTCTCTACTGGTTGAGTCCGTGCGATTAAGTTACCCGTCTCCACCCACATTTCTTGGAAGCAATTCCGAGAGTTGTGGATAGTTCTACCGATTACTCGGGGCGGATTACTTTGGTGCGAAGGATGGATTCATTCAAGTTGAGCTGACGATCAAGCTCCTTGATTGCGGCAGGCTCACAGTTCATATCTGCAACTGCGTAGATGCCTTCACCCTTCTTATTTATCTCGAATGACATACGGCGCTTGCCCCAAACATCGAGCTTATTAACGGCGCCGCCGCTATCTTTGATGATCTTGAGATATGTCTCAAGTGATGGTGTGACTGTACGTTCTTCTAGATCTGGATCAAGAATGATCATGAGTTCATAGTGACGCATGTGTTAACCCGACCTCCTCTGGACTAAGACGGCCACGGGATTTCCGTGACAGGAGGGTTAAAAGCCCTATCTCAAAGGCCGGATGGCCTTATTGAAGGGAGGTTAAGGGTAACTCGAGGCGCTGGATAAGAGAAATTCGGTCGCCCAGGGCTCATCTCTACGCTTATGGCGGCGGGCGAGCGCTATGCCCAAGGCGATTGAGGCGGCAATTCGAATAAGGATAAATACCGCATATGCCTTCACTGAGAGCCCGTAGGTCGCACCTGTTAAGAGAGCCAGATGTTGCCAAATCGCAATGTGATAACCGATTTCAGCAATCTGCCAACCCCAGAACCAGGGAAGATCTCGTTTATCTCTGAGCGCGAGAATTACAAGAGGAGCCAACCACAGTACAAATTGCGGTGAGTAAACCTTGCTCACCGCCATTACTCCAATAAATATATAGAGCGCACTCTCAGATAGTGACAACGTTCGCTCAACCTGCAGGAGAAAGATAGAGACGGCTGTAATCACAATGAGTAAGGTAAGTATCGATAGATAATTTATTGCTGCTAAATCTAAGCCGAGCACGCTGAGGGCATACCAGAGCGAACCCCAATCAGCTTTGCGCTCGAGATTGAGTTCATAGAATCGCCACCACCCTTGTGGGGTGGTTAGTGCAAATGGAATATTAATTGCAACAAATACTGAAAGAGTTAATACGATATATCTGATTGCGCCTCGAATATCTTGGCGGCGTAGAAAAATAATTGCTACCGGTAAGAGCAGAACTATCGGGAAAAACTTTGTGGCAATCGAAATTGCCAAAATTACTGCGCTGAGTGTTTCGCGTTTTCGGTCAAACCAATAAATTGAAAGCAACATCGTCACAATCGCCCAGAGATCCCAATTGATGAAGAGGGCAGCAATCCCTGTTGGAGCTATCGCATAGAGATAAGAGAGGTCGGGGCGAATTCGATAGAGAATAAAAGCTGATGCAACAAAGAGAAGTGCAATTAAAAATATATTTATCCTGAAGTAAGTTATTGGGCTATCACTTGATATCTGGGCAGTCGCCCACATAACCAATCCTTGTAGCGCAGGATATTCAGCGGCTTGATCGCCACCTGAAAACGCCCATTCTCCTTGCCCAAAAGCTCTTTCGCTAAAGAGGGCAGGTAAATCTGAATAACAAGCGTGAATATATTGATCTGGGCCTGCAAAATTATTATCTTCGCAATGGTTGAATTTAAAGTACGAAAGTACGGTCGCAAGTATTGCTAGAGCAAGAACTATTCGAACTGTTGCAACACGAGCAGTGGAGCGCATTCTTTGCGGTCTGCTTATTTCTTTTTAGGTGTTTGTACGCCGCCATCGGTGTACACAATCGGATCAAGCCCGCCGATATTTGAAGGGGCTGGGAATTCTGTAATGGGTTCGCCCCTTAGCGCGCCCTTCATAAATGCCGTCCAGATTCGCGCCGGGAATGATCCACCAGTAACCGATGTCAATCCACCGATTCCATTGAGAGTCTCTGAAGCGCTATCTCTAAATAATGCAACAGATGCTGCGAGCTCTGGGGTGTAAGCGCTAAACCACGCTGATGCATTGGACTGTGATGTACCGGTCTTTCCAGCTGCTGGTCGACCAAGGGAAAGAGCTGCTGCACCTGTTCCGCCGTTAACCACAGATTTAAGTGCATAGGTTAAATCTGCTGCAACCTCTGCACTAAATGCTTCGCGGGTCTCTGCTTTGCCTTCGTAAAGAATTCCTTTATTTGGTCCCGCAACAGATGCAATCAAATAAGGCTTTGCATAGATTCCGTTTGCGGCAAAAGTTGCATATGAGTTTGCAACATCAATTACGCGCGGGCTTGCTACACCCAATGAAACTGAAGGTGTTGGAATCATTGCCACGCTCTCTGGAATGCCAGAACGTCGCGCAACATCAACAACTTTATCGAGTCCTGCCTTCATTCCAAGTGGGACGTAAATTGTGTTAATCGAGTGCTGTGTGGCATTAAGGAGATCGGTCTGGCCCCAACCTTCATCACCATAATTTTTCACAATATATGGGCGGCCTAAATCATCGAAAGTTTGTGGAGAATCACCGTTCCACATAGAGGTAAGTGGAATTCCCGCTTCAAGGGCCGCAATCAGTGCAAAAGGCTTAAAGGTGGAGCCAGCTAGCGCAATAGATTGCGTCGCATCATTGAGCTGTCGAACTACATAATCTTTTCCGCCGTACATAGAGATGATTTCTCCAGTACCGGGCCGAATTGCTACGAGTCCAATATGAAGATTTTCAGGAGCATCTTTTGGAGAGAACTTGTTTACTGCATCAACCGCTGAAGTTTGTGCCTTCTGCACGATGGTCGTTTTAATTACATATCCGCCGACCATTAACTGTTCATTAGAAAAACCAAGTTTGCTCAACTCTTTAAGTGCTGCATCAATGATGTAACCCTTTGGACCACTGAGTGAACCACCTGTGGTGCGTGGTGCGATTACCGGCAACTTAGCTGCAGCTGCTTCTTCTTCGGTGATCCATTTCTCTTCAAGCATTCCATCAATGACATACTTAAATCGCGCCTCAATGCGCGCTTGGTTGTCGCCACCGAGCGCTGGATCATAGAGCCCTGGTGATCGCAAGATGCTGGCAATTACAGCAGATTGCGAAATTGATAACTGATTAGCATTGCGATTGAAATATTGTTGTGCTGCAGTCTGAACACCGTAAGAACCGCGGCCAAAGTAAATAGTATTGAGGTAATTTTCAAGAATCTGATCTTTTGTCATCGCGTTTTCAAGCTTGAGTGCAATGACCAACTCTTTTATCTTACGTTGAATACTTCTTTCAGGGGTAAGGAAAGCGGTTTTGGCATACTGCTGCGTGATAGTAGAACCGCCGCGACCTTTTCCTAAGGTAAGCACGTTATCTGCAACTGCTGAGATTAACCCCGTGACGCTAAATGCACGATTTGAGTAGAACTTTTTATCTTCAGCCGCCATCACTGCATAACGCAGACGCAATGGAATTTTCGCGAGTGGCAAAATCTGGCGATTCTGGGCGCCAATGCGGCCAATCTCTTGACCATTTGAATACTGGATAACCGTGGCTTGACTATTTACATATGCGTTGGGATCTGGAATATCAACGGTAAACCAAGCAAGGGCGAAGAGAGTTGAGCCAGCCACAAAACCGAAGCCACCTAAGAAGATTGCGGCACGTAAAAGTCTGCGTCGAATCACAACCATCGCAGATGATTTAGCTTTGCTCACGAGCCAAGGTTACCGCTGAAATCCTCATCTTCGAGTGTTCGCTGGCGCCGAGGCGGCTTCCGGACTCTTCCATCACCCAATAAGTAAGAGGTGCAGAGGTGATTCCATGAACAATCTCTACAAACTTCAACGATATACACAGCAAACTCGCCAAACTCATTCTCTAATTCAATCAACTCTTCTGCGGTCTTAATCCTTCCGGAGAATTGACCAAGTTGGTCGCCGAAGATGTATCGAATCTCTACCAGACGATCTTTCTTACAGACAGGACAATTGCGACCTGCTTTCTCGCCATGATATTTAGCTGCTCTTAAAAGATAGGGGTCGGCATCGCAGGCATCGACTACGCCTTTGAAGAGATTAAGAAGGGTGGCGCGTTTATCGAGTGAATAATCGATGAATCCTCGCGCCGTTCTCGCTCCTGATGCCATAAAGAGAAGAATATTCCTCTTTCTATAACTACGCTTCTCGTGTGCAGATACAGGGCTCAGCTTTCTGGCAATTACTGACTGATTCCAAGCTTCGCCGACTTTTGCGGTTGCGTTGGATGGGGCAATTTACTGATGGCATCTTTCAATCAGCGCTAGCCTCTTTTATTCTCTTCTCGCCCGAGCGCCAGGCTTCGGCCCTTAATGCAGCTCTAGCTTTCGCTGTAGTGCTACTTCCGTATTCACTCATCGGACCTATGGTGGGAACGATTCTTGATCGCTTCTCTCGCCAGCGCGCAATACTTTTTGCAAATCTTGCTCGAGCAACGACTCTTTTATTTATTGCACTACTAATTTTTCAAGGACGAACAGGTCTCGAGTTAACCGTTTTGGTACTTATTGCATTCGGCGTGAATCGCTTAATTCTCGCTGGTTTATCGGCTGGTCTGCCACTCTTTGCGCAACCAACAAAGCTCATCGAATCAAATGCTTTAGCGGTAACTGCAGGTTCAGTTGCGGTTGTAATTGGCGGTGGTATTGGACTTTTAATCAGACGTTTAACTGATGGTGCTGCAACAGCCGATCATGCTGATTCTATTTTGATTTTAACGGCGGCTCTCGGATATCTCATGGCGGCAATCTTTGCCGCGATGTTAAAGAAATCTGAAGTTGGTCCGCTGCCGCATGAAGTGGTGGAAGGTTCATTTAAGCAAGGTTTTGTTGAGATGCGTGAGGGTTTTCGCTTCTTACAAGATCATGCTGATGCCGCCCGTGGCATCTTTGCAACCGCAATACATCGTGGAGGCATCACTGCACTTACTTTGACGGCGCTCTTATTAGAAAGAAATACCTTCAATGATCCAACTGACACCGCTGCCGGTCTTGCTGGATTAAGTGTCGCGCTCTCTTTCGCAGCAGTCGGATTTACAATCGGTGCGATTGTTGCGCCCATCGGTGTTAGGCACTTTGGGCGACATCGCTGGATGCGACTCTCGCTCTTTATCGCATCCCTTGGTTCACTCGTCTTAGTTATCGACAGAACGCAGATTCATCTGATTATTACCGCATTCATTACCGGGCTTTTTGGACAGAGCTTAAAAGTTACAAATGATGCGTTGGTTCAAGTAAAGATTAGTGATGAATACCGTGGTCGTGTCTTTGCGGTCTATGACGTAGTTGTTAATGGATCAATTGTGAGTTGTTCACTTGTTGCAGCGTTGATACTGCCACAGAGCGGAGACTCTTGGATTGTTCCCCTTATAATTGCCCTTGGTTATTACTTGGTAGCGACCATAACTCTGCGACCAAGTAAATTCTTTCTCAAGAATTAGAGCGACGCGTGCGATCGCGATTGACCCACCACTGCATCAACTCTTGCTCGGCTCGCTCTTTACCTAACGGTCCATGCTCCATACGTAGCTCCATCAGAAAATCTAAAGCTTTACCAACTTCGGCACTTGGTTTAATTTCTAGCAACGCCATAACTTCAGCGCCATCTAGATCTGGGCGGATCTTTGAAAGCTCCTCTTGCTCCATAAGGGTGGCAATGCGGGCTTCCAGGCTGTCATAAATACGGGATAAACGCTCAGCTTTCTTAGCATTTCTCGTCGTGCAATCAGCGCGAGTAAGAAGATGTAGGTGAACCAAGAGTTCTCCGGCATCACGCACATAGCGGCGGACCGCTGAATCGGTCCACTCTCCTTCGCCATAACCGTGGAAACGAAGATGTAGCGCTACCAAAGTCTCAACCGCCTCGATTGTCTCGTTATCAAAGCGCAGCTCTTTTAGACGTTTCTTGGCAAGACGAGCCCCAACTACTTCGTGGTGATGGAAAGAAACTCCGCCCCCTGGGATCAGATTGCGTGTCTTTGGCTTTCCGATGTCATGCAACAACGCAGCCAAGCGCAGAACAAGGTTTACTCCGCCAAGACGCTCTTCCTGCGCAATTGCCTGCTCAAGAACAGTAATCGAATGTTCGTATACATCCTTATGGTGGTGATGCTCATCTACCTCTAATTGCAATTGCGGAATCTCTGGCAAAACTATTGATGCGATACCCGTATCTACCAGGATGGTGATTCCGATGCGCGGAGTTGGTGAAAGCATCAATTTAATAAACTCATCTCGGATACGTTCTGAAGAGATAATCGAGATACGTCCAGCCATATTTTTCATCGCGTCTACAACATCATCATCTAACGTAAAATCAAGTTGTGCCGCAAATCTGGCAGCGCGCATCATTCGAAGTGGATCATCGCTAAATGATTGTTTGGCGCTTGCTGGTGTTCGAATTATTTTCTTTGCTAAATCATCGATTCCGTTAAATGGATCTATGAATTCAGGACTATCCGTTGTTAACTCAAGAGCCATCGCATTTATAGTGAAATCGCGACGTGACAAATCTCCATCAATTGAATCTCCATATTCAACATCAGGGTTTCGTGAATCCTCTTCATATTTTTCGCTGCGATATGTAGTTACTTCAACCGTGGTCTCTCCACGCTTTCCTGCAACAGTTCCAAAAGCGATTCCGGTATCCCAAACATGTTCTGCCCACGCCTTTAGAATTTTTTTTGTTTCAAGCGGATGGGCATCTGTTGTGAAATCAAGATCATTTCCGAGTCGACCTAAAATTGCATCGCGGACTGGTCCACCTACGAGTGCGAGGCGGAAACCTTTCGCCTTAAATGCGCTCGCGAGAGAGCTGGCGAGCGGCGCCCGCTCAACCAGCGATTGCAGCGCAAGCTCGCGCCCCAAAATGATCTTCTCGTTACTCACAATAGATAAGCCTAGTCGCGTACTCTTACTCCATGACCCCGGCACCTGGTGCGGGCAGCGAAGTTCCGAAGAAAAAGCGTAGGCGTAAGCGCCCTACGAATCGCGCCCCACAGAATTCTCCCTCAACGCTCGAGGGCGCACGCAGTACATCGGCGAAGAGTGCTGCCAGCAAACCGGCACATCCCAAACCTCCCTATGCAAAACGAGTCGATGAAGTATCGGCTGGCGGTCTCGTCGTAGATACCACCGGAAAACTCGGCCTGCTCATTGGTCGGCGAGATCTTAAAGATGCATCTGGAAAGAGAATTCTTTGGTCGCTACCTAAAGGACATATTGAAGAAGGCGAGACTCCCGAAGAAGCGGCGTTGCGAGAAGTTGCAGAAGAAACTGGAATTCATTCAGTGATTGAGAAATCTCTCGGTGTTATTGATTTCTGGTTTATGGCTGGTGGAAAGCGAATTCATAAAACCGTTCATCACTATCTCTTCAGAGAAAGTGGCGGGTTGCTCGCCGCACAAGAGAGTGAAGTAGATGAAGTCGCTTGGTTCCCACTTGATCAAATTATTGAAAAGTTGGCTTACCCTGACGAGAAGAAGTTGATTTCGCGCACCAATGCCACAGTTGAGCTGCAACAACTATGAAGAAGATAGTTGCGATAGTAATCGTACTTTTTTCATTTCTTTCTGTGCCGCCCGCAACTGCAGCTACACCAGTAATTCGTATCGTTGATATTCCTCATACTAATTATGACGGAACTTTCCGCGACAATGATTTAGTCGGCGAATTATCTCCTGGCGGAAAATTAGGTAAGAAAGTTTTTGCACAGAACCGCAGCGCTACCTGGGTTATTGACGCAGCCCTAATTGATGAAGTAATTGATATGTCAGATGGCTACCTTTATAAAGAAGCTCCTGATGTAATTGGTCAGCAGGTAGCACTTGCCTGGTTAGATCAGCTGCGTATTGCAACGGCTGGCAATCCAATTGTTGCTCTACCTTATGGCAATCCAGATTCTGCTCTTGCTCGTAAATTAAGTAAGCAGGATTTGGCTTTATACAACAGTGCAGCTCAATCTCGACTAGAGGCGTTCTTTGGTCGCCCAGTTATTTCACAGAATGGTTGGGGTAGTGGAAAATCACGATTAAATAGTGATTTTCAAACACTATACAAGCGCCAGCGAGCATTATTGGCTGGATTGAATAAAGTGATTGAAGTCGAAGAGGTAAAGAGTTTGCAATTAAAGCTAGGTCGCATTCTCAACCCATTACTTGATTCTCGCGATCGTGCTTATTTCTCATTTCAAGGGCGCGATGCAACTACAGAGTTTGTGAAGAAACTACGAGTTGTGCCGGGACGTTTTCAATTAACCTCAACCAAAGTTGAGGTCCCTCTCACTCTCGTAAATGATTTCGAAACTGCAACCATCGTAAATCTCTCACTGATTCCAATGAACTCTCGTGTACAGGTTGAAAATGTCAATGAGATAACAATTCCGCCAAAGTCTCGGATTCAAATCTCGGTGCCATTTACTGTAATTGCCTCTGGCTCTACCTTGGTCTATGCACAATTTATAACTAATAAGGGTGATCGGGTCGGAGAGGCATCCCGCCTTAATTTATCTTTAACTGTAATTGATTCGCGGGTAGCCTGGTTTACCACCGGAGCCGCAATCTTCTTATTCCTTGGAGCTATAGCA
Source organism: Candidatus Planktophila sp. (assembly GCA_044348425.1). Classification (GTDB taxonomy): domain Bacteria; phylum Actinomycetota; class Actinomycetes; order Nanopelagicales; family Nanopelagicaceae; genus Planktophila. The sequence continues at coordinate 6,615 of JBIKSV010000001.1, read as the reverse complement.
CAGTCAGTACGGAGAATTCGAAAGGGGCGCAATGAAAAACAATGAGCTTTTTAGAGCCTCAGGTGTTATGGCTCTTGGAACAATCCTTTCCAGAATTACTGGTTTCTTCCGCGCCGTCTTAGCCGTCGCTGTTCTTGGTACTGCTCTCTTGGCTGATACCTACAACGTCGCAAACACAATGCCAAACATTCTCTACAACTTACTTGTTGGCGGTGCGCTCACTGCAATATTTGTTCCCCAACTAGTGCGTTCGTTTTCGGATGCCGATGGCGGCGAAGGTTTCGCATCTCGCCTTGTCACTACAATTTCTGGAATTCTCCTTCTCCTTGTTCTCATTGGCGTGATCTTTGCACCAGCTTTGGTACGTCTCTATGCACCTGAATTTTCAGAGACCGGATTTGAGCGCGAACTTGAGATTGCGATCGCCTTTACGCGGTACTGCTTGCCGCAAATCTTCTTCCTTGGTCTTTTTACAATGTTGGGTCAGGTAGCTAATTCCCGTGGGTCATTTGCACCCCTGATGTGGGCGCCAATAGCTAACAATCTCATTGTTATCGCGGTCTTTGGTGGCTTCTTAGCACTGCAGAATGATTTAGCAGTAGGAAATATCACGAACTTTCAGGTTCAACTACTTGGTTGGGGAACCACAGCTGGAGTAATTTTGCAGGCCTTGATTCTTATTCCGATTGTACGAAGATCTGGAATCAAGTTGCGTTTATCTTTTGGGGTCAAAGGTCTCGGTAAATCTTTCGGATTAGCGGGCTGGACTTTGATTTATGTTTTGATTTCTCAACTTGGATATCTCGTCACCGTCAATGTCGCAACAGCTGCGGCGGTCCGTAACGCACAAGCAGGTATAGATGCTGGTGTTGGTTTCACGCCATACACAAGTGCTTATTACGTAATGTTGCTTCCTTATTCAATTGTTACTATTTCAATTATCACCGCTTTGTTACCGCATCTATCGCGTTTAGCTATTGAGAAGAAATCTGAAGAAGTCAGAGAGCAATTAATTCGCGCAATTAAGATGGTTGGTGTTGTGACTGTGCCCAGCGCAATCGCTCTCATTCTCTTCGGTCCTTCAATCACTGAAGTTCTCTATATGGGAATTTCGCTAGAGGACTCTCGGTATATTGGTTATGTCTTAGCTGCGATGGGTTTTGGTCTTATCCCATTTAGCATTAATTTGATTCTTATCCGCGGCTTCAATGCATTTGAAGATACAAAAACTCAAGTCGTCTCTATCTTTATCATTAACGTTATATCTGTCGTCCTTAGTTATATTTTCTTAGCGCACCTCGATAGCGGTGTTGTCACAATCGGACTTGGATTAGCTTTCTCAATCAGTTATATCGTGGGACTTTTTGTAACCTTACGTTTAATTAGAAGACATGTTGGCTTGCTTCGGATTCGTGATTTTGGCAAACAACATTTCCTTTTGATCTTTGCCTCCCTTGCGGCGATGTTGCCTATCTATCTTCTCGTCCGTTATCTGCAATGGGATAGCGATGGCGCCGAGCTCCTGATACGAAGTCTGCGTCTTCTCCTCATAATCTCAGTAAGCGGAGTCGGCTTCCTTATCGCCTCACATCTATTAAAGATTGGTGAAATCGCTGGCCTTCGTGATTTCGCCACCAGAACCCTTAGGCGTCGCAAGAAGTAAAGGCGCGATAAGGTGGGGTTATGAGCTCAGAAAACCCTGTACGCGAAGTAGTGATTGTCGGCTCCGGGCCCGCTGGCTATACCGCCGCCATTTACGCTGCACGCGCCGACCTTAAGCCACTGATCTACGAAGGTTCTGTCACAGCTGGTGGCGCTCTTATGAACACTACTGAGGTCGAAAACTTTCCTGGTTTTGTTGATGGCGTAATGGGTCCAGATCTCATGGAGAGCATGCGTAACCAGTCAAAGCGCTTTGGCGCCGAACTTGTTACCGATGATGTTGTAAAGATGGAACTTGAGGGTGAAATCAAAGTAATCACCGATGGTTCTGGAAATGTTGTTAAAGCAAAATCGGTAATTCTTGCTATGGGTTCTGCCTATCGCGAGATCGGGCTTGAAAATGAGAAGCGACTCTCGGGACGCGGCGTATCTTGGTGCGCTACCTGCGATGGTTTCTTCTTCCGCGATCAGGTTATTGCAGTTGTTGGTGGTGGAGACTCTGCTGTTGAAGAAGCTACCTTCCTTACAAAATTTGCATCGAAGGTTGTTCTGATTCATCGCCGCGATTCATTGCGTGCTTCAAAGATTATGCAAGAACGTGCCTTTAATAATCCTAAGCTAGAGATGCTCTGGAATACCGAAGTCATCGACGTCTTGGGTGAAAATAAAGTAGAGGGGCTAAAACTTCGCAACACAGTAACTGGCGAAGAAACTCAATCTGCATTTACTGGACTCTTTGTTGCTATTGGGCATATTCCCCGCTCTGAACTTGTTGTTGGTCAAGTCAATCTTGATAACGAGGGTTATGTCACCGTTGAAGGACGAAGCACAAAGACAAATGTTTCAGGAGTCTTTGCCTGTGGAGATCTCGTCGACCATACCTATCAACAAGCAATTACTGCTGCTGGATCAGGTTGCCAAGCAGCAATCGATGCTGAAAAGTTTTTGAGCCACTAAGTTTAAGTAGTATCTGAATAAATCATTTAAAGTATAAAACTAAAAGAGGAGAAGAAGATGGGCGCACCAATTAAAGTAACAGCGGCAGATTTCGATCAGGTCGTATTAAAGAGCAGCAAGCCTGTTCTCGTTGATTTCTGGGCAGAATGGTGTGGTCCATGCCGTGCAATTGCTCCAATTCTTGATGATATTGCTGCAGAGCATGGGGATAAACTCACTATCGCAAAGCTCAATACAGATGAAGAGTCAGCTATCGCAATTAAGTACGGAGTTACATCAATTCCAATGCTTAATGTTTATGTTAATGGCGAGGTTGTTAAGACAATTATAGGCGCGAAGCCAAAGCCAGCGTTATTAAAGGAACTAGAAGGTTTCATTTAATTTCTTATGAAGGAGTTATCTCCCGATGAGATCCGTTCTTTTCAACAAGAACGTGGTCTGCACATTACAGGTGAACTCGATAGTGCGACATTGCGTGCACTTGAAGAGTCGCGCTGGAAACTAGGAGATCGCTCACTCAATCTGCAACCTTCGCCGATGATGCATGGCGATGACATCGCAACACTACAGTCTCGCCTTACTGAGATGGGATTTAACTGCGGGCGAGTAGATGGAATTTTTGGACCAATGACAGAATCTGCGGTTAAAGAATTCCAAAAATCTGTTGGTGCAAAAGTTGATGGCAGATGTGGTCCTGCCACAATTATTGCTCTCTTGCGTCTTACAAAAACTATATCGGGTGGAACTCCTGCAGTTCTGCGAGAGAGTGCAACTCAGAAAAACCGTGGACCTGCGCTAGCAAATAAAGTTATTGTTCTTGATCCTGGATCAGGAGTTGAAGAAGCTGAGATTATGCTCGATATCGCGCGGCGTGTTGAAGGTCGTTTATTGGCACTCGGTGCAACAGTCTTTCTTACTCGAGGTGCGCTTAATAATCCCAGTGAGAGTGAACGAATAGCATTTGCAAATCAAAGTAACGCCGATCTCTTGATATCAATTCATGGTGAAATCAATTCAAGTGCGCAAGCACGCGGTGTTGCCACATTCTTCTACGGAAGTGATGCTCACGGAATTCACTCTGTTGTCGGTGAAAGATTTGCATCCTTAGTCCAGCGCGAAATCGCTGCTCGCACTGATTTACTCAACTGTCGCACTCATTCAAAGACCTGGGATTTACTGCGTTTAACTGAGGCACCAGCGATTAGGGTCGAAGTCGGTTATTTGAGCAACCCTGGCGATTTACAGCGTTTGGAACGTCCAGAATTTCGTGACACGATCGCCGAAAGTTTCATTATTGCTATTCAACGTCTCTATCTAGCCGCTGAAGATGATGCAAAGACTGGAACTTTGCGAGTGAGCGACCTCCGTCGCGCTGGTATTCGCTAAAAGCTCTTCAAGCATGGCTCTTGGTGTGGGAAGATTCTCCTTATGTCAGAGGTAAATCTTCGTTATCAGACCGGTGCGCCCCAAAATCTTGAAGAGAGATTTGCCGCTCGCGCCGCCGGAATGTTGCCCTCTGAAATTCGCGCCCTCTTTGCAGTGGCTTCACGCCCTGAAATCGTCTCACTTGCCGGTGGTATGCCTAATCTCTCAGCGCTACCGATGGAGATGATGGCTGGCGTTGTTAACAACCTTATTCTCTCCAACGGTTCTGAAGCGCTCCAATATGGAAGCGGACAAGGTCATCCTAAATTGCGCGAACAGATCTGCGATGTGATGGCGCTCGAAGGTATCCGCGCTAATCCTGACGATATCGTCGTAACTACCGGATCCCAGCAAGCACTTGATTTGATTTCACGTATTTTTATTGATCCAGGCGATGTTGTCCTTGTTGAGGCACCTTCATATGTTGGAGCTCTCGGCACATTCCGCCAATATGAAGCATCTGTTGTCCATGTTGAGATGGATGAAGATGGAATGATTCCTGCCTCGCTTTCAGCCGCAATCACAAGCGTTCGCGCAACAGGGCGAAAAATTAAGTTTCTCTATCTCATCCCTAACTATCAAAATCCAACAGGTGTATGTCTGCCGGCTGATCGCCGCACAGAGATTCTCAATATCTGTCGCGAAGCTGAAATTTTTGTTGTCGAAGATAACCCTTACGGACTTTTAGGTTTTGATAAGCCATCTCCAAATGCGATGCGTGCTGAGGATTCCGAAAACGTTATCTATCTAGGTTCATTTTCAAAGACGATTGCATCTGGGCTACGTATTGGCTGGGCTCTAGTTCCACAATCGCTGAAAGATAAGTTGGTGATTGCCTCTGAATCATCAATTCTCTGCCCTTCTAACTTCACTCAATTGACAATTTCTAGTTATTTGGCAGATCAGCCTTGGCGCGATCAAATCGCTAGCTTCTGCGAACTCTATAAAGTGCGTCGTGATGCGATGCTTGAATCACTTGAAGAGTATTTTCCGCAAGAAGCAAAGTGGACCAAACCTGGTGGCGGATTCTATGTGTGGGTAAATCTCCCACCTGAGATTGATACTAAAGCGTTGATGCCAAAGGCAATTGTTGCCAAGGTTGCCTTTGTTCCCGGAAGTGCCTTCTATGCAGATGGTTTCGGCTCTTGGCAGATGCGACTTTCATATTGCCACCCAACACCAGAACGAATTCGTGAAGGTGTTAAGGCGCTCGGAAATGTCATCAAGCAAGAAATGTCACGCCGCGGTACAGCGCTTAAATAAAACCTTGAATTAATTCTTCTCGATTAAATCAACGATGCGTTGTAGATCTTCGCTTCCGGCAAATTCAATAACAATCTTTCCTTTGCCTTTACCCATTTCAACCGATACACGCGTATCCAAATAATCGCCAAGTAGCTCACTTGCAGCTAACCCTGCGCCAGAGACTCCAGTGGTTGAGCTCTTCTTTGCTGGGTCTTTCTTGCTTGGTTTATGTGTTGCAATGATTTCTTCAGTCGCACGAACACTTAAACCTTCGCCGACTATTCGTGAGGCTAGTTTTTCAATTTCTTTGGAATCAGTAAGGCCTAAGAGTGCACGAGCATGGCCCGCTGAAAGAATTCCCGCAGCAACTTTTCGTTGTACTGATTCAGGAAGGTTGAGCAAGCGAATTGTATTTGAAATAAGTGGACGAGATCGGCCCAACTTCAGTGCAAGTTCTTCATGAGTACAACCAAAGTCTGTTAGTAATTGTAGATATGCAGCGCCTTCTTCAAGTGGGTTGAGTTCGCTGCGATGAATATTTTCAATCAGTGCTTCGCGCAATAATTCATTATCAGGTGTCTGTCGAATAATTACAGGAATACTTTTTAATCCAGCAGCTTTGGCTGCACGGAAGCGGCGCTCGCCCATAACAAGTTCATATTTATTTGGTGCAACTTTGCGAACAACAGGTGGTTGTAGGATTCCAAATAATTTAATTGATGCAATTAATTCATTGAGTGCACCTTCATCAAAGACGGTACGTGGTTGACGCGGGTTGGGAGAAATCTCGCTCAATAAAACTTCGTTCTGAGTTGCAACTTCAGTGCCTTCTACTGTTAATGATGTAGGGATTAATGAATCTAAATTGATTCCGAGGCCACCGCGCTTTGTTGCCATTATGCAATTCCGCCTTTGTAATTAATATTAATAACGTTAGAGTCAAAAACAGGATCTTCTTCTTTTACGCGACCGCGATCTGCTATCTCGCGCGCGACCTGCATATATGCAATTGCACCAGGTGATAGCGGGTCATATGTCATTACAGTCTGGTTATATGAAGGTGCCTCAGATACGCGCACAGCACGTGGAATCGGGATATCAATGAGTTCTGTCGGGAAATGGCTGCGCACATTTGCTGCAACATCATTAGATAAACGCGTACGTGAATCAAACATTGTTAAGATAATTGTTGAAAGTGCGAGCGATGGATTTAACCGCTTCTTTACAAGGGTGTAGGTCTCTAGTAATTGTGACAAGCCCTCGAGTGCGTAATACTCGGTTTGAATAGGAATCAATAACTCTTTCGATGCTGCAAAGGCGTTGATT
>JBIKSV010000034.1:0-11281 GCA_044348425.1 Candidatus Planktophila sp. | reverse complement strand
AGCTTGGACTCTTTGTAACATTCTTCTTTCTTTATGCATTAGCTCAGGGAACATTGAGCTACAGAAAATTTGGAGCAATGTCCGCCAAAGATTCTGCCATCAAGGTCATCATGGCTTGTGGAGCGGTCCTAGCAGTTATTCCTATCGTCAGTATCTTAGGAACAGTTTTTGTTAAGGGATTGCCAGGTATTAAGGGCAACATCTTTACCAATGACATGTCTCTTTCAACGACGACCGATCCACTAACTTCTGGTGGACTACTTCATGCGATTGTTGGAACACTTCTTTTAGTTCTAGGTGCGTTAATCCTGAGTGTTCCGATTGGAATTCTCACCGCTTTATATCTCACCGAAATTCGCGGACGTTTCTCCAGACCTATTCGTTTCTTGGTTCAAGCGATGTCGGGTGTGCCTTCAATTGTTGCAGGACTCTTTGTACTCTCTGCAGTTGTTTACACAATCACCAAATCAACCTCAGGTTTTGCGGGTGCGCTGGCACTTACGATCTTGATGATTCCGACCGTTGCTCGAACCTCTGAAGAAGTTCTAAAACTTATTCCAGAAGATCTTCGTGAAGCCGGAACAGCGCTCGGTGGCACTCAGTGGCGCACAGTTGCGATGATTGTTATACCTGCTGCAAAGAGCGGGCTAATGACTGCAGTCATTCTCGGAGTCGCCCGAATCGCTGGAGAGACTGCGCCTTTGCTCCTGATTACTGGCGGCGGAGACACACTCAATTTCAATCTCTTCGATGACCCTATGGGCTCGCTTCCTTTCTATATCTGGAAGTCATTCCTTGCTGGATCTGAAGAAGCGAATACCCGCGCATGGGCAGGACTTTTGATTCTCATTCTTCTCGTTCTATTCCTCTTTACCACCGCCCGTTTCCTCAGTACCCGAAAGGTCGCACGATGACTTCTCTATCCGATGTAGCAAACGCTCAATTGCCACGAAAGGCCACTACAGCGTCGGCCGGAACAGGTCTTGAGGCACGGGGCGTTCATGCCTGGTTCGGCAAGCATCATGCCCTTGCTGATGTCTCACTCGATTTTGCACCTGGCAGCGTAACTGCGTTGATCGGTCCATCAGGTTGTGGCAAGTCAACATTTATCCGCACTCTAAATCGCATGCATGAATTTATTCCTTCAGCGGCAATGGCTGGAGAAGTTTTGCTCGATGGTAAAGATGTTTATGCCCCTGGTGTTGACGTGACAAAGATTCGTTTGCAAATCGGTATGGTTTTTCAGAAGCCAAACCCTTTTCCATCCATGACAATCGGTGAGAACGTACTTTCAGGCCTCAAACTTGCTCAGCTTAAAGTTGATAATAAAGATGATTTGCTCGAAGAATGTCTTGAGCGCGCTGGTCTCTGGAAAGAGGTTAAGGATCGTCTTAGCGCTCACGGTGGCTCACTCTCTGGCGGACAGCAGCAGCGTCTCTGTATCGCAAGAGCTCTGGCTGTTAAGCCACAGGTTCTCTTGATGGATGAGCCATGTTCAGCGCTCGACCCAGGATCAACGCTTCGAATTGAAGAGACCATCCGCCATCTATCAGAATCAATGACCGTGGTTATTGTTACCCACAATATGCAGCAGGCGGCTCGCGTATCTAACTACACAGCCTTCTTCTTATCAGATGGTGGACCAGGCGAGATGATTGAGTACGCGCCAACTTCGGAGATTTTCTCCCGTCCACAAGATAAGCGCACTGAAGATTACGTGACTGGTCGTTTCGGCTAAACACCAATTGTTCATCTAAGCGTTAGGTGAAATTTTCTTCAAAATACTCTTCTGGTAACCCAATTTACATACCGTGCCCCTTGTAAGAACTTCCAAACATATAAGGGGAAATAGATGAGATTTTCAAAGCTCGCGAAAGTTGCTTCATTAGCACTCGCGTTTGGCTTGGTAGCTACAACACCTGCATACGCAGTAAACCTCGAAGGATCTGGCGCATCATTCCCAGACTTCCTCATTCAGGGTTGCAAGGCTCCATTTAACGCAGCCACTGGTCACACATATACATACAACCCAGCTGGTTCTGGTACAGGGCGCTCAAACTCTGATAAAGAAATCGGTGACTTCTGGATGACAGATGCTCCTCACGTAGGATCAACTCGTCGCGCATCACTTATTCACATCCCAGTAGTTATGGCTCCAATCGGAATTCTTCACAACGTTCCAGGATCAAAGCCACTTCAGCTTTCAGCGCCAACCATTGCTGGCATTTTCTCAGGTGCAATCACAATGTGGAACGATCCAAAAATTGTTGCTGATAACAACCGTACAACAAATGTTGTTAAGTACCGTAAGAATGCAGATGGAACGCTTAAGAAGAACGCAAAGGGTGAGCTAGAAGTTCTTTCAAATCGCCAAGTAAAGCGTAACTACGTTCTTCCAAATAAGAAGATCAACGTTATCTACCGCCTAGATTCTTCAGGTACAACTGAGAACTTCACTGATTACCTCAACAAGACAGCCCCTACAGAATGGCCTTACACAAAGAAGGCTGTCTTCAGCCAGTCATTCCCTGCAGGTGTACTCACAGCTCCAGGAAACATTGGTCGCATCGTTGCTGGTGATAAGTCAGCAGGTGTAGCACTTCTTGCAGGTCGCACACCTTACTCAATTACCTATGTAGAGCCTAGCTTTGCAAAGGCAAATAAGCTTAAGGTTGCAGAAGTCATTAACAATGTTGGAACAGCAGTTGTTGCAGATGCAACAGGTGTGAGCGCGTTCATGGCAGAAGCAAAGCAGGATGCCAATGGATACCTCACATTTGACTACGCAACAAAGGCACCAGGTGCATACCCACTAGGAATCACCTCTTATCTCCTTGCAGATACAGCTTCAAAGGACAAGACAAAGGCTGCAGCAGTTGCAGAGCTTGCTAAGTTCTGGGTATCGCCAAAGTGTGCAGCAGAAGTTGGCGAGAAGTTCGGCTTTGCAGTAATCGACGGTGACTTCCTCAAGAAGACAAACGCACAGATTGCAAAGATCGGTTAATTTAAACCGTAAGTAATACGACCTCCGGCCAGGCTCATCGAGGGAGAGCCTGGCCGGAGGTCTTTTATTTTCTAAATGAATTCTAGAGAATGGTGCGCCTGGCTGGAATCGAACCAGCGACAACCTGCTTAGAAGGCAGGTGCTCTATCCGACTGAGCTACAGGCGCGTACTTAGACCCAATAGTACCCAGTAAGGTTGGGCACTATGGCTGAGTTCATTTATACGATGAAGAAGGCGCGTAAAGCGCATGGTGAGAAGGTAATTCTCGACGACGTTACCTTGATGTTCCTTCCGGGAGCAAAGATTGGTGTTGTTGGCCCGAACGGTGCCGGTAAATCAACAGTCTTACAGATCATGGCTGGTTTGCAGCAACCTTCAAATGGTGAGGCCTATCTATCACCTGGCTACACAGTCGGAATCCTGATGCAAGAACCAAAGCTTGATGAGACCAAAACCGTTCTTGAAAATGTGCAAGAGGGCGTTGCAGAGACAATGGAGATGGTTCGTCGCTTCAATGAGATTTCTGAAGAGATGGCAAACCCTGATGCTGATTACGACAAGTTGTTATCCGAAATGGGTGAGCTTCAAGAACAACTCGATCACCGCAATGCTTGGGAACTCGATTCACAGTTAGAACAAGCAATGGATGCCCTTCGCTGCCCACCTGGCGATGCTGATGTCAGCGTCCTCTCTGGTGGAGAGAAGCGCCGCGTTGCGCTCTGTAAGTTGCTTCTAGAGGCTCCAGATCTTCTCTTGCTCGATGAGCCTACAAACCACCTTGATGCCGAATCGGTTCTATGGCTCGAGCAGCACCTTGCTAAATATCCAGGCACAGTTGTAGCGATTACGCACGATAGATACTTCTTGGACAACGTCGCGCAATGGATTCTTGAACTCGATCGCGGTCGCGCGTATCCATACGAAGGTAATTACTCGACATATCTCGAGACAAAGTCTGCTCGTCTTAAGATTGAAGGACAGAAAGATGCCAAGCGCGCCAAGCGATTAACTGAAGAACTCGATTGGGTTCGCCAGAACGCTAAGGGACGCCAGGCTAAGTCAAAGGCCCGTCTTGCTCGTTATGAAGAGATGGCGGCCGAAGCCGACAAGATGCGTAAGTTGGACTTTGAAGAGATTCAAATTCCACCTGGACCGCGTCTTGGAAATATCGTTGTTGAAGTTGAAAACCTCGTAAAAGGATTTGGCGATCGAGTCCTGATCGATGACCTCTCATTCACATTGCCCCGCAACGGAATTGTCGGAGTCATTGGTCCTAACGGTGCCGGTAAGACAACTCTCTTTAAGACAATTCTTGGCCTAGAAGAGCCTGACTCAGGCAAAGTAAAGATTGGTGAGACTGTAAAGATTTCATATGTTGATCAGTCACGTGGCGGCATTGACCCTAAAAAATCTCTATGGGAAGTTGTCTCTGATGGTTTGGACTTTATCAAGGTTGGACAAGTTGAGATGCCATCACGTGCATACGTTGCGGCATTTGGATTTAAAGGTCCAGATCAACAGAAGCCAGCAGGAGTCCTATCTGGTGGAGAGCGCAACCGCTTAAACCTTGCACTTACTCTCAAGCAAGGTGGAAACCTGTTGCTTCTCGATGAGCCAACAAACGACCTTGATGTTGAAACCCTTGGTTCACTTGAAAATGCACTCCTTGAATTTCCTGGCTGTGCAGTAGTGATCTCTCACGATCGTTGGTTCCTTGACCGTGTTGCTACACACATCTTGGCCTACGAAGGTGATTCAAAGTGGTTCTGGTTTGAAGGAAACTTCGAATCATATGAAGAAAATAAAATCTCTCGCCTCGGTGCTGATGCAGCTCGTCCACACCGTGCAACGTATAGAAAGCTCACTCGCTAATGAAGTTCACGAATGCGCAATTTGTTCGCTGGGATGATATTGATGCCTTTGGCCATCTCAACAATGCAAAGTATTTAACTCTCGTTCAAGAGGCGCGCTTTCAGTGGTCTTTCGTGCAAGAGAAAGCTCGCCTAGAGGCGCCGACCATCATCGAGATAGTGGTCGGACGTGCTGAGGTTGATTTTCTGGTGCCAATTTATGAAGGTGGCCGCACATACGATGTTGTTCTCTGGGTTGAATCTATTGGCAACTCTTCATTCGTTATGAGTTACGAAGTTGTGGGTGACGGTGGGGTAGTTCATGCCCGTGCCAAGACTGTTCAGGTTGCTGTTTCGCTAGAGACTAAGAAGTCACGCCCATTAACAGATGCTGAGCGCGCATTTTTATCCCAATATCTCGTATAGGCAATAATGGCAGAGCGCGATACAACTAATTATTACGAGCTCTTTGGGGGAGAAGTCTTCTTCGCGGATCTCGTATCGCAGTTCTATGCACGCGTTGCAACTAATGAAATTTTGCGTCCCATGTATCCCGAAAGCGATATGGCGGGAGCAGCGCACCGCTTACAGGCTTTTCTTGCGCAGTATTGGGGCGGGCCAACTACTTACCAAGAAGAAAGAGGTCATCCACGACTTCGCATGCGCCATGCAGGTTTTAAAATCGGCCCTGCTGCCAAAGATGCTTGGTTGAGCTGTATGCGCGAAGCAGTTGAAGGCATGGATATGCAAGTTGATGCTCAAGAGAAGTTATGGCGGTACTTAGAAGGTGCAGCAGAGCACTTGCTCAATAGTTTTGAAGATTAGATTATCTCTTTGACTTGTTTCCAACAACTAAAATTTCACCATTGCGCAAATACCAAAGAGTTCCAGCTGTATCTCTCACTGTTGTGATTCGAAGGCCTACTTTCTCTACCAAGCCTTCAACCTCGCCGACCTTAACCGTATCGCCGACTCCGTATTGATCTTCGACCAACATAAATACGCCCGATAGAACATCTTTGACGAGGGTCTGTGCACCAAGTCCGATTGCAACACCGACGATACCTGCCGATGCAATCACCGGACCTAAATCAAAACCAAATTCGCCCAAGATCATTCCAATTGAAATGATCCATAGAAAAGCAATAAAAGTCGATGTTAAAACAGTGCCAATTGTTCGAGCGCGCTCTGCTTGTCTGGCTACAACACCTGGTCCGGGTTTGATATCTGCCGACGCTAACTTGGCTACGGCCCGGTCGATTGCGCGCTTTCCGACTGAATGGCTAATGAGGGCGATGAGTAAAACACTGAGGATGCGAAGTGGAGCACCGCTAAACCAATCGATAAATGCCTGAGTGTTCTCGTTCATAGAGTAAGGATAGACTGGGCCCCATGATTAACCCGTTATCTCAGGCTATTGCCCTTCTGCCCATGATTAATCAAGAAGGTGGAGCCATGCCAGGCGAAGGCCTGACAGCAATTGAGACCTTTACCTATTTCGTTGCAGCGCCTATCGGATTATTTGTTTTGATTGGCGGACTCTCTTGGATCGCCTCAGCACCAAAGAAGAGCGCAAAGGGCAAAGCGTCAGACGTAATTAATCAGATTACTGATTAAGCATCTTTAGCTTGAGCCTTGAGAGCTCTAGCCAACGCATCTCGTTGTTCTGAGATGATGCGACGCAAACCATTTGGTGCATCTTTACCAACACCGCTTAGCCACTTTTCTGCCTTTGCCATAGTTGCATCTGACACCTGGTAATTCGGGAATCCCAAAACCGCTAAGTTACTGGCAAATTCGTAAGTATGTGAAGTCCAGTAATCAAGAATCAAATCAAAGTACTTATCGGCATAATCCTTGATGAGATCACGCTGACCTGCACGCTGAAAACCTTGCAAAGTTTGAATTTGAATATGGTTTGAGATTTCCTCTGTTGTTGCGAGTTTCCAAGCCGCAGCTTTTGTTGCAGCATCAGGACCAGCAGCGCGACCGAATGCTGCAGCCTTCTCGCCATCTGCGCTCTTATCACGCACTAGCTCGGCCTCAACTTCCGCGACAGTAGCTGCGCCCTTCTCAACTAAAGAGTTAAGCAAGTGCCAACGCAAATTAGCATCAACGGTTACGCCAGCACGTTTTCCATCAAGGATTTCGCGAACGTGATTGATTTGCGCAGCAGATTTCGCATAGCTGGCAAAGCTACGGACATATTGCAATTGCAAGTCACTGCCAGCGGCAGCGCTGTTAAGCAACTTCTCTGTTCCATCAGCTAGTTGAGCGCGAAGGCGATCGCGGTTCTTCTCACTTGCGTATAGCTCAACTGCAGTGCCAAGCTGAATCATCTGCATTGAAACAACAGCGACATCGTTCTCTGAAGCAAGGGCGTTAAGAACTATAGGCAAGTAATCACTTGCTGCAAGTTCTCCATCGCGAGTCATATCCCAGGTTGCTGACCAGGCGAGTGCGCGAGTTAAAGAATCTTCAATCTTTCCCATGTGGGTCTTCAGCGTTGCGATACTGCGCTCATCGAAGCGGAGCTTTCCGTATGACAAGTCGCCATCATTGAGAACAACAAGATCGGCAACCTTTTCTCCGGCAAGTTCTGGAACAACCGTTAGGGCACCAGCGACATCAAGTTCGATTCGCTTGCGCAGCACGACTTTCTCGCCGGCAATGTCATAGAGACCAACTGCCATGCGGTGTGGGCGAAGTTCAGTCGAGCCAGCTGGCACCAGCGGAGCTTCTTGCTTTACTGCAACTGATGAATATGTATCACCGTTGATTACGAGCTCAGGGCGCAAGGTATTTACTCCTGATGTTTGCAACCAGGTAGCGATCCAAGGTCCAAGATCGCGACCACTTGTTGCTTCAAGTTCGACGATGAGGTCATTAAGAGTTGTGTTGCCCCACGCGTGCTTTTCAAAGTACTTCTTAAGGCCGGCAACAAATGCATCGATTCCAACATAGGCAACAAGTTGCTGTAAGACAGATGCTCCCTTTGCATATGTGATTCCATCGAAGTTTGTCTTTACTGCCTCGAGGTCATACATATCTACTGCAATTGGGTGAGTAGATGAAAGCTGATCTTGGCGGTAAGCCCAGCTCTTGCGCTCTGCGTTAAAGACCGTCCATGAGTTGGTAAAGCGAGTCGCCTTAGCGAGCGTGTAATAAGAAGCCCATTCGGCAAATGATTCGTTGAGCCAGAGGTCATCCCACCATGACATTGTGACCAAGTCACCAAACCACATATGGGCCATCTCGTGCAGAATCACATTGGCGCGCCAGTTGTACTCTTTATCGGTCACCTTAGAGCGGAAGACAAAATAGTTTTCGGCGAAAGTTACGCAGCCAGCATTTTCCATTGCACCTGCGTTAAATTCTGCAACGGCAATTTGATCGTACTTATCGAATGGATAGGCAAGTCCAAACTCTTTCTCAAATGATGCAAAACCACGGCGAGTGATGTCAAAGAGTTCATCGGCATCCATGTGCTCAGCTAACGATTTGCGGCAGTAGAGACCTAGCGGCACAACTTTCTTGCCCTTGTATTCGCTCTCAATCTTGAAGTACGGACCTGCAACAAGTGCGGTGAGATAGGTGGGCAAAAGGGGAGTAGTTGTGTAAACCCACTTCTTCTTATCGCCAATTACTTCAGTTGATGCCACAGGGTTATTTGAGATGACTTCCCAATGCGCCGGTGCAAGAGCTGAGATTGCGAAAGTGGCTTTGAGATCTGGTTGATCGAAACATACAAAGGTGCGACGTGCATCGGGGACTTCGTGTTGGGTGTAGAGATAAACCTCGCCGTCGGCAGGATCTTCAAATCGGTGCAGACCTTCACCTGAGTTTGAATAAATGCCTTCAAATTCAACATAGAGCTCGTTTGTGACAGCAAGTGGCGGTAAGAAGATCGATTCGCCATCAAACTTTGTATCAAATGGCGCACCATTGAATTCAGCCTTGATTACTGACTTTCCGACGGCATCAATAAATGTTATAGCACCAGGCTTAAGGCCATCAAACTTCACGCGAGTCTTGACGATAAAGGTCTCGGCACCAGTAGTCAGATCAAGATCAACCTCGTATGAATGAACCTTGACGAGGGATGAGCGCTCCTGCGCCTCTGCACGGGTGAGATTTACTCCTGGCACGGTGACTCCTTTTTCAAGAACTGCATGTATGAGATGGCCTATCAAACCACGCGGCGAGCGATTAGTCATAGCCACATTAGAATCGAGCCATGGAAGAGCCAACAGTTCGAAGTTATCGAATCAGAGGCACCCGAATCACTGGTCCACAGCAACTTGCCCTCGATACATATTGGGATCAATATGGCATTGAACAGAGCACGCAAAGAATTGATATTTCTTCGGTATTCCCAAACTCTCAAAAAGTTGTCATGGAGATTGGTTTCGGAATGGGTGAAGCAACTGCCCTGATAGCCCGTGACTTTCCTGATACCGGTTTCTTTGCAGTAGATGTACACCGCCCCGGCGTTGGAAAATTGTTCTCACTTATCAAAGAGCACCAGCTTCAAAACCTGCGTGTCATCCAGGCTGATGCACATTTGGTTCTGCACGACATGTTTGCTGATGCATCTCTTGATGGCGTGCATCTCTTCTTTCCTGATCCCTGGCCGAAGAAGCGCCATCATAAAAGGCGAATTGTTAACGAGAATTTTCTCCAGCAAATTTCCAGCAAAGTTAAACCCGGCGGTTTTTTTCATATCGCCACCGACTGGGTGCCGTATGCCGAATGGATAGATGAAGTATTTGCTGCCTCAACGCTCTTTAGCGGTGGTCGGGTAGCCAGACCTGATTGGCGACCTTTAACAAGATTTGAAGGACAAGGAATTACAAAGGACCATCAAGTTAACGACTTTAGATTTACTAAAAACTAAATCTCGCCAGTCTTTTCAAAGTTACCGATTTTGTTAATTCTCCGGACATGCCTTTCATCATCTGAAAATGGTGTCGCTATAAAGGCATCGATAAAGTCTTTGACTTCTTGAGCGGTGTGTTGACGCTGTCCAACTGAGATCACATTGGCATTGTTATGTTCACGAGCAAGTTTTGCCGTCGCGATTGACCAGACGAGTGCTGCGCGGACGCCAGCTACTTTATTGGCAGCTATTTGCTCGCCATTGCCTGAACCACCAAGAACAATGCCAAGTGCCAGTGGGTCTTTTGCAACAGCTTGTGCGGTTGGGATACAAAAATCAGGGTAATCATCGAGAGCATCGAACTCGTATGGTCCGTGATCGGTGACGTCATGACCTTTATTAACTAGATGTTCGATGAGCTCGTTCTTAAACTCTAAGCCTGCATGATCGCTACCGATATGAATGCGCATAGCTAATTCAATCACGGCGCATCTCACCTAAGGGGGAGAGGCTCGAGAAAACAGAGAACCCGCCAGGTAATTTGCTACCTGGCGGGTTCTCTACCCATTCGAAAGTACTACATGAGAATTAACTTACGCGGTAGCTCCTGATGGAGTTACTGGTGCTGGAATAACTGGAGCCTGCCCCATTGGGCCGCCCTTCTTTCCACCCTTTCCACCACGGAAGAGGGGAGCAGGTGTAGCTTCAACAAGCTTTGTTACATGAGCTGCAACCTTGCTCTTAAGAATAGTTGCCTGTGCCGCTGTAACTGTTCCAGCTGTGACGGCTGCATCGATTCGCTGATTGTGATTGGCAACGAGAGCTGCAACAAGTGCATCTTTCTTTGCACCGGCAATAGCAGCGAGTGATTCGCCAGCCTTAATTCGAGTTGTGACTGTTGCAGTATCAAGTCCAACAGTTGTGCTGATCAAGGTAAGAAATTCTCCCTTTACGCGCTTTACAATCGACTTACCTGCTTCACGAGCATCTTTATTTGCTTCATGCGCTGCCTTGGCTGCGGCTTGAGCTGCAAGAACAGCATCAGCCTGTGCCTGCGTGATTGTTCCCTTCGCGACAAGAGTTGATAAAAGCGCAGCAAGCTTCTCGGCTCCACCAGGCTTGTTGGCATCAACACTTGTTGCGATTGATCGCATAGAGGTCTTTGTCGCATGGCCTGATTTTGGTGAAGCCATTGCTGAACCAAATGATCCTGCTGTGAGTGCAACAGTTGTGATCGCAACTGCTAGTACCGTTTTCTTTGATGCCATGAGCATCTCTCCCATCGTTAGTGTTCAAAGGGCCGGACCCGATTGAACTTTTCTTAGCCAGTATCCGTGCTACTGACTTGGTTGCATTCAACACTCTTAGGCTCAAAATGGTATCCACGGAAGCTGAGAGCGTCGTGGGAGAACTTTGGTGTTACCTGTGAATCACTAGGCGCAACCCCTCATCTGTCCTGTGAACCCAAGCGGGGATGCGTGATTAAAGTTTTCTCAACTTTCTCTCAGAATTGTCGCCAACACTCGCGACTGGAGAACCGCTGTGAA
>JBIKSV010000126.1:0-2738 GCA_044348425.1 Candidatus Planktophila sp. | reverse complement strand
ATATCAATCTTGGTATTGCTATCGATTTAGCTAAGCCAGATGGAACACGTCAGCTACTTGTGCCATCAATTAAGGGCTGTGAAGCACTTGATTTCGGACAGTTCTGGGTTGCATATGAAGAGGTAGTAAAGAAGGCCCGTGCTGGAACTTTAACTGTTGAAGATTATGCAGGCACAACTGTTTCACTCACCAACCCTGGCACTATCGGAACCGTTCACTCTGTTCCGCGTCTTGTGCAGGGACAAGGCCTCATCATGGGCGTTGGTGCAATGGATTATCCCGCTGAGTTCCAGGGCGCATCTGAATCAACGCTAGCCCGCATGGCTATTAGCAAGATTCTCACGCTGACAAGTACTTACGATCACCGCGTTATTCAAGGTGCGCAATCAGGTGATTTCTTGCGCCGCATCCACGAACTACTTCTCGGCGCTGAAGGTTTCTATGATGAAATCTTTACCGCGCTCCGTATTCCTTACGAACCAATTCGTTGGGCGCCAGACTTTGCAGTTACTAAAGATTCTGAAATCGATAAGACTGCTCGCGTTCAGCAGCTGATTGCGGCATATCGCACCTGGGGTCACCTTATGGCTGACACAGATCCTTTGGTCTATCGCCAACGCACACACCCTGATCTTGATGTGCAGACGCATGGACTTACTTTGTGGGATCTCGATCGTGAATTCGCAACAGGTGGTTTTGGTGGAAAAGCATTCTTGCCACTGCGCAAGATTCTAGGTCTACTCCGCGATACATATTGCCGCTCTGTTGGTATTGAGTACATGCACATCTCTGAGCCACAAGAGCGTCAATGGTTCCAAGAGAACCTTGAGAAGAAATATGAAAAGGTTGATCGCGACGAACAGCTTCGTATTTTGCGTAAGCTCAATAGCGCAGAAGCCTTCGAAACCTTCTTGCAGACTAAGTTTGTTGGACAGAAGCGCTTCTCACTCGAAGGTGGCGAATCTGTAATTCCGATTACCGATGCAATTGTTTCATCAGCTGCAGAAACCGGACTTGATGAAGTCTGTATCGGAATGCCGCACCGTGGTCGCCTCAATATGTTGGCCAATATCGCTGGCAAATCGTACGGACAAATATTTCAAGAGTTCCAAGGACATTATGCAGAGAACGAAGTTCATGGCTCTGGAGATGTGAAGTATCACCTTGGTACCGAAGGCGTATTTACCGCAGCATCCGGTGCACAGACCAAGATTTATCTTGCGGCTAACCCATCTCATCTTGAAGCGGTAAACCCTGTACTTGAAGGCATTGTTCGCGCCAAGCAAGATCGCCTCAATAACAAGGGCGCATACTCAGTGCTGCCAATCTTGCTGCACGGAGATGCATCGTTTGCGGGACAAGGCGTCAATATGGAGGTCTTGCAGCTCTCAGGGCTAGCTGGCTATCGCACTGGCGGAACAATTCATATTGTTATCAATAACCAAGTTGGATTTACAACTGCGCCACATGCATCACGCACATCACGTTACTCAACTGATATTGCAAAGCTAATTGAAGCGCCGGTATTCCACGTCAACGGCGATGATCCAGAAGCATGTGTTCGTGTAGCTCATCTCGCGTTTGAGTATCGCCAGAAATTTAATAAGGATGTCGTTATCGATATGGTCTGCTACCGACGTCGCGGCCATAACGAAGGTGACGAGCCAAGTTTCACTCAGCCACTTATGTACAAGTTAATTGGCGCCAAGCGCACCACACGTACCTTGTACTCAGAGGCATTAGTTGGACGTGGTGACATTACTCCGCAAGAGGCTGAGCAAGTACAAGCTGAATACCAAGCCGAACTTGAAGCTGTATTTGCATCCGTTGCAAACCACGAGCCAGAACACGATCCAAACTTCAAAGTACCTGTTGCACCAGCAGCTGAAGCGATTGCAACTGCAATCACAGAATCACTAGCGCGCGAGATTGCCGCAACTCAAGTAGCAACGCCAGAAGGATTCAATCTTCATCCGAAGATGGCTCCGCAATTAGCAAAGCGTCCTGAGATGCTCAACGATGGCACCATAGATTGGTCAATGGGTGAACTTTTGGCATTTGGATCAATCCTTAAGGATGGCCATCCAATCCGCCTTGCCGGACAAGATTCACGTCGCGGAACTTTCTCCAATCGCCACGCAGTCATTGTTGATGCTGAGAATGCCAATGAGTGGACACCACTTCGTTCGATGATTGGCGATGAAAACCAATTCTTCGTAATTGATTCATTGCTCAGCGAATACGCTGCTATGGGCTTTGAATATGGTTACTCAGTCGTTCGCCCAGAGGCGCTTGTTATGTGGGAAGGCCAGTTTGGTGACTTCTCAAATGGCGCACAGACTGTCGTTGATGAATTCATCTCATCTGCACTGCAAAAGTGGGGCGAGCGTTCATCAGTGGTCCTCTTGCTTCCACATGGATATGAAGGACAAGGCCCAGATCACTCATCAGCACGAATCGAGCGTTACTTGCAGCTCTGCGCAGAGAACAATATGACTGTTGCCCAGCCATCATCACCTGCCTCTTACTTCCACTTGTTGCGCTGGCATATCGCCAACCCAACTCGTCGTCCGATGGTCGTCTTTACTCCTAAGTCGATGTTGCGGCTTCGCGCTGCTGCATCTCAACTCAGTGACTTCACAAGTGGAACATTCCGCCCAGTCATTGGTGACGATAAAGTTGCAAATGCAACTCGCTTAATTTTCTGCTCTGGAAAGATTTATCACGACCTCGTTGCA
>JBIKSV010000121.1:0-2772 GCA_044348425.1 Candidatus Planktophila sp. | reverse complement strand
ACTCATTGCAGATGCCCAGGAAGTCCTAGCCGAAATCGGGCCATCGGCCACGATCGAGCAGATTGCATCGCATGCCGAGGTATCTCCGACCACTATCTACAAGTATTTTGAGAATAAGGATGAACTCTTTATTCAAGCCTTGGCTGAAATGTGGAAGAGCTGGCTCCAATGGGCCAGCCAAGAGAAAGCGCCTGGCAACAGACTTGAGTTAGTCCTTGATTCGGGCCGTAAAATTTTCTGGGCACGCAAGACCCATCCTCTATTTGCGGACATGCTCCATAATTCTTTAAACCAGATGCCTAATTTTCTAGTCCTATCTGATCAAGGTCGCGGCAAAGCGGTATTCAAAGAGATAGCTGCAAGCGGTGAGATAAAGCAAGATGATTTTGAACAGCGATTTATTCTTTGGGGCAATACTTACACCGGACTTTTGAAATCCGTTTTTGTTTATGAAGAACTCACTCCCGAAGAGGCAAACATTGCATTTGGAATCGGGCTCTCTGTCTGGGGCATAAGCGATGCCAAGGCGAAGAAGTTGATCTCTCGCCCGCTTGCCTTTCCTCCTGTTAAATAGCGTTGGTGCTTCTTAGAATTCAGAGCGAAGCGACTTGGTAAGCAGTGCCACTATTGCAGTCACAGTGAGAATTGCGGCCAATACGAGATAAGTAGCACCGACTCCAAAGTTTTCGACAGATAGGCCTGCTGCCACCATTCCTAGAGGCGGAGCCGCATAAAAAGAAGCAGTCTGTACTCCAAAAACTCGCCCCTGCTGATCAGCCGGGACTCTCTGTTGAATAAGAGTGCTTACCAACGGAGTAAATGGACCCCACGATAAACCCAGAAGAAATCCCGCAATAATCAGAATTGGTAGGGGTGGCAAAAACGCCATAGGAATCATACTTACCGACGTACCAATAAGCGTTGCGCGCACTAGGTTCTTGCGCGATAGCCGAGCGCTAATCCATCCATAACCAAAAGAACCTGTTGCAGATCCTGCAGCAAGTGCCGAAATCACAATTCCAAGACTGGCTGGTTGACCCAAATCTTCAAAGTAAGTTGAGAGAACGACAGTCTCAGTTGGCATATAAACCGCAGCTAAAATCAAAACTGAAATTGTTATTGTGCGAAGCAGTTTGTCATTCCACAGTACTTGAAA
Source organism: Candidatus Planktophila sp. (assembly GCA_044348425.1). Lineage (GTDB taxonomy): Bacteria > Actinomycetota > Actinomycetes > Nanopelagicales > Nanopelagicaceae > Planktophila. The sequence goes on along the minus strand of JBIKSV010000121.1, from coordinate 1,616 downwards.
GCCAACGCGAATACTTCGGTTAGATTCCTCCCCCATTTCTTTAGCCAGATCACGTGCATCTTTACCAAGATTGCCAACTCGCAAGAAGGCGATAGTCAGCGCGGCAAAAACAAAAAGTCCGGCAGAAACCCAGAAAGAATTCACGGCACCGACAGTTGAAATCAGGCTTGCTCCAACCGCGGGACCAAAAATCCAGGCAACTCCCATAAACCCATCATGAAGGCCATTAAGTCGATCAAGTTCAATACCAGATGCCTTTGCAACATCGGCTGAGAGAGTTTTGCGCGCTGTGTAACCTGCCGGGTCAAAGATTGCGCCAACTAAAGCAATAATCAAAATTGTTGTGCTCGTGAGTCCAGTGGTCAAGGCAACTATCGGAAATGCGATTACTGCTAAAGCCGAAAGTATGTCTGCCCCGATACTCACTGATCGACGACCCACATGGTCTACCAGCCATCCCCCAATGGGTGAAATCAGTAAACCAGGCAAGGCAGAGATTGCAGCAACCAGCCCTGCGAATGCGGGAGATCCCGTCTCTTCAAGAATGAGCCAAGGAATCGTAATCATGACGATTGAATTGCCCAGGCCTGAAGAGAAATTGGAAAGCTGATGGAGAACGACTGGCAGCTTTCTTTTCATAAGGATTTCATTCTTCTCGAGTTAAAGGTCTGAGTCAATTAAGCGTTACTCAACAGCTTGCCCGAAACTCATAGGCAGACTCTCTAGCCCACGAATAACACGACCCTTTTTAGCAATAACTTCTCCATTTACCTTCCAATTGGCAACATCAGGAAAGCGCAAGATCAAATTTTTCCAAACCGCCTCTGCCTCTAACCGTGCCAGCGACGCACCAAGACAGTGATGTGCTCCATATCCAAAAGCTAAATTTCTCTTTGCATTCTCGCGGTGTATGTCGAAGGAGTCTGGGTCGCTAAAGATTTTTGGATCACGGTTTGCACCAACAATCATCAAAACAATGCTTTGACCCTGCTTTACATGAGTGCCATCTTTCAGGACAACCTCACTACTCGATGACCTAAATGTGTATTGAACAGGAGAGACATAACGGAGCGCTTCTTCAACGAGATTTGGTATCAAATCATGGTTCTGACTAACCTCTTTTAGGGCCTGCTTGTGTTCAACCAGAACACGTGTTCCCACACCAAGGAGATTTACCGTGGTCTCAAAGCCTGCAAGAAGAAGAAATGATGCCGTAGCGACTATTTCGCGATCAGTTAAGGTGGCTCCATCTGTTTCGGCGTTTGCAAGAGAAGAGAGCAAATCGTCTTCAGGGTGCTTTCTTCTATAGGATAAAAGTTCTGCCATGTAATCGGTCAACTCTTTAGATGCTATTTCTAATTCACTTACCTGGCCAACAGTTCGCGGCCCATCGAGACCAATCTCTGCCAAAGCATTTCCCCATTTATTGAAAAGTTCTCTATCGCTTAATGGAACCCCCAGAATTTCACAGATCATCTCTAAGGGGAGCTGATTGGCTAAAGCAGAGACAAAATCTACCCGGCCATCACTTGGTATCTGCTGAACTAATTTGATTGCAATGCTGTCGGCAGTTTCTTTCCATGATTGCATCGCCCTGTGCGTGAAAGCCGGCACAA
>JBIKSV010000120.1:0-2773 GCA_044348425.1 Candidatus Planktophila sp. | reverse complement strand
GCCTTCACGAGAAATTCCTGTGCCGTAAATAATGTCGAACTCTGCCTGCTTGAAAGGTGGAGCCATCTTGTTCTTGACTACCTTTACGCGAGTACGGTTACCAACTGATTCTTGGCCATCCTTGAGCGTTTCAATACGACGGATATCTAGGCGAACAGAAGCATAGAACTTGAGTGCCTTTCCACCTGTTGTTGTCTCTGGTGATCCAAAGAAAACGCCGATCTTGTCACGCAGCTGGTTAATAAAGATTGCAGTTGTTTTAGATTGATGCAGTGCGCCAGTGATCTTTCGAAGTGCTTGTGACATCAAACGAGCCTGAAGACCCATGTGTGAATCACCCATCTCGCCTTCGATTTCTGCGCGAGGAACAAGTGCCGCAACTGAGTCAACTACAACAAGGTCAAGTGCACCTGAGCGAATAAGCATGTCCATGATTTCTAGAGCTTGCTCACCGGTATCTGGTTGTGAAACCAATAGCGCATCAATATCAACGCCGAGCTTCTTTGCATACTCTGAATCAAATGCATGCTCTGCATCGATGAAAGCACATATTCCGCCAGCCTTTTGAGCATTAGCGATTGCATGCAAGGTAAGAGTTGTCTTACCTGAAGATTCTGGTCCATAAATTTCAACAACGCGACCGCGTGGAAGTCCACCAATACCAAGTGCGATATCCAATGCGATGGAACCAGTTGGAATTACCTCGATCACTGCGTTCTGTCGCTCTGACATCTTCATTACTGCGCCTTTACCAAATTGACGTTCGATCTGGGCTAGGGCTGTGTCTAACGCCTTGTGGCGTTCAACGTTGGCTTTGTCTTGTGCTGCATCGTTTGCTTTATTGCTTTTTTCAGTAGCCACGTACATTCCTTTCGATAGAACGTCCTGCGATATGCAGTTCGTTTGGTGTGCGGCCCAGAAGGTACGGAGACCCAACGACGGTCTGCAGAAGCACCACAACTTGTGTGGAGAAGTAACTGCAGGCGGAGGTTGGAACCGCTCTGGTTGTACTCGAATAGTTTATCCGAACATCTGTTCGAAAGATAACAGGCGCCACTGACAGATTTAGGCGTGTCGCCCCACCATACTGAGCCGGTGTTAATCCTCCTGCCGCCCTCTGAGAAGAAATCTGAGCGCCCAGGGCCAGCAATCCAGGTCTACACAGGAGTTCTCTATGCCGCCTTGGGTTGGGAGCAGCTCACCGCAGATCAACGCAGGAAGGGCGCGGAATCTATCGCCATTATCTCAGCCAAATACGGGGTGGTCCGCCCACTGGATCCAATCGAGCCGTATAAAGAGAAAATAGATAACAGAAAAATGGCTGCCCGTGTTGCGCAGGTACTCGACGGGATTGAATCAGAGTTAATTATTGATTGTCGCTCATCTACATATCAAACGGTATGGCAATCCCCCGCTGACATAACTGTTGAGATCAAGGTCTTCACCAAAATCGAAGGCGTCAAAAAAGTTATTACACACATGTCCAAAAAAACTCGTGGTGAGGTCACCCATCACATCCTAAAGAGTGGAAAGGTGCCTGCAAATCCGCTTGAACTACAAGCAATTGTTTCGCAGAAATTTGAATGCCACTTACTGGAAGGGAGTAAGAAAGAACCTTGGGTCCTAGAGGTGTACTGCTAAAGAATTTCTAGGAAGCGAACAATGCAGTTTTCTTGATCAGTTCAACAGTTAATCTCGGGTAATTCCACATGATCACATGTGCACAGTTATCAACAACGATCCACCGCGAATGTGCAGGTGCAACACTTTTTTCTTGAGCAATCTCTTTTGGCAGTGTTAAATCTTCATCTCCAAAAACTACTGACAGCTTAACTTTTTCAGGAACGACAGATTCAAACCTACGCCCATTTGCTCCATGCCACATCGGCATATAACCCTTAGATCTGGCCATTGCAATAACTGAATCCCGACAAGATTCAAAACTTAACTCACGCCACAAGTGTGTGATCTTTTTGTATCCAATCGCCTTTAACAATGGAATGCGATAAGCCGTCTTCATGAAGTATTGAGATATCTTCGCCAGTATTCTTGCATCAAGACTTGGTGGAAACTTTCGAGGCGGTTGCTCATGCCATAAGCCAGCTGGGGCTAATGCAGTAACGCTAAGCACATTATCTGGAGCAACAGCTGCCATTTCTAGTGCGATCCACCCTCCAAGAGAGTTTCCGGCAACATGCATACTCTCAACATGCATCTGAGAAACCATGTAATCAACTATCGACTGAGCAAGAGAACGCGGATCTAGCTCTTCATCCTCCCCAAGTGGGGCATCACCATGACCTGGGAGGTCTATGGCATAGACCGTAAAATTTTCAAGTAACTCTGGAAGCAAGCTGTTCCAGATATTTCCCGCCGAGCCCAAACCATGAACAAGAACAAGTGCTGGATTTTTTGGGTCCTGTGTATAGTGATGAGAGCTCACTGGCATTTTAGTACTTGTACTTTTCTGTCTCGGTTGGATGCGCTTTACAGACCGCTTTCCAAATCACATCCGGTTCAAACCCAGCAGCAAGTGCTTCGTTGACGCTTTTACTGCCTAATTCAGATAAAGCAATATCTGCTGAAAATGAAGGAGCCCATGCATCACCAAAAGAAAGGGTGATGCGTTCGCGAAGGTCAGAGATTCGCAATTGCGGTAATAGCTTCTGCTTGCGCACGAGATTGTGCAGGATTAATCGGATGTAAAGCTTGCCCAATCAACCACCGTGTGGCTAATTCGCCTTTCTCACTACCCAACAAGTGACCCATGGCT
>JBIKSV010000033.1:0-11528 GCA_044348425.1 Candidatus Planktophila sp. | reverse complement strand
GCTTTGCCGCGGAGTTCTGGGTGATCTAGTTCAGCTACAGATGCGTAGAAGGCATCCATATCTACATGCAAGATCGTGCTCATATCGCCACACTACCTCGTGCTTGCCACTTCTCGTAGGCAGTAGAGAGATCCCATACACCTGTTGCGCGAATAGAGATACCGCGTTCACCGGTACGGCGAGTAGTACCCCGCACTAAGAAGAGCGATGCCGAGTGAAGCGTCTGGGCATATGCATCACTGGCTAAAACATCGGGGAAGAATGTTGAATCACTGCATCCATAACCGTCATCGAGAGTAAGAAATAGAACGCGCTTACCTGAACGTATTGGCGGAGATTGCAGAGCAACTTTTACTCCTGCAAGAAGTACCGAGGTGTTGTTTCGTTGTGCCAAGAGATCACACGATCGAATTGCACCGATTTCATTAAGGAAAGGTGCATAGCCAGAGAGAAGGTGTTCGGAGATATCCATACCGAGTCGCGTTAGCTCATTGCTTATCTTCTCTTCTCGCCCCATTGCAGGTAAGCCACTTACGGTAAGAGCAGGTGGTGCAAAACCAAGTGAGAGCTGTGCGCCCGAGAGCGCAGGTGCGGTAGATTTTTGGAGATCTGCTAAGTGCAAGAGTAAATCTCGATGGGTGATTCCTTTCTCTTGAGTATGACCCTGGATATGACCCTGGTCCTGGATATGAATGGCATCAAGTGCACCGGTGAGGATAAGAGTTTCAATGGTAGGAAGTGATGCGCCAGATCTGCGGTAAAAATCTGCTAAATCAATGTAAGGCTGACCTTCTTTAATAGATGCAAGTTCTGTAGAGCTAGCGCCAGAGATTGCAGAGAGGGCGATACGGATTGATGGGTAATGAGCATCGGAGAAATTAACTTGGCGGTCAATCCGATAATCAATATCTGAGTGATTGATATCGAGAGGGGCGATAGGAATATCCATGCGCCGCACCTCATCGAGCATTAATCGCTTGGGATACATTCCGGGATCGTGAGTAAGAACCCCTGAGAAAAATGCTGCTGGGTAATGAGTCTTAAGCCATGCTGATTGATAAGTCGGTAGCGCAAAAGCGGCAGCGTGTGCCTTGCAAAAACCAAAAGATGCAAAGGCGCGTAAGACCTCCCAAATCTCAGTAATAATCGCAAGCTCATAGCCTGCTTGCGTTGCTGCAGGAAAGAACCAATCGCAGACCTCTTGTTGCCCTTCTTTGCTACCAAGGGCGCGACGTTTCTCGTCAGCTGCTGCAAGAGAGATGCCTGTCATGACAGAGATAATCGAGATTACTTGTTCGTGAAAGACGACAACACCTTCGGTCTCACTCAAGATAGGAGCAAGGCTGGGGTGGATAAGGCGCGCTGATTTAAAGCCTTCACGGGCCTCAAGAAATGGACGAATCATGTCGCTCTTGACTGGCCCGGGGCGAAAGAGCGAGATATCGATAATGAGATCGTTAAAGGTGCGTGGCTGAAGTTTGCCGATGAGTTCGCGCTGTCCTGGGCTCTCAATTTGAAAAAGCCCGAGCGTATCTGTCGTTCGAATCAGTGCATATGTATCAGGATCATCGAGTGGAATCGCATCGATATCAAACTCTGGATCTTCAGTGCGTTTAATCTCATCAACAGCATGGGCGATTGCAGATTGCATACGAACACCTAAGACATCGAGTTTGAGCAGACCAATGTCTTCGACATCATCTTTATCGAATTCGAGCATCGGATAACCACTCGCCCCAATTTGTAGCGGTGCGCGATCTAGAAGAGTGGCATCAGAGAGTGCAATGGCACATGGATGCATAGAGAGATGGCGTGGTAAGCCATCGAGTCGCTGAGCTAGCGCAATTGTCATTGCCGCAAGTGGCGATGATGTATTGAGAGATTTGAGTTCGGGTAGCGATGCTAAAGCTGCCGAAATATTGGCAGCACGAATATGTGGCATTGATTTAGCTAAGAGATCAATCTCGACAGCAGGCAGACCGAGCGCGGCCCCTGCATCACGGATAGCGTGGCGAGCTCGATAGCGTTCGACCATCGAGACTGTGGCACATCGCGCTATAGCGTTGGAGTCAGACCATGAATCAGTGCCATAGCGTTTAAAGATTGCGTCATAAATTTCAAGACGTCTGGCGGATTCAACATCAATATCAATATCGGGAAGAGCCATACGAAGCGGTGAGCAGAAACGCTCCATGAGAAGTCCGTGTTCGATGGGATCAACACCTGAGATTCCGAGCAAGTGACAGATCAGCGAACCAGCACCGCTACCTCGCGCTGCAACCCTGATTCCGCTTGAGCGCGCGGTATCGGTGATATCGGCAACGGTAAGAAAGTAAGATTCAAAACCAAGCGTTGCAACAGTGGCGAGTTCATCATCTAAACGTGCGCGTGCCTGCTTGATACGAGCGCTATCGCTATAGCGCCAATGCAAACCTGATTCGGTGCGGGTGCGCAGAATTTCGCGCATATGAGCTGCGTTGCGAGCACCGACAACACTTGGTTCAGGAAGATGAACTGCGCCCAAACCAATATCTCGTTGTGGCGATAAGAGTGAACGCTCTGCCCATTCGCGAGTGCTCTTAAGAAGTAGGCGAGGTGAACCTTCGCCAGCGGCTCGAGCAATCTCAGCAGCAAGTGCCTGCATCTCATCTGCGCTCTTAAGGAAAGCCTCTGCATTGCGGCGTTCGAGATGGCGAGGATCAAGAGGAACTAATTGACGAGCACAATCGAGAATATCGGCGACCGGTCCATCTTCGCGATTGAGCATTCTTACTGCATTGGTAACTATTGCATCAATATCGTGATCACGGGCAAAAGCCAGAGAGCGGCCAGCAAAGAGTGTGGATCGCGGACCATTGCCACCAACCAGATGCGATACACATTCGATTGCATGATCTGCAAAGTAGGGGCGGGTCTTATTGAAGATATCTATCGCTATATCAAATCGGTGTAGCGCTATCGCTTCAGCGATTGGTGATTCGGGGCCATGAAGAAGAAAAAGTTTGCTGCTGTATTGACTGAAACGTTGCAAGATATCAAGAGTTAACACTGGGATGCGATCGGGTGAGTGTGTTGTGATACCGCGATAGAGATGTAAGAGATCGCGCCATCCCCCATCACCGCCTGCCATGATGGTGATACGTGGCAGATTTTTGCGATCTGATTTAACACCTACTGATTCGCTATTAATGAGATCAATCTGCAGATTGATTCCGAGAATTGGAGCAACACCATACTGCAGACAACTTTTTGCAAAACGGATTGCGCCAGCCAATGAATCTCTATCTGTTAAGGCAAGTGCCGGCATATCAAATTGAGCAGCCCGCTCGACAAGGTCATGCGGCTGCGTTGTGCCGTACTTAAATGAGTACGCGCTTGTTGTGCGCAGATGGATAAAGCTCATCTTTTATTCATGGCTTAAATTGTGGTCACAATCCATTGGCCAGTACTTTCATCGCGCTCGAGTTGAAATGTTGTCAGCGCTCCGATTGGTGCCGCCTCGACCGTCCAGAGTGCACGCGCTTGATCGTCGGGGCGGTAGATGCCATCGCTAGCTCGGTTCCACCATCCCCCGGATTCACACCAGCGCGAGAGAACTGAATGAATACGAAAACGCCGCCCACGAAAGGTGAACTCGATAGGGGTTGTAGGTCCATCGATAAGGACCTCTGTTGCTGGGATTACTTCGCTAGCCATATTTTTGCCTCTTTGAATTTCGAACAGATGTTCGAAAAATAGCCCACCCCACCGACAAGAGCAACGCTAAAGCCTTGGTTGAGGGTTTTGAGGCCTCGCTGGGGTTACAGTATTGGCAGGCCTCTAGGCGCTGAATAGATACGAGTGGGAGAAAAAATGGATGTAGTGCTGGTTATCGGAAGAGTTCTCTTCGCCCTCCTCTGGATGGGCGCAGGCTTTGCCCACTTTAAGAACCTGGAAGCGATGACTGGGTATGCCACCTACAAGAAATTACCTGCCGCAAAGCTCGCCGTCCTCGGTAGCGGACTGGCATTTTTAGTCGGAGGGATCCTGATCCTTCTCGGTGCTTGGATTGATCTCGCTGCAGCACTTATTGCTGTCACAGTAATTCTCGCTGCGATTATCTTCCATCAATTCTGGAAAGAGAGCGATGCCAATACCAAGATGCAAGAGCAGATGGCATTTAATAAAGACCTCGCACTTGGTGGAGCAGCTCTCATCCTCTTTGCACTCGTTGCAAGTGGCGCACTTACTGATTTCGGACCTAGCATCGGAAGCATCGCTTTCTTCAACTAATGTCACTTGAAATTGTAGAAGCGCTTCTCGCAGGAGCATTTATCGGGAGCGTTCTTGGCTTTATCGGAGCCGGTGGAGCAATGCTCGCTGTACCAATTCTTATCTACATATTTCAATTTACGCCGCACCATGCCACAACGGCATCTCTTGCAGTTGTTGGATTGGCAGCAGCATCAGGAGTTATCTCAAAGATACGTTCCCGTGAGATTCTCTATCGTGAAGCGATAATTATCTGGGCAATTGGTTTAGCTACAAACCTAGGATTCTCATCTATATCTGATCAACTACCAGATAGATTTATTACAACAGGTTTTGCTCTAGTACTGGCCCTAGCTGGCATCTCAATGTTGCGCAATCCATTATCAGCAATTCATACTCGGATGCCACTACCGATCTTGATAATCGTTTCGCTACTCATTGGTTCCATCACTGGGCTCTTTGGAATCGGGGGCGGCTTCTTGGCTATCCCTATTCTCGTTCTTTTCTTCGGAACACCTCAGATAGTTGCTGCCGGTACTTCGCTACTGATTATCGCTATGAACTCATTGACGGCGCTCTTGGGTCGAGCATCTACCTGGAGCCAAATTGATTGGCATGTACCTCTGATAATGGGAGCAAGTGCCATTGTTATCTCGAATATTGCCTCACGGAAAGCATCGAAATCAACACCAGCTGCACTTAAAGGGTACTTCGCAATATTTCTGCTTGGCCTTGCTCTCTTTACTCTTATTGAGAGCTGGGCTTTCTAGATTTTTTCCCGCTCTTCTTCCTTTATGGCGCGAGACATGTATCCGCCAAGGACCATCATTAACACTGGATAAGCCATGGCAATTGATAGTGAAGTAACTTCGGCAAAGAGCCCAGTGATTGTTGGGCCAATAAAGTAACCCGAGATTCCAATTAAACCAACGCGCGAAATTGCCACAGCTGGTGCAACACCCTTGATGCGACTAGCTGCCAAAATGAATGCTGGGAACATTGGACCTATTCCAAGACCTGCAAAGATGAATCCGATATTGACAATGATGACCGCTGGAATCTGTGCGTGACTTGAAAGCGGGACAGCAATTGCAATCGAGAGTCCCCATACGGCACCACCAACAACACCGCCATAACGCACTGTGTTGCGAGCACCATATTTATGAAGCACTTTATCCCCCATAAATCTGCTTACAATCATGGCGAGTGCAAAGGATGCAAATGCTGTTGCGTAGAGACGAGAGGAGATCTGCATATTCTCACGTAAGAGAATTCCAGCCCAATCGCTAGCAGCACCTTCAGCCACCATTCCAGCGATCATTCCCACGCCTAGCGCCCATAAAGGAAGTGAAGATTTTCCGAGGAAAGGAATCTTCGCCTCAGTCGTCTCGCCAGTATTGCCTGCATGTTGATCCATTGTCGGATTCAGTAGATAACGGTTTGCTGGAAAAAATGCGAGGGCTGAGAGGATTGCAATAAGCACGAGATTTTCTTTAGGGGTGAGATGAGCAATCATGAATCCGCCGAATACTGCAGATAGAAAAGATCCAACGCTCCACATCGCATGAAAAGATGAGAGGCACTTTTTGTCGAGAATCTTCTCAACCACAATGCCTTGGCTATTGAGCCCCATATCGGTCAAGGCATATCCAAATCCCATCAACATCAGCGCAAAGAACAGTTGAGTTGCAGAGGCGGCAAAGGCCATTGCAACCAACCCGAGCGGCAGAAGCACCGATGAAATATGAATTACTGGACGTGATCCAAATGTATGAATAGCTCGACCGGCAAATTGAGAACCGAGGACAGAGCCGATAGTCGAGCCAAGAAAAACAAAACCAAATTGACCGTTGCTCAATCCAACTGCATCTTTGATTTCAGGGATGCGTGGCACCCACGCCATTGAGGCGATTCCCATAATTAAAAATGATGCCCACAGTGAATTGCGTGCACCAGCTCCAATTTTGAGTTCGCTAGTCATTGGGTAAACCTATCCCCTAAAGTACGAACCTATGGAGCATATCCTTGAGAAAGCCGCGGTAAAACGGGTAGCGCAGGCGATGAATACTCTCAATATCGCTGGACCAATCACAGTCCTTGGAGAGACCGCTCGCACTGCCCAAGATGCCGCATCGGCCCTTGGAATTGAAGTCGGCCAGATCGCCTCTTCGCTTATCTTTAAAACTCCAGATGCAAGGGTGCTTCTCGTAATCACTAGCGGTCGCCATCGAGTCGACACAGAACTTGTGGCAGAGGGTTTAGCTGTCACCGAACTTGTTCGCGTCGACGCCAACTTTGTTAAAGAATTTTCTGGTTTCTCAATTGGTGGAGTTTCACCTATCGGTTGGATCAATCAACCAGATATCACCTTAATTGATGAAGCGCTTAATGATTATGAAGTGGTTTGGGCTGCTGCTGGGCACCCCCACGGGGTCTATCCAACCTCATACGATGAGTTAGTTCGATGTACGGGCGCGCAACCGATGAAGGTAGGAGAGTAACTCTATGAAAGCAAGGATTTTTGAATGGCTCGGAGTTGTAACGGCAATCTTTTATTCACTGTTAGTTGCGGCAAATATCGGCGCAGAATTTATTGGCTTCACTCTTTTACTTACATCCTCTGCCCTTATCGGAATTTGGGCTTATCTCGGAAAGCATCGAGGAATCCTATTTCTACAATTCTTCTATGCAGCTGCCGGAATTATCGGAATGATTCGCTGGTTTTAATGAAACGATTGAGATTGGGCTCTCACGATGAACCCCGCTAAAGAATCGGTTGCAATCTTTCTTTTCACCGTCCCTAAGAAATCAATTCCATTTGCTTTTCTACAGATGGCGATTGGTCGACGCGAAGCTCGTCGGATTCCTGGTGTTTCATTCGCTAAATTGATGGGAACAGGTACCGGCAAAACCTTTACGCCTTCGGATGCAGATTTGCAGCAGTGGGCAGTTCTATTTGTCGCCAAAGATTTTGCACCAATTGAAGACTCACGCTTTATTGAGAACTGGAGTAAACGTGCAATCAAGACTGAGATTCTTCACCTCAATCCAATTTCATCTCACGGTAAATGGTCACGCCAAGAACCTTTTCGGATTTTAGAGAAAAATCATGCTGGCGGTCCTGTAGTTGCCATCACCCGAGCGCGATTAAAATGGTCACAGGCGATTAGGTTCTGGCGTTCGATTCCCCCTGTTGTTCTCGATCTTCACCAATCCCCCGGCTTACTTTTCTCAATCGGAATTGGTGAGGCGCCGATTGGTCTACAAGGAACGCTATCGATCTGGCGATCTGCGGCTGACTTACGTGATTTCGCCTACAAGAACGCTCCTCATCGTGCAGCAATTGAGGATACGAAGCGCTTTGATTGGTATAGCGAAGAGCTCTTTGCGCGCTTTGACCTCATAAATACGGCAGACTTTGACTATGTCCATTAGGCAATTCACCCCTCGCCGTAGACGGAGAGGAATCTCTCAGCGCGCTAGGTACGCACTGGGTGGAAGCCTGGGCTTAACGATTCTTCTCCAAATGTCCTACCCACTTGTAAGTGGAGATGTTCTTGCATTCATCACGATTACATCTGTGATGATGGGCGCACTTGCCATGGCTTTCCATGCATATCTTTCATACGGTCCAAAATATGTCACTCTTTATTTAATTATCATTCTGCTCTTTGGCTACTTCATTGAATTTCTTGGACTTCATACTGGTTGGCCTTTTGGTGAGTATGTCTATGACGAGTCACTCGGCTTTAATTTAGGTGGCGTTCCACTCGTTGTTCCATTTGCGTGGGCGATGATGGCCCACCCTGTTCTAGTCGCGGCTCGTAAAGTCACGATGAAGTGGACATTTCTTTATGGCGGAGCGCTCATGGCTGCTTGGGATCTCTTCCTTGATCCACAGATGGTAGCTGCTGGTCGCTGGACCTGGGTAGTCGATGGAGCTCATGTTCCTTTCTCACCAGAGATTCCACTCTCAAACTTATTCGGTTGGCTCTTATCGGGATGCGCGATTATCGCCTTCCTGAATTTTGTACTTCCATTTGAACGGAGAAAAGAAAGTGCCAGCCTTACAGCAGTAAGTATTTGGCTGGGATGGGTTCTCTTCGGAGGACTTGTAGGAAATCTCTTCTTCTTCGATCGCCCCGGGCTCGCACTATTTGCCTCAGCAATATATGGAACTCTTTTGGCGCCTTATATCTTTAAGACGACACTTGGAGAGTCATAAGCAACTTATGGTGATTGCTGCTTTTCTGCTCAACACTCTTCTTCTATTGATTGCCCTCATCAACTTTGCCCTCATCCGTAGGCCAGTTACTGTGGCGCAGGTAGATTCAGATATTGCAATTCTCTTACCCGTGCGCAATGAAGTCAAAAACATAGATCGTTTATTGCATGAGCTAATTGCACAGCAACACCTGGCCAATCTACGTATCGTCGTGATTAATGATAATTCTGAAGATGGTACAGCCGCTCTCGCGCGGACCTTCACTTCTTCACTTGTTACTGTGCTTGATGCACCAGCTCCTCAGCCAGGTTGGATAGGCAAAGTCAGCGCTCTCAACTTTGGCTTGCAACACTTAGAGCAAGACCTACCTGAATACGTAATCTCTATCGATGCCGATGTCTCCTTTGCCCCCGATGCAATATCGCGTGCTGTGGCTACAGCGAGAAAACTTGACCTTGATTTTCTCTCACCATATCCACGTCAAATAGCAATTACCTGGGCAGAGCGATTGATTCAACCACTCCTGCAGTGGTCCTGGATGAGTACAGTAATTTTGCGAGGGGCAGAGAAAATCCCAATGAAGTCAACCGTTATATGCAATGGTCAGTTCCTTGTAATGAAGACGCAATCATTACTTGCTAGCGGTGGCTTTGCTTCTGTCTCCCACCAAGTCCTTGATGACATCGAACTCGGACGCTCATTTGTCGGCTCTGGCTTTCGCGGTGCAGTAATTGATGGCTCAGCACTCTCTGCAACTCGGATGTATTCATCGATGGCAGAGATTAAGGCTGGGTATGGTAAATCTCTGCACCGTGCATTCGGAGGGATCGGGGGTGCTATCGCAGCAACACTCTTCATGATTTTTAGCGGAATTCTTCCACTGCTCTATTCATTGACAGGAAACTTTCTTGCAATTGCTGCATTGATAGCGATAATTGCAACGCGTGTACTCAGCGCCATTGCCTCGTCATCACGTATTCGTGATGCCTTCTTACATCCCGTGTCAGTCTTTCTCTTTCTCTATCTGCTTTACTACTCGTGGAGCCATCGCTCGCAAGTGCAATGGAAGGGGCGAACTGTATGACCGGCACAGTCGGTAAAGTTAAGAACCCTGAAACTATCGTTGTTATAGGCGCTGGCATTGGTGGTATGTGTTCAGCTGCACGCTTGGCTAAGGCTGGTCATAAAGTTTCAATCTACGAAGCATCTGATCGCACTGGTGGAAAATGTCGAACCGAATGGATCGGAGATTATGCATTTGATACCGGTCCTTCACTTCTGACTATCCCTGCCGTCTATCGAGATTTCTTTCAGCGCACCGGTGAGCAAATGGGGCGAGTTCTAGATCTTCAAGCAGTTGATCCATCATTTGACTATCGATTTGCTGATGGTAAGGCTATTAAGTTTTCAAATCTTTCTCGCAAGGCCACCCTTCAATCGATAGCGAGCTCTATTGGAGATGGCGCAGCTGCTGAATGGGATCAACTTCTTCGTCGGGCTGAGGCGATGTGGGGCGTAGCGCGTGAGCCATTCATTGAATCTGAGCTCACTACTCCTCTAGCGCTTTTAAAGAGAAAAAACATTCTCCGCGATCTTCGCATTATTGCTCCTCGCGCAACTTTGCGTGACTTTAAAATTAAGTCACCACATCTGTCCAAGATTATGGATAGATACGCTACCTACAGCGGTTCTGATCCTCGCAAAGCACCTGCAGTACTTTCGACCATCGCCTTTATTGAAGAGGCATTTGGCGCTTGGCATATCACAGGCGGTATCGGGACTCTCTCAGAACGGATTACTGAACGTTGCGAAAAGCTAGGTGTCGAGATTCACCTACGCTCTCCCATCGCATCCATCAACCTGACAGGTGCCAGAGCAACTGGAGTCACTCTCGCTGATGGAAGAGTAATTGCTGCAGATAGAGTGATTTCAAATTCGGATGCTTCGTTGACCTATAACACTCTCATCAAAAGTTCACATCGCAAAGTGCGTAAGGTGCGCAAAAGCTTGAACAAGTTAGAGCCATCCCTGGCGGGCTTCTGCCTTTTGCTTGGACTCAAACCGGCTCCTGGAAAATCGCTGGCGCACCACACGATTTTATTTCCAGAAAATTATGATGCTGAGTTCGACTCTATCTTTGGCGCAAGGGTTCCGGTACCTCGCCCAGCAATCTATCTCTGTTCTCCGCACGATAAATCAATGGTCAAAGGTGAGGGCCACGAGGCAATCTTTGTATTGGTTAATGCACCTCGGCACGATAAAGATGCGGCGAAAGGTTTTGATTGGGGCAATAGAGAGTTTGTAGAAAGCTACGCACAATCAATCATTGACCAGATAGAAGAGCGAGGGATCAGCATTAGAGATCGCCTTGAACTTCTTGAAATCAGAACTCCCTTAGATTTACAAGATTCTGTCCTAGCCCCAGGTGGTTCAATTTATGGAACCTCTAGCAACGGACCAAGAGCAGCTTTCTTGCGTGCTCGTAATCGCTCACCTATTAAGAATCTTTATCTGGTGGGAGGTTCCGCACATCCTGGTGGTGGATTACCACTTGTCGGACTCAGCGCTGAAATAGTGGCTAACGCAATATTGAACGAGCCATCTTCACAATCATCAGGACACTAAAAACTTGTAGGGCAATGAATAGAATTGAAAGTCCAATTAGTAAATCAGTTGAAGCACTGCTGAGAATAATCCCAAAGAGAATATAGATGGCTCGTACTGGGCGCTCTGCCGGAGTGACTACACCAACTCGTGAATGCCCCATCGATGCCAGACGTGCTCTTGCATACTCTTGAGTGGCGCCAAGAATCCAGATTGTTATTGCAAAGCCAGCTGGTAGACCAATATAGAAAAGAAATGTCAACCAGAATGCTTCAGAGATGCGGTCTGCAATCGTGTCATAGATTCCACCGAGCTCTGACTGACGATCTTGATAGATAGCCAGAGACCCATCGACCCCATCAGCGATGAGAGAAAGAACTAAGAGAATGATTGCTGGAAGAAGTGGGATTACATCTTCGCCTGTAAAAATCGGCAGCAGCATCGCTGT
>JBIKSV010000032.1:0-11613 GCA_044348425.1 Candidatus Planktophila sp. | reverse complement strand
TTTACGTGGGCCGCGGCGCATACCTGCTCCACCAAAGAGATTTGCAAAAATATCTTGTGGGTTGCCTCCGCCAAATATGTCAGAGAAATCTCCCGCGCCACCGCCACCAGTTGGTGCGCGGAAACCGCCTCTCTCAAAGAGAGATCGAGCTTCATCGTATTCTGCGCGCTTTTTGGCATCAGACAAAATGTCATACGCCTCAGAGACCGCCTTGAACTTCTCTTCAAGTGCTGCATTGCCTTGGTTTTTATCAGGATGTAAATCGCGCGCTAAAGCACGGTACTTCTTCTTAATCTCATCGGCGGTTGATTTTCTATCAACACCAAGGATCTTATAGAAGTCCTTCTCATATAAATCTTTAGCGGCCATGGTTCACTTATTTTATTCTGGCTCGGTTACTGCAACTCGGGCAGGACGCAAAATACGTTCTTTATACTTATATCCTGGTTGCAAGATCTTTGATGCTATTGGTGTTGTGACATCAGCAGATGTCTCATGCATCAACGCCTCGTGAATCTGTGGGTCGAATAAATCACCTTCTGCACCGTATCGCTCTAGGTTGAAACGGTTGGTCAGTGAAGTAATCTGATCTGCCACAGCCTTAAACCCACCGGTGAGTTCACCATGTGAAGATGCCCGGTCGATATCGTCCAAAGTAGCTAATAGCTCTGTTAATACAGCCGCTGTGGCTATCTCAGATGCGACTGCGCGATCGCGTTCTACGCGCTTTCGGTAGTTGGCGTATTCGGCCTGAAGTCGTTGAAGATCAGCGGTGAGAACTGCAACCGGGTCAGTCTCCTGACCCGGTGCCTCCTCGATAATCTCTTCTTCTAGTACTTGGATTTCGTTTTCGCTATCTGTAGTCATCACTTAGACCAGTTCCAAATACTCGACACTTTTGTGTCTCATTTCGTCTCTTCCTCAACAACCTCAGCGTCTTCAACGCCATCTTCTGTTGAAGATGCGCCTTCTGCCTGAGCTGCTGCATTTGCGTAGAGAGCTCCACCAAGTGCTTGAGAAATTGTAGAGACTTTCTCTGTTGCACTCTTGATCATTTCGAAGTTTGCACCACCGAGAGCTGTCTTTAACTCTTCGAGAGCTGCATCAAGTTCAGATTTCTGAGCAGCTAGTTCACCTTCGAACTTACCCTCGTTATCCTTTACAAACTTCTCTGTCTGGTAGAGCAATGAGTCACCCGTGTTGCGAATCTCTGCCTCTTCACGACGCTGCTTATCTTCATTTGCGTGTGCTTCAGCATCTGCCATCATGCGATCAATCTCATCCTTAGAGAGTGCAGAGCCACCCGTGATGGTCATACCTTGCTCTTTACCGGTTGCAAGATCCTTCGCTGATACATGGACGATTCCGTTAGCATCAATATCGAATGTGACTTCGATCTGAGGGACTCCACGTGGTGCCGGTGCAATTCCTGTCAGCTCAAACATACCGAGCTTCTTGTTATATGCAGCCATCTCACGCTCGCCCTGGTAGGCCTGAATCTGAACAGCTGGTTGGCTGTCATCTGCAGTTGTAAAGATTTCTGAACGTTTTGTTGGGATAGTTGTGTTGCGCTCAATAAGTTTTGTCATTACGCCACCCTTGGTTTCAATACCAAGTGAGAGTGGTGTGACATCGAGAAGAAGAACATCTTTAACTTCTCCCTTAAGAACACCAGCCTGAAGTGAAGCACCTACAGCCACTACTTCATCAGGATTTACGCCTTTATTTGGCTCTTTTCCTCCAGTTAGTTCGCGAACTAAATCAACAACTGCTGGCATACGAGTTGATCCACCCACAAGTACAACAGATTCGATTTTGCTGATTGCGATTCCGGCATCCTTAAGAACCGCCTGGAATGGCTTCTTGCAACGATCAAGAAGATCAGATGTAAGTGATTGGAACTGTGCTCGCGTGATTGTTTCATCAAGGAACAATGGGTTCTTTTCCGCATCTACTGTGATGTAAGGAAGGTTAATTGTTGCTGATTGTGAAGAAGAGAGTTCGATCTTCGCTTTTTCAGCAGCTTCACGGATACGTTGCATTGCCATCTTATCTTTTGTGAGATCGATACCATTTGCAGATCCGAAAGTCTTTACAAGGTGATCAACGAGTGCTTGATCCCAATCATCGCCACCAAGGTGGTTATCTCCTGATGTTGCCTTTACTTCAACAACACCATCACCAATTTCAAGGAGTGAAACGTCGAAGGTTCCAC
Organism: Candidatus Planktophila sp.; assembly: GCA_044348425.1. Lineage (GTDB taxonomy): Bacteria > Actinomycetota > Actinomycetes > Nanopelagicales > Nanopelagicaceae > Planktophila. The sequence goes on along the minus strand of JBIKSV010000032.1, from coordinate 9,398 downwards.
CACCAAGGTCGAAGACAAGAATGGTCTGCTCTTTATCGGCCTTATCAAGACCATATGCAAGTGCTGCTGCAGTTGGCTCGTTGATGATACGAAGAACGTTTAGTCCTGCGATTTCACCAGCTTCTTTTGTGGCTTGACGTTCTGCATCAGAGAAGTATGCAGGCACGGTAATAACAGCATCGGTGACTGTTTCGCCTAGGTAAGCTTCTGCATCACGCTTTAATTTTTGCAATACGCGCGCTGAAATTTCTTGTGCGGTGTATGCCTTGCCATCAATATCCATGGTCCAGTTGGTGCCCATGTGGCGCTTTACTGATCGGATTGTGCGCTCGACATTTGTTACAGACTGGCGTTTAGCAACTTCACCAACAAGTACTTCGCCATTCTTTGCGAATGCAACGATTGATGGTGTTGTGCGAGCGCCTTCTGCGTTGGCGATAACTGTTGGTTCGCCACCTTCAAGTACAGAGACGCAGCTGTTTGTTGTTCCAAGGTCGATTCCGACTGCTCTAGCCATTTAATTACTCCTTCGTTTTCACGATAATTTGTCTCCCGAGCTGATCTAGCTCAATGGCTTTGCCATGTGAGCTTTTCAGCTTGGGTCGGGACTTACTGCTTGGGGAACTGCGTAAGACCTGAGTCGATTCTACTCAAAGGGTTGAGTCGGTGCGACTCAGGTTTCTTGATAGGTGTAACTCCCCGAGCCCTATGAATATTCCCGCCGTGAATGGCGATTCGGCGATTCGCAAAAGACTTTTTAGAATCGCCTCTCTTCGCCTTATTTCTCTCTTTTCTGGGTTGGCGGGGATCAGCCGTAGGTGTCGCGGGGGCCCCGGCCGTTACTAACTGAGCGGATACCACGCTTCCAGGAGGGGGCTTGGGGTCCAATGATTGTGAGGCTTTCAACGAGTGCACCAGGTGCGCTGGCTCGGATTCTTGAGAGGAGATCATCTTGTGCGAGATTGAGCTGGGTCGCCCAGGCGGTTGATGAGCATTGAATAAGTAGTTTGCCTTCGAGTAGTGAGATGGGGGATGCATGCTGGGCGATATCGGAGCCAACAATGGCGGCCCAGGTAGCAAAGAGGTTGCCTTCGGCTAGCCCAGAATCCCATTCGCGATCTTTGATGAGGTCGCCCAGAATTTCACTGACAAGTGTTGGGTCGCCAGGAACCTGGCCTCTCTCGGGTTGGACTCTTACCTTCTTTATAAATCCTGTTTTATAAGTGCGGAAGAGATCAAGGGCGAGGTCGCGCTTGGACATTACTGATCGCCCTCCTTCTTTACAAATCCTGGTGTCACATAAAACTTTGCTGACAATAGTTCAGGTGGAAGGTCGCTTTCAACTGCTGTCGTAATAATTGTTTGTTCTGCCAGTGTTGTTACAGCAGCTAACTGTTTGCGGCGGGCTGTATCTAGTTCGGCAAAAATATCATCAAGAACTAAAACTGGGTCAGAGCCTTCGGATTTAAGTAGGGTGTAAGAACCAATGCGTAGCGCAATCGCCATCGACCATGACTCTCCGTGGCTGGCGTAACCTTTTGCTGGAAAATCACCTAGTTGAAGATGTAAATCATCGCGGTGTGGACCAATCAAAGAAACTCCACGATCTAACTCTTGTCGGGCCACTTTGATTGCGCGCTCCTGTAGAACGCGCGCGTTCTCAGTGATATCAGCAGAGAGACCTTCGGTTGAAGATTTATATGAAATTGATGCGGGTTTTACTTCATTGAGGTTTCGGTAGTGCTCTGCAACATGTGGGTTGAGATCATCTACTAATTTAATTCGCTCTGCCGATAACTCGGCTCCGTATTGAATAAGTTGTTCCGTCCACGGTATTAAAGCGTTTTCTGGCGCGCGGGTTTTTAACAGAGTATTACGTTGGCGGACAACACGGTCGTAATCAGCAATAACACCCGCCATACGTGGGGATTGTGTAATTAACAACTTATCTAAAAAGTTTCTTCGCTCTGTTGGGTCGCCACGAACCAAATCAAGGTCTTCCGGAGAGAAATAAATGATTTGCAACGCTCCTAAAATTTCACGTTGGCTTTTTACAGGATTTTGATTTAGGCGTGCGCGGTTAGCTTTACTTGCATTGATCTCTAAATCTACTTGGAGAGTCCGGTTGTCGCGCTCTATCTCTGCGCGAATAATTGCTTGGTCGCTGCCGAGTGTAAGAAGTGGAATATTGTTCGCAACACGGTGAGAAGAGAGATAAGCAAGATAGATAAGGCTTTCGGCAATATTGGTTTTGCCAGAACCATTGTTGCCAATAAAGGTGTTGACCCCTGGATTTAACTCAAGGTCAAGGTTGGTATATGAGCGAAAATTAGTGAGCGCCAGGCGTTTTACCCGCATTGATAATTGCTTTCTAAGAGGCGTAGCGCATTGGCATTAAGAGATATTTGTAGGTATCTATTGATGGACCGTTAGGTTCGTTTCGCCCTGTGAGGATTGCAGGTTTATTTGATCCGGTAAATGATATTTGTACAAAAGGTGTTCCGACCGCTTGCAATCCATCAGCAAGGAAAGTTGGGTTAAAAGCAATTGAAATTGGTTCGCCGTTAAGTAAAACATCGATTGTCTCGGTTGCTTGTGCTTCTTCACCTGTACCTGCTTCGAGCGAAACCCCACCGTCTGTAAACTCAAGACGTAACGGAATTGTTTTATCTGCAACGAGCGCCACACGTCGCACAGAGTCTAGGAAGGGTGCTACTTCAACAATCGCGGTAGTGGTTGATTCACTAGGTAGTAAGTGTCGGTATGGGGGGAATGTTCCATCTAACATACGGGAAGTCATTAACTTACCTTCACCTGCAAAACCTGCGAGGCGATCGTTGCTGGCAGCTGGTGCGAAAGAGAGTGAAACTGTCTTTGAACCAGTAAGTGATTTGGCAGCATCAGCTAATGTGCGGGCGCGTAATAGCGCTGATGTTGATAGACCGGGTGTTGATGGATCCCAAGAAAACTCACGGACTGCTAAACGGTAACGGTCTGTTGCAGCAAGTGTGACTTTATCTTCTTCGATTTCGATGTGTACACCTGTAAGTGTAGGAAGTGAGTCATCTCGACCTGCAGCGATGGCAACTTGTGCAACAGCTGTTGCGAAAGTATCGCTGGCAATAACACCGGTTTTTGCTGGGAGTTCTGGAAGGTTTGGATATTCATCTAATGAAAGTGTTGGGAGTGTGAATTTTGCAGAGCCTGAGGTAACCAATACTCGTGAACCATCTAAAGTGATTGTGATCGGTTTATTTGGAAGCGAGCGCGAAATTTCAGCTAGTAGTTTTCCAGGGACAAGTACTGCGCCTTTTTCAAAAATGTCTGCGTTAAAAAGCGCTTTACTCGATGTCTCTAAATCTGAACCAGAGAGAATTACTTGGTCGCCGGTTGCATCAATTTTTATTCCGAGAAGTTCGGTTTTAATTGGGCGTGTAGATAGCGAACGGGAAACCCAGTTAACCCCGTCGGTTAGCGCTTGTTGATCTACTGTAAATTTCACGCCGAAGCCTCATCTCATTTAAGTTGGAAAGTCTGGCACAGATTATGTAAGGGAAGGAATGGTCATTTTTTAAAACGGTTCGCCCCACAGAGAGAGTTATATATAAAGATAGTAGTAATAGGCAGCCCAAATATCTGTGGATAAGTAGTAAAAGGCCCGCTCAAAGCCTTAAAGTTATTCATTTTTCTGTGGGAAACCCCTTCTTTTCTGTGGATAGAAAACCATTAAGCGCGATCTTTCCGATAAAACAGCCAAAACATAAAAGTAGGAGCTCACCAAACACCTAGGTTACCCACCTAAATAACCCATTTATCCACACTTATCCACAAGATATCCACATCTGGGGGTAAAGTGGGTAAATCGGACAAACTTCAACCACCCCTTTAAATCCCCTGCTTGAGGGTTGGTTAAAAACCCAAAATTAAGCCGAGAAAGAACCCTGCTGCTTAATTTTAGTCGTGATCTCATTTACATGGTTGTAGAGCGCCCGACGTTCAGCCATAAGTTCACGGATTTTACGGTCGGCATGCATCACCGTTGTGTGGTCGCGGCCACCGAAAGTCTGACCGATTTTAGGCAGCGATAAATCAGTGAGTTCGCGGCAGAGATACATCGCAATCTGACGGGCCTCAACAAGGGCGCGCGAGCGCGAAGTTCCACAGAGATCTTCAAGAGTTAATTTAAAGAAGGTCGCAGTCTGGGCCATGATGGTCGCTGCAGTTATCTCCAAATTTGTTTCATTAGGCATTAAATCTTTAAGAACGATTTCTGCAAGGCCCATATCAACACTCTGGCGGTTAAGGCTCGCAAAAGCGGTCACGCGAATAAGTGCACCTTCGAGCTCGCGGATATTTGTCGAGATTTTGCTCGCAATATATTCAAGAACATCATCTGGGGCATTAAGGCGATCTTGTGCAGCTTTCTTACGAAGGATTGCGATACGAGTCTCAAGCTCTGGTGGTTGAACATCGATTGTAAAACCCCAAGCAAAACGAGAGCGAAGGCGATCTTCAAGAGTGGTTAACTGTTTTGGAGAACGATCGGATGAGATAACAATCTGCTTCTTTGCATTGTGCAACGTATTAAAGGTATGGAAGAACTCTTCCTGTGTACGCTCTTTATTCTCTAAGAATTGAATATCATCAATAAGTAGTACATCTAGGTCGCGATAACGACGCTGAAAAGATGTTGCTTTATCGTCACGGATTGAGTTAATAAAGTCGTTTGTAAATTCTTCTGAGGAAACATAACGAACGCGAATATTTGGAAACAATTCGCGTGAATATGCGCCAATTGCGTGAAGTAGGTGTGTTTTACCTAGACCAGAATCACCATAAATAAAGAGCGGGTTGTAAGCCTTCGCAGGTGCTTCTGCTACAGCGATAGCGGCGGCGCGAGCAAAACGGTTTGACTCACCTGTAACGAAAGTTTCAAATGTGTATCGCTCATTTAATTGAGATGAGGACGGTTCAGTTGTAGAGCTACGGATATCACTTTGGTTTTCGCGGCCAGTACCTGGTCGTGGAAGTTCAACAACAATTGCTGGTTCAGGAAGATCAGCCAACTCGATGCTCTCATCAACCATCACTGCGATATTTGTTGCCCCCGCTAGTTCGCGAGTGAGAACTTCATTGATCGCCGGACGCAGCCGTGACTCAAGTACATCTTTCGCAAATGAATTTGGAGCAGCAACCAACAAACTAGCCGGACCATCTTCATTAGGGAGTAGACCAAGGGGCCTGGTCATCGCTAGAAAAGCTCGGTGTTGAGGCTCTCCCGTCGAGATTTCAAGGACAACCCGCTCCCATAGCTGGGTGAGTTCAAGGCTGGTAAGCGCCATACCTCACCCCTTTCTTATCCACAAAGTTATCCACAGGGTGTGCTCTCAAGTAAGGGTTTAGCCTTGAAATGAGGACGAATTTGACGGATACCTGTGGAGAACCCGCAAAGTAACCCCTTTGATGGAAATATGCAAGTAGTTATCCACACCTAAACCCCTTCCAAAGGCCCTCCTGACGAGTTTGACCAGAGGCTATCCACACCCTTACCGTTACCCCTTAACACACCGCCTCCCCTGTATCTATGACCTGATCGACGAGCCTAAACAGGCTCACCTATTTTTTGGAGTTCTCATGACAAAGCGCACTTTTCAGCCTAATACCCGCCGCCGCGCCAAGAAGCATGGCTTCCGCGCTCGCATGGCATCACGTGCAGGTCGCGCAATCCTCTCTGCCCGTCGCGGTAAGGGTCGCGCGCGCCTTTCAGCGTAAGCGTCCCTCACAACATCATCAGATAAGCGTTCAGTTAAACGTTTGAATAGAGCGGCGATAGCATCTCGTGCTACCTAAATACGCGCGCATCACTACACCTGCTGATTTTTCTCGCGTCACAAAGAGTGGAATCAGAGCTACGACAGAGTCTTTCGTCGGATACCTTTATATTCAACCTGCTCCAAAAGACCCACAACCTCGCGCCGGATTGATTGTTGGCAAGTCAGCGGGCGGGTCAGTTCAGCGCCATCGTCTCTCGCGTCAATTGCGCCACCTAATCGCACCAGCACTCAGTAAATTTCCAGAGGGATCTCTTCTCGTGATCCGAGCGCTCACTCAAACAAACGCGGAGAAAGACAATAAAAGTGTTGAGGTTCAGATAGAGAAGTTGTTCTCAGATTTAATACGCAAGAGCGAAAAATTTAAATCAAAGGCGGATGCTTAATGAGACGCCTCGCTCAGATTCTTATCTCCGCATATCAAAGTTATTCAGCAACCCGCCCACCGCGCTGCAAGTTCTACCCATCATGCTCGAACTATGCAGCGACAGCGATCTCTCGCTACGGGTTTAAAGGTTTATTAATGAGTGCATCACGTTTACTTCGCTGCCACCCGTGGTCAAACGGCGGCGTTGATTATGTCGATGCTGAAATAGATAGCGCAGATGCGCGAGATAAGAAGCTTAAATCAGGCCTAATCACAGGTTTACAAAGGGAAGGGGCTCACTAATGGGCTTTATTTTAAATCCACTCTATAACTTCGTATCTGGGGTTATGGTGGCATTCCATAATGTCTTTTCACCAATATTCGGTACCGACTCAGGCGTTACATGGACTCTTTCAATCATGGGTCTTGTGGTTCTTATCCGAATCATTTTGATTCCACTCTTTGTAAAGCAGATTAAAAGCCAACGTGCAATGACGGCGCTTCAACCACATATGAAAGCTATTCAAGCTAAATACAAAGATGATCGCCAGAAACAATCTGAAGAGATGATGAAGCTTTATAAAGAACATAAAGCAAACCCACTAAGCTCTTGTTTGCCAATCCTTGCCCAAGCACCAATTTTCTTTGCTCTCTTTACTGTTCTTAACGGAATCGCAGCAAAAGATGACAACGGAGTCCCATCACCAATTGCAAGAGGTTTTCTTAAAGGTGAGTATCTAGAGAGCGCAGCACAAGCAAAGTTCTTTGGAGCAAAAATCTCGGAGAGCTTCTTAGGTACAGATTTGTTATCTGTAAAAGTTGTAACAGTCTTTCTAATTATCTTTATGTCAGCAACTACATTTACAACACAGAAGCAGTTGATGACTAAAGGAATGCCAAAGATGGATTCCAGTAACAACATGATGTTGCAACAGCAAAAAATCATGTTGTATTTATTCCCAGCAATCTTCGCTATCTCAGGCGTTAACTTTCCTGTTGGAGTTCTTATCTACTGGTCGACTACAAACCTTTGGACATGGGGCCAGCAGTTCTATGTAATTAAGCGAAACCCAACACCAGGATCTCCGGCCTACGAAGAGCTTGAACGCAAGCGCGCCCGTAAGGCCAAAGGTGGTGCTGTAGAAAACGGTATTGATGGGGCTAACTCCCCTGAAGTCGAAGCTCCCAAGATCGAGGGGCAGCGGAACCAACCAAAGAAGAAGAAAAAGAAGAAGTAATACGGACATTTACTATCAATAACGCATATAACGCCCATTAATATTTAATTAATCTAATATAGGAGAAATCATGACAGATTCACCAGTTGAATTAGAGACCGATGTAGATTCAGTAGCAGATGGAGAGGTCAGCAATGAGAGCTCACCTCTACGCGAGAAGAAGGCGCCAAAAACCGTAGCTAAGCTTGAAGAAGAGGGCGATATCGCCGCTGATTACCTTGAGGGACTCCTTGATATTGCAGATCTCGATGGCGACATCGATATCGATGTCGAAAATGGCCGTGCAGCGCTGGCAATTGTCGGCGGCAAGCTCAACCATCTTGTAGGTTCAAACGGTGAAGTCCTTGATGCTCTGCAAGAGCTAACCCGCTTAGCGGTCCAGACTGCATCAGGAGATCGCAGCCGCCTCATGCTCGATATCGAAAACTTCCGCGCTAACCGCCGCAAAGAGCTCTCAGCCCTTGCTACCAAGCTGGGCGAAGAGGCTAAGTCAAAGGGCGAGAAGATCCAGCTAGAGCCAATGAACGCCTTTGAGCGCAAGATCATTCACGACACCATCCAGGATATGGGCCTCACCTCAGAGTCTGAGGGTGAAGACCCACGCCGTTTCGTCGTAATCTTCCCTTCCTAGCCATCTAGATACCTTAGATACCTTAGATACCTTAGATACAGGGCTAGTTTCACGTGGAACAATCACTCGATGAGCTCATCTCCCTCTATTTTCCAGAGCGGGAGGCTGAGATTCGTCGCTACGCCCATTTTTTAGCGACCGCTGGGATTGAGCGTGGCCTGATTGGCCCTCGTGAGGGGGAGCGGATCTGGGAGCGCCATATTTTTAACTCCCTCTTTCCCACCACCCTTTTGCCACAAGGGGCATCCCTCTTTGATATCGGCTCAGGGGCTGGCCTTCCCGGCATAGTGATCGCCCTGGCTCGCCCAGATTTAAAGGTCACCCTCATTGAGCCCCTGGAGCGCAGAGTTGAATTTCTGAAAGAGGCGGTTGAGGGTAGCGATATCCAAGTTATCCGCGGGCGCGCCCAAGATGTCAAAAAGAGCGCAGATTTCATCACCGCAAGAGCTGTCGCCCCGCTCGAGAAGCTAAAAAAGATGTGTTGGCATATGCTAAAAATGAATGGCGCGCTATTGGCGATGAAGGGGGAGTCGGCAGCTACCGAAATGGCCGGAATACCTCACGCGAAATTGCATGAAATTACCCTGGCGGGCATTGGTTTAGGCCGCGTTGTAGAGGTAAAGAAGCTAGCAAAAGGGACGCCTGAAGAGCTTTAAAGGTAATGGTGGTTAGATAGCCCCGTGGATGATTCACGTGAAACACCAGCTATCGAGAGCCAACGAGATGGCAATAGAGATGGCATCAAAGAAAGCAACAAGGTCATAGGTGTTCGCCGCCTCAAAGAGGCTATGGCAAAGCCCGCCTCAACCCGCATCTTCACCGTCGCCAACCAGAAGGGTGGGGTCGGCAAAACAACATCCACCGTCAATATCGCAGCAGCGCTCGCTATGGGTGGCCTGCGCACTCTGGTTATCGATCTAGATCCGCAAGGAAATGCCTCAACAGCCCTTGGGGTTGAGCACCGCACCAGCGCCGGCGTCTATGAAGTCTTGATGGGCAGCGCGCCAATATCTTCTGTAATTCAAAAGGTGGCAGGTTTCCCCGAGCTCGACTGTATTGCTTCAAATACATCACTCGCTAATGCAGAGATCAATCTTGTTTCGATGGTTGCTCGCGAACTTCAATTAAAAGAAGCGATCGATGAAATCAGCGTTAACTATGACTACATCTTTATAGATTGCCCACCATCACTTGGGCTATTAACAATCAACGCCTTTGCAGCATCGAAAGAGTTATTGATTCCTATTCAAACCGAGTATTACGCACTCGAGGGCTTGTCACAATTACTAGAGACCTACACCCTTGTAAAGAAGCGGTTAAATCCATCGCTC
>JBIKSV010000119.1:0-2815 GCA_044348425.1 Candidatus Planktophila sp. | reverse complement strand
CGAGACCGTTGTGCGTAATGTGCGCGCCCTTAACTTCAACGACAACAAGCCCGTGGTCTTTGAGAAGCACCGCTAGGTCTATCTCGACATCGCCTTCGACCGGATCTGATATCTCGAGGTTTGCGAAGATGACATCGTCATCGGAAAGCTGGGGGAGTAGTGCTTCGTAGACTGCGCGTTCACCTGGGCTGCGAAAGATCGGGTTCGCGGGGTGAGAGGTTGCAGCCATGGCGCCATTCTCGCGCTCAGCCTCGCCGTTGGCTACGGGTGACCCTGTCTCTGCGCTGTACGCCGGCTGGGGCTCCCAGACCCATCAAAAGGCCTATACGAACACCTGTTCGAAAGGTGTGATACCTTCCGCTTCCCCCATTTCCCCTGGGTAAGCCCCCTGATTTACCGCCCCGATCAATTTGTCGGTGACGGTCAGTAGTTTTCCCCTACGTCAGAAGCACCATCGTCTACAGAAAGGAAACGGTGAGCGGAGAGAACAACAAGCCTGACACCCAAGAGCAAGAACTCTGGGACCGCATGAGTACGACCGAAGGAGCAGCGCGAGCTGAAGTTCTTGATGAACTAAGCCACATTGCTTACAGTAAAAACAATTACAAAGAGTGCTTACATTTCATCGAGACATCGATAGAGATCTACTTCTCACTTACTGAAGATTTCTACACAAAAGAGCTGATTCATCTCTACGAAGGAAAAGCTTATTGTCATAGCAATCTCGACCAGCATCGCGAAGCAGCAGAAGCATTCGAAACGCTAGCAGGGTATTACTGCATTGATGAGAACCGCGAAGGTTTTCTCAGATCAAAGCGAGCCGCAGCTCGCGAGTGGTACTCAGCGAAAGAGTGGCTCAAAAGTTTTGAAGGCCACACCATCGCAAGTAAAGAGCTAGATCCCGATATCACCAAGTTTGTTATCGGAATCGATTTAATGAATATCGGAACAGCGCTACAAGGCCTGGACCGACACCAAGAAGCAATCGAGAGTTTCATCAAAGCCCGCCAAGCATTCAAGGAAGATAAGAATCCAGAGTTCGTAAACTGGTGTGATGGATTCCTTGCTCAATCTCTCATAGAGGTTAAAAACGGCTTCGAAGCCGAGTACCACGCCCAGCATCACTTCAACTATGCAAAGGTCGCTGAGGATCTCTCGATGGAGGGATACGCGCGATATCGCTTAGGACAGGCCAAGCGCCTCAACCGCGATTATGCAGCAGCTGAAGAACAGTTCAAGGAAGCGCTCGCGCTCCTTACACTCGATGAGGCCAAGGATTGGTCAACAATCGTTAAGGTCAATAACGAGATGGCAGCAACACTTTTTGCCCAAGGCAAAGACGACGAAGCCACAACGATTCTCACCCGAATCGCCACTATCGAGGAGACGATGGGCGATGATTAAGAGATGAGTACAAGAAGTAAGTTCATCGCTGCAGGCGCGGTTTCCCTAGCCGCACTTGCAGCGATTTTCTCTATCCAGAGCGCGCAAACCCCTGCTATTAGCTCACCAGAGATCTACACCTGGGATTGCGAATACCCCACTCAAAAGCCTGAGGCAATCACCTTTACCTGCGCCGATGGCAATATGTATGTGGATCAGATTTTATGGTCCGAATGGAATAACACCGGCGCTCGCGGAACCGGTACCTATAACGTCAATGATTGTGAGCCCGACTGCGCTGATGGCACCATGTTGCGCGGCCCCGTTGATATCACCCTCTCGAATCCAACCGAGTACAAGGGCAAGTTTTACTTAAGAACCCTAGTAATTAATAGCGCCGACGGGAAGAATCTTCCCAATTCGACATCAGACACATACGAGTGGGATGTCATGGAGTTCGCGGAGAGGATGGGTTGGGATGAGTGATCCTGACGAGTATGAAGAAGTCCTTGACGATGATGGTGACGATTTAGCACGTCAGTTTATTCTTGCTAACTTTTACGATGGAGATGAAAGTCATCCTGAAGTTGATGAGATAGTTCGCGAATTAGATGGAATGCATTTCATAGAATTTGATGAATTCGGAAATGAAATAAATTATGATGACGAAGACGAAATAGTTGACTATGCAAAAGAAGAAGAAGACGAAGATGATGATGAAGTTTTCATCCAAGAACGCCCAATTATCAAACCAAGCATGCGCAGGCAGGAAGAAGTTGACTACGAAATTCGGGTAATCACTCGACTCTATGGAAAAATGCACCAATGGCAAAGTCGTGCTCTCGAGACTTGGGAAAGCAATAATTACACCGGAATAATCGAAGCCGTCACAGGATCAGGCAAAACCTTCTTCGGTATCCTAGCTGCGGCTCGAGCTCTCAATGATGGATTTGGTGTTGTCATTGTTGTTCCGACACGAGTACTTCAAGAGCAATGGTTGGTAGAGCTCCACACTTATTTGTCAGATGATCTTTTTGAAAAAGCTAATGTAGTAGGCGCATTAGGTGGGGAATACGGTACAGACACAAGTCGTGGGGCGAAATTCCCTCGTCCGGGTAAAGTTGTTGTAGCGGTTGCAGCTACCTTCTCTTCACATCTTTATTTTCATCCTTCTCCTTCAGTACCTATGTTGCTCATTGCTGATGAGGTTCATCGCTACTCAGGCGACCAGCACTCAAAAATTTTTAGTCCTAATTTCGAACGCAGATTAGGGCTTACTGGCACATTTGAACCAGTACTAGGTCGTTATTCCCTATACGAAGATTATTTTGGCCCCTCACCACTATTCAGCTATTCATTTAAAGAAGCGATCAACGAGGATGTCGTCTCGGGCTACGACGTTGTATTGATTCGAGTCTTGTTACCTGATCAA
>JBIKSV010000118.1:0-2820 GCA_044348425.1 Candidatus Planktophila sp. | reverse complement strand
ACATATCACGATGCGATGCGTGATTATGGTTCTGATAAACCAGATCTTCGCTTTGGACTTAAATTAGTTGAAGTAACTGATTTCTTTAGTGAGACTCCATTTAGAGTATTCCAAGCACCTTACGTAGGTGCGGTCGTTATGCCAGGTGGCGCTGATACACCTCGACGTGAACTCGATGCATGGCAAGAATGGGCGAAGGCAAGAGGCGCCAAAGGAATCGCATATATTCTCGTTGATGCTGATGGAACTTTGGGCGGACCTGTCTCCAAGAATATTTCTGATAAAGAGCAAGCAGGGATTGCAGCCCTTGTTGGCGCCAAGCCAGGTGATGCAATTTTCTTTGCAGCTGGTGATAGGGCCGCATCGCAGCAGTTGCTAGGAGCTGCGCGTCTTGAAATCGGAAAGCGCGGCGGATTGATAGCCGAAGATAGCTGGGAGTTCCTCTGGGTTGTCGATGCACCGATGTTTGAACCGACGGACAATGGTGGATGGACCGCAGTACATCACCCATTCACTGGTCCTAAACCAGAGTTTGCAAAGACATTCAAAGGTGACCCCGCTTCAGCACTTGCCTATGCATATGACATCGTCCTTAATGGAACAGAGCTTGGTGGTGGATCGATTCGTATCCACGACAGAAACATTCAGAAGGATGTCTTCTCGGTAATTGGGTTAAGCGATGAAGAAGCAACAAGTAAGTTCGGATTCCTTCTTGAAGCCTTTAATTATGGCCCTCCTCCTCATGGTGGAATCGCCCTGGGTCTAGACCGCGTATGCGCTCTTTTAACTGGTTCAGATTCGATTCGAGAAGTCATTGCCTTTCCTAAGACTGCCAGCGGAGGCGATCCATTGACTGGCGCACCGACACCAATTACACCTGCGCAACGAAAAGAGGCGGCCATCGATTGGACTCCTCCTAAAGAAGAGGTCAGGTAGGCTAGAAACATGGGACCAGGTGGAATTGCAACGATAATCGCGTCACTCTCGCTCTTTGTGATTGCAGTGGCGATCGCCTATGCAGTTGTTCGATTGGGTCGACTGATTGACGAGGCTTCAACATCACTGAAGGCCTTTACTGCCGATACCACGCCTTTACTTGAAGAGTCGACTCGCACTCTAGAGCTCATTAATAGCCCGCTAGAAAGTTTTGCTCGTATCACAAAGAATGTAGAAGATGTCAGCAATAAAGTAACCGATGCTGCTACCGGATTTATGGATAAAAACGGGGCAGCAGTTAAAGTCGCAGGCGCCCTTATCTCAGCAGCCCAGGTAAGCAAAGGTCGAAAAAAGAAGAAGTCGGAGTAGTTATCTCTCGTGTTATCTGCAGATATTCGATCGCGCTGGCTTAAGTTCTTCGAAAGTGGAAACTCTCTAGGTCTTACTCACACAGTTGTTCCATCAGCATCCCTTATTGCCGATGACCCCAATCTTCTTCTCGTTAATGCAGGAATGGTTCCTTTTAAGCCATATTTCCTCGGAGAGATAACACCACCTTTTGTTCGCGCAACCTCTGTCCAAAAATGCGTGCGTACTCTTGATATCGATGAAGTAGGTAAGACAACCAGGCACGCATCCTTCTTCCAGATGTGTGGCAATTTTTCTTTTGGAGATTATTTTAAAGAAGGTGCAATCACTCTTGCATGGGAACTCCTCACGAAGTCCGTCGCAGAAGGAGGTTACGGATTCCCTGAAGATAGGCTTTGGGTCACGGTCTATCTTGATGATGATGAGGCTGAAGAAATCTGGCATCGCAAGATTGGTATTCCACGCGAACGAATCCAACGTAGAGATATGGCCGATAACTTCTGGTCGATGGGTGTTCCTGGACCATGTGGTCCGTGCTCAGAAATTTATTTCGATCGTGGCCCTGCATATGGCGCAGATGGTGGCCCTATCGCAGATGAGAATCGTTATCTTGAAATTTGGAACCTTGTCTTTATGCAGAACGAACGCGGAGCTGGTGGCGGCAAGGATGGTTATCCAATCCTAGGAGAGCTACCCGCTAAGAGTATTGATACAGGTCTTGGTCTAGAGCGCGTAGCTGCACTTCTACAAGGCGTTGAGAATATCTACGAGATCGATACAACAATGCAGATTCTCGCAAAAGCGATGGAGTTGACTGGGGTTAAGTACGGTGCTGATGAGAAGAGCGATGTTTCACTTCGCGTAATTGCAGACCACGCTCGCACCTCAGCTATGTTAATTGGTGATGGAGTAACCCCGGGTAATGAAGGTCGCGGATACGTTCTTCGACGAATGATGCGTAGAACGATTAGAAATATGCGTCTGCTCGGTACAAATGATGCGGTGATTGCCGATCTTACTGAGGCGGCAATCGGCGCAATGGGTGCTCAATATCCAGAGCTCGTCACTGATAAGAAGCGCATTCTCGCTGTCTCCTCATCGGAAGAAGAGAGCTTCCTACAGACTCTCAAGAGCGGTACTCAGATCTTTGATCTTGCATCTGCAGCTCTGAAGAGCGAGAAGAAGAAAGTTCTTTCCGGGGATGAAGTATTTAAGCTCCACGACACTTATGGTTTCCCATTTGATTTAACGCTTGAGATGGCCCGAGAAGAAGGTCTTGAGGTCGATGAAGAAGGCTTCAGGCGTTTAATGAAAGAGCAGCGTGTCCGCGCTCAAACAGATGCAAAACTGAAGAAAAGTGGCCATACGGATCTCAGTGAATATAAAAAGATTGCCGATGACAAGGGCGGTACGCGCTTCGTAGGTTATGACCAGATTAAATCTGAATCAAAGATTTCGGGAATTTTGCGTGATGGTCTCGCTGTCACAAATGCATCTGCGAATGAAGATATTGAA
>JBIKSV010000117.1:0-2839 GCA_044348425.1 Candidatus Planktophila sp. | reverse complement strand
CCAACTGATGCAGGGTCAAAGTAAATTGGAATACCCGCACTTCGTATCTTGGCAATCATTGCAAGTACGCCAGGGCGTGATTGCGGATCTAAGGGGGAGTAGCCAGAGAGATAAACGGCATCAAACCCGTTGAGTTCTGGCAAATCATTAATGTTTAACCCTGAATTTGCGCCATTATCGGGAAACATAGTGCGCTCACCTGTGGGGTCGACTATGACAACTACGACACCAGAGTGCGCTTTTTCAACTGCTAGGTTTTTGTGAAGAACGCCTAGAGCATCAAATTCACTTACCAGGGCAGCACCAGCAGGGTCATCGCCAACATGGGCAACTATCGTGGCTTGAGCCTCTGTGCGAGTAAGCCAGGATGCGACATTTCCTGCTGCTCCGCCGCCATGGGTGGAAATCGTGGCAGGTGTATCACTGCCGTAATTAATCTTATTTGGTACTACTGCTATCTCGGTGATGACATCGAGCATCACATCACCGATACAGAGTACGTGAGTGCTCATAAAGATTCCTGAATTACTTCTTGGCTGCAGCGACAGCGATATCTGCCGCTAGCGCTGAATTAGATTTAATGATGTCGATATTAACTTTCAATGATTCGCCATCGGATGCGGTATGGAAATGCTCGAGTAAGAATGGCGTCACATATTTACCCGTTATGCCGTTCTTCTCGGCGCCCGCAAGGCCACTCTTTAGGATTGCATCATGTCGCGCTCGATCCATTTCATGAGCAACAGGATTGGCAACAATTAATGCACTTTCATTTGTTTTAAGCGCAATACGCTCAGCAATTATCGTTGCAATCTCGGCCGCGCTATTGACCTGATGTTCGATTGTGAAACCAGAATCCGTCAGGTAAAAACCAGGAAAAGCTGTTGTCTTGTAACCAACTAGGCCTATCGCCAAAGTTTCTAGACGCTCCAGAGTCGCACCCACATCAAGAATTGATTTAACGCCAGCACATACAACTGTGATGTCTAGCCCTGATAACGCCGTCAGGTCTGCTGACTCATCAAAGGATTCGTTTGCTCCGCGGTGGACTCCACCCAATCCACCAGTTGCAAATACATGAATCCCAGCGAGCACAGCTAAATGCGCAGTTGCTGCAACTGTGGTGGCAGCAGATTTTCCACTTGCGGTAATGACGGCTAGATCGCGACTAGAAGCTTTTGCAATATCGTCACGATTAGCAATCTCAATCAATTGTTCATCGGTAAGACCGATATGCACTGTGCCATCAAGGATTGCAATAGTTGCAGGTACTGCGCCGTGAGCGCGAACTATGGCTTCAACTTCTCTGGCTACGGTCAAATTTGAGGGACGCGGCAGTCCATGGCTGATAATCGTTGATTCAAGGGCCACGATTGGTTGTCCGCTCTTGAGAGCCTGGGCAACTTCTGGAGAAGTATGAAATTTAATCTCTGACATAGTGAGAACAATACTCATGAGAAGATTTCTCCGTGCACTTATCGCAAATCATGCCTTCTATCTTCGCGGGGCTCGGCCTAGCTGATGCGCAAGATTTTGCAGGTTATGGCGAAAGTCCATCTGGTCGAGAGATTCTTTTTCTCATTGATGGCTTTGGTGCAGATGTTCTAGCAAAGTACGGAGATCACGCTCCAACTCTTGCTGCTATTTCTTCTCAGCAAATAATCACAACATCTTTTCCTTCCACCACATCTACCAGCCTGGCAACGCTAACGACTGGATCAATGCCAGGTGCACACGGAATGATGGGCTACACCGTTCGAGTCCCACGTAGCAGTGGGCGCGTACTCAACTCTTTAAAGTGGGACGAAAGAGTTGATCCAGAAATTTGGCAGCCGGTACCAACTCTTTTTCAACGCGGTGTTGCAGCTGGAATCACCGTGACACATGTTGCAGCTAAGCGCTATGAAGATACTGGATTCACTCGAGCTGTCTTTCGTGGCGCCCATTACCGTGGTGCAAATCTGACGAGTGATTTGATCAGCGAGACTGTTGCCGCGCTCAGTAAGAGCCCATCTTTTGTCTATCTCTATGTCAATGACCTTGATTCTGCAGGTCATTCCGATGGAGTCGGCTCTGAAAAATGGATTGCAGCTTTAGCAAATATTGATGCGATGGTGGCCACTCTGCTCACAAAACTGCCCAAGGGTGTCCGTCTCTGGATTACAGCTGATCACGGAATGATTAACGTTGGCGAAAAGATTGTGCTGGGTCGAGATAACGCACTTTTAAAAAATGTAGAGACAATCGCTGGCGAGCCACGGATGCGACATCTCTATCTCACCGAAAGTCAGAGCCAATCAATGAGCAGTGATTTAGTCTCACTCTGGAACTCAGAACTCGGTAACAAGGTAAAAGTTTATTCACGTGAAAGTGCGATTGCATCTGGACTATTCGGTGCAGATGTCACGCTAGATGCAGCAGAGCGAATCGGCGATGTGATCGCTGTGGCGCAAGGTGAGGTTGTTTTACTTGACCCCGAGCGCGCAGATAAAGAGGGTTCAATGGTTGGCCACCATGGTGGCGATAGCGAGATTGAGAGCTCTGTTCCGCTCTTTACCTTGATTGCAGATTAATCTTCTTCGCGCTCTTCGCTCTTCTTGTGACCAAACATGATTTCATCCCAAGACGGAACCTTTGCGCGCGCGGTAACGCCATCTTCTGAATCAGCAGCAGTTGGGGTTTCACGAATTGAAACAAGGCGCGGAGTCTCAGGGCGTTCTTCTGCAACAACAGGGGAGAAGAGTGAATTTGCACCAGGGAGATCGATACGTGTTGGCGCTACAGGTGAAACTGATTCTTCATAACGCGAAAGGCTATCCGGCTCTGAAGAGATAAATGC
>JBIKSV010000133.1:0-2879 GCA_044348425.1 Candidatus Planktophila sp. | reverse complement strand
CGTCGACGGGGTCCGCGCTCTCCATCAGGGTGGAAGAACATCTCAGGATCCATCGAACGGCATGCGCCTTCATACTGCCATTCCCATTCATCCGCGACGGGACGTGGGGCTAATGCTCGTGTTGCAACCGGACGGGTTAATAGCTCGTTCATGATTTCTCCTTACTTTCTCTCGGGTGTAGGCAGAGGTTACAACCGTTTCATAGGTTGTTCAAGTAGCTACCGCTTCAAATCTGCTTCATTTTGCGATTCTGACCAAAATGTCCGAATTTCAACTGGTGAGCTTCACCACTATCGGCCACTATGAGCGCATGGTACGTAAGGCTGCAACGGTGCAGGAGGAGTTCCTGAGCGTCTCTGCCGTCGCAAGGCGGCTAGGGGTAGCACCAGCAACCCTGCGGACCTGGGATCGTCGCTATGGCCTAGGGCCCTCTATTCACGAAGCCGGCGAACACCGTCGTTACTGCACTAAAGACCTCGCGAAGTTGATGTTGATGCGCAGATTGATTAGCGCCGGGGTATCGCCAAGTGATGCCGCAGAACAAGCAAAGACTCATAAAGGCGAGATTAAGCTGACCGCCATTGTTCGCGAATTTGAAGTCCGTGAAGATGTAGTCGCCGGTATCGATAAAGCACTGCTGGCATTTGATATTGCCTTTGTCGAAGAGACCTTGCGCCACGAACTAGATCTTCATGGAGTAGAGATAACCTGGCACGAAATTATTGTGCCGACACTTATTGCAATTGGTGAAGCGTGGCAGAGCTCTGGAAAAGGTATCGAAATCGAACATGCCTTTACTGAAGTATTAAAGAAGATACTTCGTGAACGCGCCCTTAATGCAAAAACTTCAGTCAATGCTAATCCGGTAATCCTTGCCTCGATTGGCGAAGAACAACATTCATTGCCGTTGCATGCACTCGAGGCAGCGCTGGCAGAGATAGGAATTCGCACTCACTTTCTAGGAGCTCGCACCCCCTTCGAAGCGATTGCCGCTACCTTGCCGCGCATCGCGCCTCCTGCGATATTTCTCTGGGCAACATTTCCACAGAATGCCCGTCCTGAGTATTACCAAGATCTCCCATCAATCCGCCCAGCCCCGCGCATTTTGCTAGGTGGGCCAGGCTGGGAAGAGGGTCAATGCCAGGGCGCAACAGTGGTTTTAGGTATCGGCAACGCCTGCGATGAGATTGCTAGTGCCGTAGGGGTAGCTCCGAGCCGTTAGACTGGGCACTCGCAGATAGATTTGCGGTGACATCTAGGGGAGATGCATGACGATTGATTCCGACAAGGTCGCACTCCTTGGTCTCACCTATGACGACGTCCTTCTTCTGCCTGATGCCTCTGAAGTAGTCCCATCTGAAGTCGATACTTCAACGTGGTTGACTCGCAATATTTCTCTCGCTGTTCCACTTGTCTCTTCTGCCATGGATACCGTCACAGAATCAGCGATGGCAATAGCCATGGCTAAGTGCGGCGGAATCGGAATCATCCACCGCAACCTGCCGATAGAAGAACAGGTTGCCCACGTCAAACTTGTTAAGAATGTCGGGTTAGCAGGAGCGGCAGTCGGTGTCGGTGATGATGGCTTTGCTCGAGCCCAAGCGTTGATCGATGCGGGTGTTGATGTTGTAGTTGTAGATACAGCGCATGGTCACCACCGCGCAGTTCTCGATTCAATTGCGCGCATTAAAAAGTTTGCTCCCCATATTGAAATCATCGGCGGAAATATTGCAACTCGTGCCGGTGCGCAGGCCCTGATCAATGCAGGTGCTGATGCAGTTAAGGTCGGCGTTGGTCCAGGTTCTATCTGCACCACTCGCGTTGTTGCAGGTGTTGGCGTCCCACAGATCACCGCAATTATGGAAGCCTCAAAGGCGTGCAACAAAGCTGGCATCCCATTGATTGCCGATGGTGGATTGCAATATTCAGGCGATATCGTCAAAGCAATTGTTGCCGGAGCACACACTGTGATGCTTGGTTCTCTTTTGGCTGGCTGTGAAGAATCTCCCGGAGAACTCTTTGAAATCGACGGCCGTAAATACAAGGGCTACCGCGGAATGGGTTCACTCGGCGCCATGCAATCTCGTGGAGAGAAGAAGTCATATTCGAAAGATCGCTATATGCAAGATGATGTTCTCTCTGAAGATAAGTTGGTCCCAGAAGGCATCGAAGGAAAAGTTTCTTACAAAGGTACAGTCGCAACCGTTGTTCATCAGCTCATCGGTGGATTACGTAGTGGAATGGGTTATGCCGGCGCTCCTGACATTCAAACCCTGCGTCGCGAAGGTCGCTTAATTCAAATTACCGCTGCTGGCCTAAAAGAGAGCCACCCACATGATGTATTTGATGTAGCTGAAGCACCGAACTATGGAAAGAAGGCGTAAATGGAGATTGAAATAGCCCCAGGCAAGCGCGCTCGCCAGGCATACTCATTCGACGATATCGCTATCGTCCCTAGTCGTCGTACTCGTACCCCTGAAGAAGTAAGTACTTCATGGCAGATCGATGCTTACAAGTTTGATTTACCTTTGATGGCAGCACCGATGGATTCAGTCGTATCACCAGATACTGCGATCGCAATCGGAAAACTCGGCGGCCTCGGAGTCCTTAATTTAGAAGGACTCTGGACGCGTTATGACGATCCACGAATTCCGCTCGGTGAGATTGCATCTATGCCAGAGAAGCATGCAACAAAGCGCATGCAAGAGATTTATACAGCTCCGATTCGCCCTGAACTCATTAAAGAGCGTATCCAGCAGATTCGCGACGCTGGTGTGACCGTTGCTGCATCTCTTTCACCACAACGCACTGTCGAACTTCACGATGCCGTGATTAAGGCAGGTGTTGATATCTTCGTTATTCGCGGAACAACAGTTTCT
>JBIKSV010000116.1:0-2904 GCA_044348425.1 Candidatus Planktophila sp. | reverse complement strand
ACCGTTGAATTCTTTGCCGAGTTCGGTGATCGCCAAGGACCATATGAGCGCCTGTTACGCGCTGCCATGCTCGGTGATCACTTCCGATTTACTCGCATTGATGCTGTGCTGCATTCGTGGAAGATTCTCGATGAAATCTTGAAATCACCGATACGCGTGCACCCGTACTTTGAGGGAACATGGGGTCCAGATGAAGCCCAAGAGATGGTCCCTGGCGGTTGGAACCCCGTAGGAACGCAAGTTGAAGACTGACACATTAGGCCCGGGATTTAATCGACTCTTTGGCGCAAGCGCAATCAGCAATCTCGCCGATGGTTTATTGGCTGTAGCTGCACCACTCTTGGCAATCTCACTCACAAAGAATCCAGTTCTGATCTCAATGCTCAGCGCACTTGTGATGCTCCCATGGCTGCTCTTTGCGATTCCAATTGGTCTCATCGTTGATCGATCCAATAAACGGCTCTTACTCACACTCACCAACTCGCTCCGGTTCGTGATAGCTGGGCTTTTGGCGCTTGCGATATCTACTGATTTCGTAACTATCTACTGGTTGTTTCTAGCGGCGTTCCTGATTGGGATATGCGAGGTGGCCAGTGACACTGCTGCCCAATCACTTATTCCAGTAATCCTGCAGAAGAAGCATTTTGAGCGGGCTAATTCTCGACTCAATATCGCCGAGACTGTTATCCAAAACTTTATCGGTGCACCCCTGAGTGGCTTTCTCTATGCCTCAGCAATCGTTCTTCCATTTATGCTCAATAGTGCAGGCTTTCTCATCGCAGCTATTTTTGTCTTTCTCATTCCCGCTCACCTGATTATTCAAGCTAAAGACGACGACAAGGAGCCGGCGGAGAAGAAGAGTTTTATCGGCGATATCAAATTTGGATTGAAGTACTTGTGGAATGACCCAGATCTCCGTGGCCTTGTTTCGATTACAACATCTCTTGGGTTCTTCTACGCACTCTCTACCTCAACCCTGATTCTCTTTATTACCGAAACTCTAGGGCTGCAAGCTAAGTATTTTGGTCTGCTTATGGCAGGTGCTGGTTCTGGCGCGATCATTGGGGCATTTGTAACACCCATGATCTCTAAGCGTTTTGGTCGCGGCAAAGTTCTCGCCCTGGCAATCTTTATTTCGTCTGCCACGGTGCTCTTACAAGCGCTGTCACCTAATTACTGGTTGTTCGGCCTGATTGGTTTTATCTCTTCATTTTTTATCACCAACTGGAACATCTTGTTGATGTCTTGCTATCAAGTTCTTATCCCAACAGAACTCTATGGGCGCATTCACGGTGCGCGACGCACTTTTGTCTGGGGCATGATGCCCTTAGGTGCATTTCTGGGTGGAGTCCTCGCGCATGCGGGATTGCGCACCCCATTATTGGTCGGTGGTATTGCCACAACACTTATCTCGATAGCCTCAATAAGGTTTATTAATCGTGTTGGCGATCAAACAAGTCAAGGGGATCATAATGAAGAGCGCCACGTCCAAAGGTAGTTTGAGCACCTCCTACTGGAAACTTTGGAGTGCAACAGGAGTATCAAATCTTGGCGATGGAATAGTTTCGATTGCCTACCCATGGCTGGCATCTGCTGTCACTCGATCCCCACTCTTGATTGCTCTAGCCGCAGTCGCCTCACGCCTTCCTTGGCTGATATTTACTCTCCATGCTGGGGTTCTCACAGACCGTTTTGATCGCAAGAAGATCATTGTGTTGATGGATCTCTGCCGTGGATTACTCACCTTGGTGGTCGGCGTCGCTGTCTATCTTGAGCGGCATTCTCTTCCGGCGCTCAATGAGCTGGCTTCACTTTCAACGCTAGAGACTAACTACTCGCTCTACATTGTAATTCTGCTAAGTGCATTTCTCTTTGGGCTAGCCGAAGTGCTACGAGATAACACTGCTCAGACTTTATTGCCAGCAGTTGTCGATGAAAAAGATCTTGAAAAAGCAAATGGACGAATGTGGTCGGCTGAGGCGCTGACAAATTCATTTATTGGCCCACCAATCGGAAGCTTTATTGTTTCAATTGCAATTTTTCTACCCTTCTTTGTTGATGCAGCAACTTTTTTTATCGCAGCAGCCTTAATTGCAACTTTGAAGCCAACTGTAAAAAGCTTTAAGCCCGAAGGAAAGAGCGGGCCAATTAACTTTCGATCAGAGATAAAGGAAGGATTTACCTGGCTCTGGAGCCATGAGTTATTGCGACCAATGGCGATAGTTCTCGGATTACTTAACGGAATTGCGGCAATGTCAGGTGCGGTATTTATCCTCTTTGCGCAAGAAGTTCTTGGTACCTCCGTATTTATCTTTGCACTTCTCGGTACGGCGGGAGCAGTTGGGGGAATTCTTGGTGGCCTTCTCGGACCAAAAGTCTCAGAGAAGATCGGCAGGGGTCCATCACTTGCGATTGCACTTTTTGTGACTCCAGTCATGACTCTTCTGATCGGATTTACATCTCTGTGGTATTTGGTCTGGATCTTTATCGCAATTGAGACATTCGCAGGCGTCCTATGGAATGTCGTGACAGTTTCACTTCGCCAAAGCCTTATCCCATCGCACTTACTCGGTCGCGTTAATAGCGTCTATCGATTTTTTGCATGGGGGACCATCCCTATAGGGACTTTGATTGGTGGTGCTCTTGTCACGGCCTTGCAATCAAGTCTTGGGCGCGAAACGGCCTTCCGAGCTATCTACTTCATTGGGGCAACCTTGGGCTTCGGGCTATTCCTCTACGCCGTTCGCATACTGACCACAGAGAAGATCGAGCAGGCGCGGGCAGCGATTTCTCGCCCATAAATCACCCCGGCCGACTCCAACCCCCGCGTAATCGTGGCTCAATCGTTACCTGGGCCGATTGCCTATTACTGGGGCGTACGGCAGACTCTGTCCACCCAAAGAT
>JBIKSV010000115.1:0-2913 GCA_044348425.1 Candidatus Planktophila sp. | reverse complement strand
TCTTTTAGCGAACCCGCCCATGGTACGACGTTCATCGCAAGCGGTGCTGGGAATGGACCAAGATCCTTGATCACTCCACGCAGATCTTTTGCAACTGAACCAAGATTCTTACCGGCAACTTTTGAAATTTGGTCGTGCAGTGCGTCGATACCTGGTTGACCTGCACCAGATGCTGCCTGATAAGAAGAGACAACAAGTTCTTTAAGGCCAAATTTTCTATTGAGTGCACCCATCGCAACAATCATCGAAAGTGTTGTGCAATTTGGATTTGAGATGATTCCCTTTGGGCGCTTCTTAATGTCTTTTGGATTTACCTCTGGAACAACTAGCGGAACTTTCTTATCCATGCGGAACGCACCGGAGTTATCAACGACCACAGCTCCGCGAGCTGCTGCAATTGGCGCCCACTCTGCAGAAATCTCATCTGGGACATCGAACATCGCGATATCGATTCCATCGAATGCCTCTGGAGATAAAGCGACTACAGTGAGTTCTTCGCCGCGACACATCAATTTCTTCCCGGCGCTGCGAGCGGATGCAATGAGACGAATTTCGCCGTAAACATTTTTACGAGTGCTCAAAATGTCGAGCATGACGGTTCCGACCGCACCTGTTGCACCTACGACTGCAAGTGAAGGAAGATTCTTCTTTGAGCTAGTTTTTTTCACTTTCATCGACCTGTTCCTCCGTATACAACAGCCTCGTTCTGATCTGAATCAAGGCCAAAAGCAGTGTGGGCAGCCTTTGCAGCACGCTCTAAATCGCTCTCGCGAATAATGACGGAGATGCGAATTTCTGAAGTTGAAATCATCTCAATATTGACACCCGCATCTGCCATGGCGGCAAAGAAAGTTGCTGTAACGCCTGGGTGAGAACGCATACCAGCCCCGACTAATGAGAGTTTGCCGATGGTGTCGTCATATTGAATAGATGCGAAGCCAACTTCACCCTGAATCTTCTTCAAAACTGTTGTTGCCTCTGCACCATCTGCCTTAGGCAAAGTAAATGAAATATCAGTAAGTCCTGTTGCGGCTGCAGAAACATTTTGGACGATCATGTCGATATTGAGATCGTTATCTGCCAACGCCTGGAAGATGCGAGCAGCAACACCAGTTCGATCAGGGACACCGACGATAGTTACCTTCGCCTCTGATTTATCGTGTGCGACTCCGGCGATGATTGCTTGCTCCATGGTGCCTCCCTCAGGATGGTTTTCAACCACCCATGTTCCTTCTAGTGGTGAAAATGATGAACGGACGTGAATCGGTAAGTTGTAGCGTCGTGCATATTCAACGCAACGAAGGTGAAGAACTTTTGCACCTGCAGCTGCGAGTTCGAGCATCTCTTCGTATGTAACAGTATTGAGTTTGCGTGCTGCAGGAACCGCGCGGGGATCTGCAGAGAAGATTCCATCGACATCTGTATAAATCTCACAAACATCAGCATCCAACGCGGCAGCGAGCGCAACTGCAGTTGTATCCGAACCACCGCGACCTAAAGTTGTGATGTCATTTGTATCTTGCGAAATTCCCTGAAAACCAGCGACGATTGCAATTGATCCGCCATTAATTGCTTCTTGGATACGACCTGGTGTGACATCGATAATGCGCGCCTTGCCGTGAGTTGAATCAGTAATCACTCCAGCCTGAGAACCAGTAAATGAAAGCGCTTCAAAACCTAAATTGTTAATTGCCATGGCAAGTAGCGCCATTGAAATTCGCTCACCCGCAGTTAACAACATATCGAGTTCTCGCCCTGGTGGGATTGGGCTTACCTGATTGGCGAGATCAATCAGCTCATCTGTTGTATCGCCCATTGCAGAGACAACTACAACAACCTGATTGCCCGCCTTCTTAGTCGCAACAATGCGTGCGGCGACGCGCTTCAACCCTTCAGCATCAGCTACTGAAGAGCCACCGTATTTCTGAACAATGAGCGCCATGTGACAAGTTTGAAGGTGCACCTGGATAGCGTCTAGCTAGTTTCCGATTTATCTCACTATGTGAAACATAGTAATATCCAAATAATGAGATTAACGCCTACTCGCTCGTGGTGCGATTGAAATCCACGTGGCTAGCGAGCTAGCGGTAAGCGATTGGGAAGTTGGAGTTAATCTCGCAGTGAGTAACTGCGCACCTGCAACAGCGGGACGCCAACTGCAACTCACCTGCGCCGGCGATCCAGAGCTGGCTTTACTGGAACAGCCTGGAATCCTCTTTCCGCCGATCAAGAATGTTACGTTCCCCGCAGAACTTAGCGTTGCCGTGATTGTGGTTGATATACCTTTTCGTGGCGGAGTGGAAAATGTGATGCTGAGGCTGGTGCTCTCATCTAAATCTGAAACGCTTACCGTGAGCGCAAGTTCACTGAAATTTCCAGCACCGTCGGTTGCTCTCACCGAAATCTGGTAACTGTTATCAGAATTTGAATCGATCGGGGCCTCAAAGTTAGGCGCATTTTTAAAAGTGAGTGCCCCACTTGATGAGTTGAGATTAACTGTTGCGGAGTCAAGGCTTGGCCTTAAGGTCCATGTAGAAGTCTCATTTGCAGAAAGCGTTGTGATGGAACTTTGATTCTCTTGCACCGTAAAAGTTGATTGTGATGTAATCGTCGGTGCAGTGTTATCCGGTACATAATTAAGATAGAAGTTATAGTTATCTGTAATCTCACTCGGAGTTAAAGCCCTGTTATAAAAAGCAAATGCTCCAATTTTGAGTGCCGAAAATGGAGTGCCCTCGTGGAGACCACTCGCTAATCGAATAGGCGCTGCAGGTCTTGGGATCCCGGATTCACTATTTGATGCTGTTAATACTTCAGTGCCGTTCACATAAATCTTACTTTGATTAGTCGCACCCCCACCAAAACGTACTATTGCTGTAAATAGAGTCCATGTATTAAGTGAGAAGACATTAT
>JBIKSV010000128.1:0-2916 GCA_044348425.1 Candidatus Planktophila sp. | reverse complement strand
CAGAAAATGCAGGTAGTATGGCTAGTTTAGCTTGTGATCAAGTAACAGCAAAAAGTATTTTATCACAAGTTCAAGGTTATGCAATTGTGGCTAATATTAATAGTCCAAATCAAACTATAATTTCAGGTGATCGCTCTGCTATAGATGCAGCAATTACAATTGCTAAACAACAAAATATTCAGACTAATTTATTACCAGTTTCCAACGCATTTCACTCGGAAAAAGTTAAAAATGCGGCTGAATATTTACAAAATAATGCACCAATTTCAGAAGAACTTACTAATCTTTCTGTACCTTTATTTTCTAGTATCAATGGATTAGAAATTAAAACAGGAATTAATTTGCAAGAACATTTTGCTAATCAAGTAATTTCCCAAGTTGATTTTATATCACTTGTAGAAAATATGACTGCTAAATGTGACTTGATGGTAGAAGTAGGATCAGGAAGGGTACTATCAGGATTAGTTAGTAATATTCCTAATAGTTGTCAGTGTTTTCCTTTAGAGTCAAAACCTGGAAATGATTCAGATTTAAACAGCTTTTTAGCTTATTATTTTGTTCATGGTGGTAATATTAAATGGTCAGAACTTTACAAAAATCGTCTGGTGCGTTCTTTCATTCCCGCAGCAGAAAAGATTTTTATTGAAAATCCTTGTGAACGTAATTTTAATGTTTCTATTGATTATGAAAATCCAGAACAAATATTAGATAAAAAAGTGGGTTTTCAAACAATGCCATCACAACTTGCAATAAATAATGAAGAGTTAGAAACTTTACTCTCTAGTTATTTAACAGAAAGAGGAGCTTTTTTAGCTGAATTGATTAAAGCTGATTTGGAATCTTTACCATTTTTCTAAAATACATAAACAAAACAATTATCAAGGAGAAAACCATGAGAAATTCAACTAATTTGGAAAATCGGTTTAATAAACAAGAACTACTGGAAGTTTTAACTCGATTACTTGCACAACGTAGTGGTTTTTATGCTAAAGTCATTCTTGCTGATTTAGGGAATTTAGGTCATTTACAGGGAAGTTTAAACAATTCTCACTCAGAATCAAAATCAAACATTACTTCATCTTCTTATCAAGATAAAAAAGAACCTCTACAATTATCAACTTCCCAATTACTAAGTAATGAAATAGTTGAAAGTAAAACTGTTAAAATACAGGAACAAATACGGCAAAAAGTAGTAGAAATTGTGTCCGAAAAAACGGGATTAGCTAAAGAAGTAATTAAGTTAGAATACCGTCTTTTAGATGATCTAAATCTTGACAGCATCAAAGCTGGTTCTTTAATGGCTCAAATTGCTAAAATATATCACTTGGAAGGTAAATTTGAACCTTCAGAATTTGCCAATAGTACCTTAGGAGAAATTAGCGAAGCGATTATTTCTTATCTTCAGAAATTATCTATTCAAAAACCTAAAGTACCATCAGAACCTACTATTTCACAATCTTATGTGAGAAGTTTTACAGTTGAAATGCTAAGGGAGGAATTAACAACTAATGTTAGAGACACAGTTGAGAAAATAACCATTGCTTGCATCAAATCTCATCAGAAATTAGCTGAAAATATAGCCCAATTATGGGATGGTTTTAATATACCTGATCGCTTGTTAATTTTAATCCCAGAAACATGGGAAGATTTAACAGAAACTATAGAAATATTGACCAATGTAGCTCAAAAAACTGCTGGAAAAATCTGCGAATTAGGATTTATTCAATTTGGCAATGGTTATTTTTCTCGCTGCGAAAATAATGATCCACCTACTTCTGTTTTTAGTGTAGTTTCCTTTGCTGCAAGTTTACATTTAGAACGTCCTAAGCTGAAAATCCGGGTTTTAGAATTTGATCACAGACTGTCTTTGGAGATTATTAACCAGAAAATAAAAGCTGAATTTACCACAAGCGATAATTATAGTGTAGCTGGTTATAATTGTGAAAGTCAACGTCATCAAATGGTTTATGACTTAGCACAGAAAAAATCACAATCAAGAAATGTTAATCTCACACCAGAAGACGTAATTATCGTTACAGGTGGTGCTAAAGGAATTACGGCTGAATGTGCTTTAGCTTTGGCGCAAAAATATCACTGTAAAATGGCTTTAGTTGGTAGTTCTCCTGTGAATGATGAAGTACAAAATACTCTCAAAAAATACACAGATGCTCAATTAATAGCTAAATATTACTCTTGCAATATTACTGACTTAAATGCAGTCAATCAACTGATTCAAGAAGTAACAACTGAATTAGGAATTATTACAACAGTAATTCACGGAGCAGGTACTAATAAACCTCGCCGAACAGAACAAGTATCTTCTAGCGAAGCATATCAAGAAATAGCACCTAAATTAATTGGTGCGTGGAATTTGATTACAGCCTTAAAATACCATCAATTAAAATATTTTATTGCCTTTACTTCTATTATTGGAGTTACAGGAATGTTAGGCAATAGTTGGTATGCTTTTTCTAACGAAACGGTAGATTTATTATTAAGAAATCTCAAAAAACAAACAGGAACAGAGACAATAACTCTAGCCTATAGTGTTTGGAGTGAAGTAGGAATGGGTGCAAAAATGGGCAGCACTAAAACATTAGCTAATATGGGAATTGATGCTATACCTCCCCATCTTGGAGTAGCAGAATTTTTGCACTGGATAGAAAATTTTACAGATGATCAACAAATTGTTATTGCGGCTAAATTAGGTGGTTTAGATACTTGGAGACGTAATACTTATAATTTACCCGTTGCTAATCGTTATCTAGAAAAAATAGAGTATTTTGAACCAGGAATAGAGTTAATTGTGCA
Source organism: Candidatus Planktophila sp. (assembly GCA_044348425.1). Lineage (GTDB taxonomy): Bacteria > Actinomycetota > Actinomycetes > Nanopelagicales > Nanopelagicaceae > Planktophila. The sequence goes on along the minus strand of JBIKSV010000128.1, from coordinate 105 downwards.
TTGTTCTCTTAATCGTCAACATGACCTTTATGTGAATGATCATAATTTCAATGGTTCGCTATTATTTCCTACCGTATTTGGTTTAGAAGCAATGACACAAGCAGC
>JBIKSV010000114.1:0-3002 GCA_044348425.1 Candidatus Planktophila sp. | reverse complement strand
TATCTCACGATGAAGTTGTTCACGGAAAAGGTTCGCTCGTGAATAAATTTCCGGGAGATCGTTGGCAGAAGCTAGCCACCTTACGCGCGCTCTATGGCTTTATGTGGGCACACCCTGGCAAGAAGCTCCTCTTTATGGGACAAGAGTTTGCGCAGAACGATGAGTGGAGCCAAGAAGCAGGCTTGCAATGGCATCTCACTGAATTTGCTGAGCACACTGGAGTTCAATCAGCGCTTGCTGATATCAATGCTGAGTATAAATCTCGACCCGCTCTATGGCAGAAAGATGTAAACCCTGAGGGCTTCTCTTGGATTGTTGGTGATGATGGGGCGAATAATATTCTCGCCTTTACTCGTTGGGCAGATGATGGAACGCCATTAGTATCAATAACTAATTTCTCACCTGTCCCACAAGAGTTCTACTCACTGCGCATGCCATTGGCTGGGGTATGGCGCGAGATACTGAATACCGATGACCTTAAATATGGTGGAAGCGGAATCACAAATCATTCATTTGCTGTAGATGTAGATACTGATCTGGTAACAACTATGCGAGTTCCGCCACTTGCAACTATTTGGTTTGAGAAGGCTTAGTTTCATCCATTACATAGGTGAAATAACCCGAAATAATCATCAATACGGCAGGAATCATAAATGCCAAGGCGACTGATCCACTCAGCGCGATTGCTCCTGCAATTACCCATTTAAAGGCTGTTCCGATCAGATTATTCATGACTCCAAATTGACCTACAACAACTGAACTTGGATTAGGAGAACGTCGAACTGCAGCTTTGGAAAAGTTAGGGGCTACAAATGATGTACCTAGACCAGCCACTGAAAATGCCAGAATAAAGAGAGTAAAAGATAACCACTTGGCACTTGCAGGTAAATGAGTAGCAATCGAAATCAATACAATAAAGATTGCTCCTGATGAAAACACAGAGATCCTTGAAAGGTGCTCTACTGGGTATCTAGATAAAAGCTTATAAAACTTCAACCTACCTACAATGATGAAGAAGGTAAAGAAAATATATGGGGCGGCACTTAAACCAGAATCTATGCCAAGCCTCTCTTTTGTAAAGATTGTTGCCCAATCACCAACAGCGAACTCCATTGAAAGAACCGCAGCAATACCAAGACTAGCTGGCCAATCAATGTAGAAAGATGTAAAGATATCTTTAATTTTGTAGTCGGTCTCAGGATGTGTATTTGCCTTTACTAAGACAGGATTTAGCTTGAGTAGCAAGTAAATAGTGACGACAGTAGAAAGAATCGAGATGATATCTATATGCAGTGCTAGTCCAACTTTGCCAACCATAAGCCCAGAGACACCGGCAGTAACTAGTGCACCTGAGCTCCAATATCCAGCCGAGCTCGTAATGATGTGACTACCCGCTTTTTCTTGAACTTCAAATGCTTGAGTGTTAAAGGCGACGTGCTGGGCAGTAACTGCAAATGCAATTACTACATTGCACAGCGCAAAGTAAAGTGGGCTCTTTACATGGACTACAGATACAAAAGTTCCGTATAAAAGTAAAGTGCTTGCAATAGAGACTTTAAAGACACCAACTTTGTGCACAATATGACCCACTGTGAGCAATCCAACGAATGCTCCAATAGAACCTGTCGTGAGTAATGTGCCGAAGGCTCCGTTGCTCAGCCCTAGATTGGCTTTTACTTCAGGAAAACGTGGCACCCATGCCATGATTCCAAATCCAAATACGAAGAAGAGGATATGTAGGATCCGCTCTTCCTTCTTGGGAGTTATCTCAGATATCGGTCTCATCAGAAGAGCACATTCGCTAGTGAGGCACGAGCTTTAATCACGCGTGGATCGGCTGGATCAACTAGAGCAAAAAGTGTAATGAGGCGTTCCTTTGCAACTTTTTGATCATTGCCAGTCAAGGAAGCGATAAGTTTTAACAACCGATTAAATCCCAATTCAAGTTCTCCAATTACAATCTCCATATCGGCGCATTGCATCTGAATCTCAAGATCATTCGGTGACTCTTGAGCAGCTTTTGCAATACTTGGACCATCTAACCCTTGTGTGCGAAGCAATAGTTGAACCTGCGCCAAACCAACTTTGGCGTAGGGATCGGTTGGTTTACGTTGTAATAGCGCCTGATAGAGGCGCTCTGCCTCTGCATAATCACCGCGGTCAATAGCAGTCAGAGCCTCATCTTCTTCTGGCTCTGCAATTTCTACAGGTGCACTTCCGATACCTTGCTGCGCAGCAACGGTCATAATCTTTACAAGAACCTCACGTAATTGACTTTCATTGAGAGCTTGCTCTAAGAATGGAATTGGTTGTTCAGCGATAAAAACCAGGCCGTACGGGATTGTTTTGGTCTGAAGAGCCTGTGCAACTTGCGGCTGCGTATCAATATCGACGCGGGCTAAAACCCATGCACCTTTACTTTCATTTTCTAACTTTCCTAAGGTGCGCACCATTTCAACAGATTCAGCAGATCTGGCAGACCAACATAAAACTACAATGGGTTTCTGCGCTGAAAGTGGGAGAAATTCTGAAGTGAGATTCTGCGCAGTGACTTCACGGCCAGGTAATGGTGTTGATATATCAACAGCTGGCTTTCCGAGTGAACTTAGATCGTATGCTCGCCCAAAGTTAGGTGGGAGAGTCATTAACCCACCTCCACACTCTTTATATCTACACCAGAATCTCGGCGAAACGGCAATATGTTACTGACGTAAGAACGTGCAGCGAACTCTAAGCCTACATCGTGACCAGCCTTCTCGCTGAGATACCAGCGATGTTCTAGCGCTTCATGGAAAAATTGAGCAAGTTCAATGCGACCAGAGAGCTCTTGTGGAATCAAAGCGACGGTTGGATTGAAAACTTCTTCAAGCCATCTGCGAGCTGAGTCATGGATAGGTGGTTTGGGTGAGTTCTCTCGCCCTCGATATCGATCAAAGGAAGCGAGCAAGCGCTTTGCCTGCAGCTCTTCAGTATCTAACCCCATCAATTCGCGCAATCTATTT
>JBIKSV010000113.1:0-3025 GCA_044348425.1 Candidatus Planktophila sp. | reverse complement strand
CTCATAGATCAGCTATCTACCCTTAATACTTTAGGGGCTCGCAATTCAACAGCGCTAGATCGTTTTAAAGCTGCCGAAATAATTGCAAAGGCTGCAAAACAAAAAGCAGATGAGGCTCGAGTTATTCAAGCCGCTGCAACTGCAAAAGTTGCTGAAGCCAAGAAAGTTGCCGACGAAGCCCAAGCGCTGCAACAAGAAGAGGTAGATAAACTTCGCAAGGTTCAAGATAAGTTAATTAAGGAACTTGCTAATGCCAAGAATGTTCGCATTACTCTTGAGCAGCAACGACAACTTGCTTTACTCGAAGAAAGCCAAGCCCAGACTGCTACGACAACAATCAATCAAGCAAAAGTCTGGCCAAATACTGGATTCAAGGGGCGTTCCACAATTCGGACCACAGAGGCACAACGACTAAAGGCTGTGGCCTTTGCCAAAAAACAAGTTGAGGCACGACCACGCAAGCCATACATTTGGGGCGATGAAGGCCCAAATTCATTCGATTGTTCTGGTCTTGTTTATGCTGCCTATCGCTCTGCTGGATTGGGTTGGCCAAATTGGGATCGCCTTAACTCGGCGCTCTACGCTGGTTATACCTTCCATGTTCCACTGACTCAGCTGCAACCTGGCGATCTACTTTTCTATTCATACAAAGGAACAATTTCAACTATTCACCACATCACGATTTATGCTGGCAATGGAATGATGTGGGAAGCTAATTCAAAGAACGTCGGTTTGATTTATTCGAGTATTTATTCTGTAAAGGGTCTCATGCCATTTGGTGGTCGAGTTTAAGAATGATTGATGCAATCGTTTCTATCCGAAACGCAGTGCGACCACATTTAGAAGAACTTGAGCCAGGAGCGTCCTTCCTGGTTGCGGTCTCAGGCGGTGCAGACTCTTTAGCGTTGGCCTACGCGCTCTTTCTAGAAGCTGAACCGCTTGCCTTAAGACCAATTGCAATCACCATAGATCATCAGCTTCAACAGAATTCAAATCTTCAAGCAGAAAAGGTCGCACAACAATTACGGGAGATGGGTTATGTTCGTATTCATATTGAAAAAGTTCTGGTCGTTCCTCACGCCGGCCTCGAAGCTGACGCTCGCAACGTACGTTACGAAGCTCTTAATAAAAAAGCTCAAGAAGAGAAGGCCTCCAAAGTCTTCTTAGGTCACACATCTAATGATCAAGCGGAGACAGTTCTTCTTGGATTGGCACGTGGATCAGGCACTCGTTCACTTTCTGGGATGGCAGAAATCAACGGAATCTATATTCGACCTCTACTCGCTATCTCTCGCGAAATAACAGAACGAGCCTGTAGAGAGAGTAATTTAGATTTCTGGAACGATCCTCATAATGAAGATAAGAATTTTTCTAGAGTCAAAATTCGTCACGAAGTAATTCCGTATTTGCAAGAGAACCTCGATCCCGGAATCAGCGGAGCACTTATTCGAACCGCATCTCTCTTGCGAGAAGATGGTGAAGCTCTCGATCTCTGGGCCGCGCGTGAGGCGCAAGCTCTAGATCTTGGCGATATCGATTGCCTCCACCTAGCTACTCTTCCTCGAGCTATTCGCACAAGAATTCTCAGATTGGCAGCCCTTCAGGCCGGTGTGACGCCTGGAACTCTGACTTTTGAGCAGATTGGGGCTCTTGATGCCTTGATTTCACGCTGGAACGGGCAGGGCGAGGTCAGCCTCTCTGGCGGTGTGAAGGTTGCCCGAATTTCGGGCAGACTGTCTCTCTCAATCAGAGATAGCTAGCCCTATTTAGAGAAATCAAGAGATATTCAGAGGAGCCCATCAGGTGGATTTAGCATCAGTCGGAAACGATGTAGAGCGTGTAATTGCAACAGAGGAAGAGCTGAAGGCGAGAGTAGCCCAGTTAGCTGCACAGGTAGATGCTGATTACCAGGGCAAAAATTTACTTTTAGTCGGTGTGCTCAAGGGTGCAATTATGGCGATGGCAGATCTCACTCGTGCGATGCAATCACATATCGAAATGGATTGGATGGCTGTCTCTTCCTACGGTTCTGGAACTAAATCAAGTGGTGTTGTTCGTATCCTTAAGGACCTTGATCGAGATATCACCGGCCGAAATGTATTGATTGTTGAAGATATCGTTGATACAGGACTGACTCTTTCTTGGTTGCGCGCAAATCTTCTTTCACGCGGCGCTGCTGATGTTCAGATTCTGACAATTCTTCGTAAGCCAGAGGCCGCCAAAGTTGAAGTTGAATGCAAGTATGTGGGCTTTGATATTCCTAAGGACTTTGTAGTTGGTTATGGCCTAGATTTTGATGAGAAGTATCGCAATCTTTCATTTATTGGTGTGCTCTCTAAGCACATGTATGAGTAAGGCGATTCAATGAGTGAAGAGAAGAAATCTCCTGCAAAAAATCCTCTTAAAGGTTTAACTTCGAAAAAAAAGACAAAGCCTGACGCAAAGGCCTCTGGTAAGAGCGCACCAAAGACTCGTTCGCAGCGCATTTTGCGTGGGCCACTCTTCTGGATTGTAATTGCGATTTTTGCAGTAACAATTTTTGGTCAAATTTCTGGAGCGGGCAATCGTTACACAGCGATTGGTACTTCGCAGGCACTTGATGCGATTGCACAATCAAAGGTCGAATCCGCATTACTTATTGATAAGAGTCAGAGAATTCAGTTGATTCTTAAGTCCGGCAACACAATAAAGGGATCGTCTAAGGTCGAAGCTTCCTATGTTGTTCGTCAAGAACCCGTAATTATTGATGCTTTAACTGCAAACCCACCTAGCAAAGGGTGGGATGTTGATGTTCCGACACAGTCAATTCTGACAACACTTCTCTTTACTTTTGGTCCGATCCTTTTGATTGGTTTCTTGCTCTTCTTTATGTTGAGCCAGGCACAAGGTGGCAATAAAGTCTTTAGCTTTGGAAAATCTCGCGCCAAGCTTCAGAACCCTGACGTTCCACAGAACACCTTTGCTGATGTCGCAGGAGCTGATGAGGCAATAGGTGAATTAGAAGAGATAAAAGATTTTCTTGCAG
>JBIKSV010000112.1:0-3092 GCA_044348425.1 Candidatus Planktophila sp. | reverse complement strand
GCTGGTCGATTGATGACCGTATCTGACATGTGTGTATTTCCCGTCTTCTCTTAATTGGTGCTGGTGAATTTTTAATTTTGACTTGTAGTTCTGTACTGCTTATTCAGTTTTGGAGCGCAAGAAGCCAATTAACTCTTTGCAGAGTTATTGGTTAACTTGCTGGCGGAGGAAGGGGTGGTGCTTTTTTCTTGAATTGCATTGCCTTGAATTGCATTTGAAGGTAGAGCGCGCAAGAGCGCAATCTCTCCTTCAAAATCTTCGAGGGAGGCAAAGTTACGGTATACAGATGCATACCGCAGGTAAGCCACCTCATCGAGTTCGCGGAGTGGCGCAAGAATTGCCATTCCAACCTCGTTGGCTTCGATCTCGGCTTGACCTGTTGCGCGAAGAGATTCTTCAACGCGTTGGGCAAGTAAGACCAAATCATCTTCATTGACTGGGCGTCCCTGGCACGCCTTGCGAACACCGACAAGAACTTTCTCGCGGCTAAATGGTTCGGTCGCCCCAGATCGCTTAATGATGTTAAGCAAGGCGACCTCTTGAGTCGAGAAGCGTTGTGAGCACTGTGGGCATTCGCGACGACGGCGAATCTGAGTGCCATCTTCGACAGGGCGAGAATCGATCACGCGTGAATCATCGTGGCGACAAAATGGGCAGATCATCCGGCGTGTCCTTTCTCGAAATCCATCACTTTTGAACCAACTACATATAGTGGGGAATTGGAGAAACTACACTAGAAACACTAGTAATGGAAGTTTTCGCCTCTTGGACCCCTATATATAGTAGGAACTCTAAAGCATTTCTCGAGAGTTTGCCGGATGAACCCCACGACACGCCACAAAATCTTCTATGGGGCTGCCGTGATGAAAAAGTTAGGAATTAAGCGGGATTCGGATCTGCTGGCCGGCCTCAAGGTCGACAGTTGCGAGGTTATTGATTTCGAGGATATCTGCCACGAGAGCGTGGGTATTTTCCCCTTCAGCGAGCTGGCTAGCGAGTGACCAGAGGGTCTCGCCAGGGGCCACGGTCACGGTGATATAGCGAGCGCTCTGGCTTGCAGCCTCTGCTGGGCGATCACCCGATGTGTTGGCTCCAGCTTCACCGCCGGCCACTGAAGCCACCACGATAGCGAGAGAAAGAACCACGAGTGTGCGAGCTAGACGACCACGGCGATTGAGTCGCACGGACGGATTGATCGAAAAGCCTTGATTTATACTGCTTTCAGTGATGTTAAAAGCGCTCATGGTCTTTACTCCTGCTATCTAACAACCTTGGGGAAGGTTTTCGAACATCTGTTCGATAAGAGAACAATACCCCCGACCCCCGACAAGTGCAAGAGAAATTCGAACAGATGTTTGATTTTATCCACAATCTGTGGAACCATCTGTGCATGGCCAAAAAGATATCCCCAGATGGCGAGCTCACCGGCCGCCAAATCGAGATCCTCGACTACCTCAAAGCATCCGTTGAGAGCCAGGGCTACGCCCCTACCATGCGTGAAATCGGCGCCGCTGTCGGTCTCACCTCATCTGCCTCCGTTAAATATCAACTCGATATTCTCGAAGAGAAGGGTCTGATTCGTCGCGGTGACAACTCAGGTCGCGCTATCGAATTAGTGATTCCTGATTCCGAACTCGGCAGTGTCATCCCTGTCGGCAAAACACAATTTATCCCTCTCGTTGGATCCATCGCAGCAGGTGTCCCTATCACTGCAGACCAAATGGTTGAAGAGACAATGCCACTTCCTGAAAGTCTGGTCGGAAGCGGTGAGCTCTTTATGCTCAAGGTCAAAGGTGAATCGATGATCGATGCAGCAATCTGTGATGGTGACTTCGTTGTAATTCGCCAACAGAAAGATGCCAACAACGGCGAGATTGTTGCTGCGATGATTGATGGCGAAGCTACGGTTAAGACTTTCTCACGCAAGAGTGGCAAGGTCTGGTTACTGCCAGCAAATGATGCATTTGAACCTATCGATGGAACTCATTGCGAGATCCTAGGTAAGGTCACTGCTGTTCTTCGTTCTGTGCACTAGTTTTTGTAACTAGAGCGAGCGCTCAATCAAACGCGTTGCTAGCTTGATTAGCCATGAATTTCGATGCCCTGCCACCCACTTATATCCAAAGCGTCCTAGCGGACCGGATGCGCGAACAATAAAGCCGAGTATGTAATTGCCTCGGCGGCCTAATAAAAAGGCGATTGCGTCAGGTCCAACATAGACCTTTCTCCCACCAGAATAACTGTGCACAACATGCACAGCCTTCGAGCACTCTTCATAAGTAAGCCCATAGAAGCCTAGGTCGGCTCGTTGATATGCAATTGCATCAACTACTAGTTCCTTTGAGACCCAGGCCATCGTCGCTTCGCAGAAACGACATTCGCCATCTGTCAGAACAATAATCTCAGATGTCTCTGCGGAGCTCACTTACACCGACCGCTCTTTCAAAGACTTGATGAGTTTCCATGCCAAAAAGAATAAAAAGAACTGAAACGGCAGTCGCAGATAAGCAATCAGAGGCTCGGGCATAGGCCGATCGCTCCACTCAAAGGCCATATTGATATTGGCGGGATAGACAGCGATGAATAGCGCCAATGCACCGTAGGCGCCCCATAAGCGAAGTGACTTACCAAAGATCTGGGCAGTACTCGGTGAGAGCAGTGCTAACCCAATTGCAATTTCAGCCAGGCCACTGAGGTAGGTGTAGATGCGTGGATCACCCGGAAGTGCCGATGGCACAATCGCATCGAGCCCCGAAGGAAAAACAAAGTGCCCCACCCCTGCGCCAAGCAGGATGTATCCCATTATGCGACGAAGCTTCTGATCTGCCATCTGATTACTCATAGCTAATGGTTGCACGCCTTAAGAAATTACGAGCAGCTTTCCACTATCGGTTGTGGCAACTATCGCCCCATCAAGGCTGAGCTCTAAATCGCGGATTCGCTCCCCCACTCCGACCTTAACTACCTGTCCCACGGTGTCACGATCGCGAAGCTCAATAAATATCAATGCCTCTTCACGCAAAGTTCCCATGACTATCTGCGATGCCCACTTTCCCCAAGCAGGACCTGCAGGCAATTGAATCAATTCAGTA
>JBIKSV010000111.1:0-3121 GCA_044348425.1 Candidatus Planktophila sp. | reverse complement strand
GCAGCAAAAGTTCTGCTCAACCTACCCACAGATTCAATATTGCTCGGGATCGATGAGCTGACCGCCTTGGTCAGGCGCAGTGGCGAGCTTGATTGGCAGGTCGAAGGCCTGGCCAAGGTCCACGTACTTAAGGGAGCGCCCGCCGCACAGCTGGTTCACAAAGAGCGTCTCACCCTTCCTGCCTCAATTTGAGCTCAACTGGCCTCAATTCTGGGTGATTTTCACAAGAATTTCCAAAGAATGAATTGCCTTCGCCTAATAAGAGGTCTACCGTTACTCAAATGTCCTCTACTTTGCTCGCGGTTGCCACGCCTGCTGAAGTACTGACCAGTAGAAGCCCACGCCAGCTCGCTTGGCGCCGCTTTAAGAAGAATAAGGTCGGGCTTATTGCCGGTGCAACATCCCTTTTCTTTATCTTGGCTGCCGCATTTGCTCCGCTTATCGCGATGCTCATCAATGTCGATCCCAATGAACGCGATGGAAGTGCCATCACAGAGCGCGGTGAAACGATTGGTCGCTTCGGTGGCATCAGTTGGGATCATCCACTTGGCGTAGAACCAGGAATCGGTTACGACTTACTTGCTCGCCTTATGTACGGCGCGCGCACATCTTTCTTAGTCGCAGGCATTACAACTTTCACAACTGTCTTTATCGGATTAATGATTGGTGTCATCGCTGGCTATTTCCGCGGTCGCGTCGACAGTGTTTTGGGTCGCTTCACTGACTTTCTACTCGCCTTTCCATCTTTCTTTATGATCATTGCGCTAAGTGCCCCGATGATTGCGCGTATCGAAAAATCTGGAATTGCACGCGATAACGCTGCGCGTGTTATCTATTTGATTTTAATCTTGGCGATTTTTGGATGGCCATACTTCTCACGCATTATGCGTTCGCAGGTTCTTTCACTTCGCGAGCGAGATTTCATCATGGCATCGCGCGCGCTAGGTGCCAGTCATTTTCGAATCATCTTCAAAGAGCTACTTCCAAATCTTTGGACTCCGGAATCGGTGTGCAACCACCATCTGCAACATGGGGTTTGCTCATCTCAGACTCTATTAAGTATGTAATCAGCGAACCTACCTACTTCTTAATTCCATCACTTTCACTTATTTTGGTCGTGCTCTCATTCAACTTACTGGGAGATGCGATCAGAGATGCGCTCGATCCAAAGAGTGATAACCACTAGGAATTCCCTTCATACATGCATGATGCAGGGATAGCAGTACCCAATTCAAAGGAGAAAACATGAGCAAGCTAACAGGCACGAAGGGTAAGGTAATTGCAGCAGCAGCTGTAGTTGCGCTACTCATTGGTGGCTTTGTTGTGCGTTCAAGTTCAAGCTCAGCAGAGGGTGGAACAATCACTTATCTGACTAACGCTGAATCATGGACACACGCAGATCCAAACCGTAACTACACTGGCCAGCACATTGCATGGTTCGGTTCATATATGCACCGTACGCTAACTGCGTATGCACGTGCAGCTGGAACTGAAGGATCATCAGTCGTTCCTGACTTAGCTACAGATACAGGACGCGCTTCAAACGATAACAAGACATGGGAGTTCACACTCCGTGATGGTGTTTCATTTGAAGATGGTTCAGCAATTACTTGCGAAGATATTAAGTACGGTGTTTCACGTACATTCGCAACAGATGTAATTACTGATGGTCCTACATATGCAATCTCAATGCTTGATATTCCATCAGCAGAGGACGGTTCATCTGTTTATAAGGGTCCATACACAACAGAGAACAATGACACTGCTGCGTATGACAAGGCTGTTACCTGTTCTGCAGATAACAAGACCATCACATTTAACTTGAAGCGCTCAGTTGGTGACTTCAACTACACCGTGACATACCTTTCATTTAGCCCAGTTCCTAAGGCTATGGATAAGGGTGATGCCTACGACATGGCTCCAGTTTCATCTGGTCCATACAAGATCGAGAAGTACAAGGCGAAGGATGAGATGGTTCTCGTCCGCAATGAGAACTGGTCAAAGGATTCGGATCCAATCCGTCAAGCTTTCCCAGATCGCATCGTTGTCCGCTTCGGTCTTGCTGAAGAAGTTCGTGATCAGCTCATCTTGAGCGATTCAGAGCCAAATGCATTCTCACTTGATGCAATTCTTCCAACAAACCTTCCAACAGTCTTCGATGACAATGGAGCACCACGTGCAGAATGGGCAGAGCGCGCACTTAACGTTTATGACCCATATGTTCGTTATGCAGCATTTAACGTCAAGAAGGTTCCTTGCCTCGAAGTTCGTCGCGCGGTTTACTTCGCGAAGGATGCAGCAGGACTAGTACAGCTCTCAGGTGGAGCTGCATTCGGTGGAGATCCAGCAGATGGTGCAATCAAGCCACTTATGGGTCTTGACTATGCAAAGGTCACTGGCTTAGAAGATTTCAAGCCAGCTGGTAACGCAGCTGTTGCAAAGGCGCTAATGGAGAAGGCAAAGACAACTTGCCCTGACGTTTACGCACGCGCAACAGACCCAAAGCGTGGTCTTGTCTACGATACAGCTGACTCAGAGACCAATAAGAAGAGTGCAGCAATCTGGATCGATTCAATGATGAAGAACGCTGGCATCGTTATGAAGTTCAACTTCATCGAGCCAGGTGCTTATTACTCAATCGTTCTCGATGCTACAAAGCAATCTGACCTATCTGCAGGTGGATGGGCTCCAGACTGGGCTAACGCTTCAACTGTTATCCCTGAGCTCTTCACAAAGGAAGGCGGATTCCCAATGTCACAGAACTGGGATGACCCTGCCTATGCAGCATTTAAGACAAAGTCTGATTTAGCACTTGCTGAGCCAGATCGCGTCAAGCAAGGCAAGATGTGGGCCGAGCTCAATCAGTATGTAGTTGATCAGATGTGGATCGTTCCAGGCATCTTCTCGAAGACTCAGGAGATCTGGGGCTCAGGCCTCGGAGGAATCTTCTTCTGGGAGCCACAGGGCGCACCATCATTTGGTGACATCTACATCAAGTAAAACCTATTTCAAGTAATAAATAGGAGATAAGTAAAACTAGATGAGCTTGATCGAGAGTTAAATCTCGGTCAAGCTCATCTAGACTTAATAAGTTCGATTAGAAAAAGTTTAATTTTAGGGA
>JBIKSV010000031.1:0-12828 GCA_044348425.1 Candidatus Planktophila sp. | reverse complement strand
TTGGTGATTTCCAGGCTCACGCTATCGAGAGCTGGGCGCTCTTGACCGGCGTAGACCTTTGTAACATTCTCAAAGCGAATCAATCTGAACTCCTTCTGTTATCCAGCCTGAGTTTAGGGTATCGAGCTCTCAGATGAGCGTTAGGAGAGGATTTTGAGCGTGTGAATTTACTGCGCAGCAGAACGACGCCAGCGAATTCCCGCTTCGATAAAGTCATCGATCTCACCATCGAGCACAGCAGATGTGTTTCCTGTCTCATGATTATTCCGCAAATCTTTCACCATTTGATACGGCGCAAGAACATACGAACGCATCTGATTACCCCATGAACCTGAGTTATCACCCTTGAGCGCATTGATTTTTGCTTGCTCTTCTTGGCGACGGCGCTCTAATAACTTTGATTGCAAGACAGCCATGGCTGTTGCTTTATTTTGAATTTGAGAACGCTCGTTCTGACATGAGACAACAATTCCAGTTGCAATGTGAGTTAAACGAACTGCAGAGTCAGTTGTGTTAACACCTTGTCCACCAGGACCTGAAGAACGATAAACATCAACGCGAATATCTTTCTCATCGATTTCAATGTGATCGCTCTGCTCTACAACAGGAACAACTTCAACACCAGCAAAAGATGTATGGCGGCGTGATTGCGAATCAAAGGGAGAGATACGAACCAAGCGATGAGTACCTTGCTCTACCGATAGTGTGCCATAGGCATATGGTGCGCTAACGCGGAAGGTTGCAGATTTAATGCCTGCTTCTTCAGCATAAGAAGTTTCAAGGACATCAACCTTGTATTCATGACGCTCGCAGTAGCGCAAATACATGCGATACAACATCTGCGCCCAGTCAGCGGCCTCTACTCCACCAGCCTCAGATCTAATTGTTATCAGCGCATCGCGGTTATCGTATTCACCACTTAACAGCGTCGTAACTTCAAGTTCGCTAATTGCTTTCTTCGTTGCATCGAGTTCGCCCTCTGCATCAGCCAAGGCAGATCCTTCTGCTTCATCTGCAGCAAGTTCAAAGAGAATCGGCAGGTCATCAACGCGCGAGCGAAGTCCCTTTAACTTAGAGATAACAGCCTGGGTGCGCGATAACTTACTTGTTACCGCCTGAGCCTCTTCTGGGTTATCCCAAAGATTAGGTACACCCGCTTGAGCTTCAAGCTCAATTGCCTGCGCCTCTAGCTTTGGCAGATCTAAAACTAATTCAATTGATTTTAGGGTCGCGCCAATCTCTGCAATCTCCAGAGCGTATTCGCGTGCCATTGGGTAAGGATAGCGGGGCATTCTAAGTATCAGATTTAGTTCCACTCCTTCACGATGTCAAAGGAATGTGAGCTACTTCTTCTTGTAGCCACTCGGGCACTTGGGCTTTACTGCACTAACTTTCTTGGTGAGTTTGCCTTTCGTGCAGGTGATTGAAGATTTTTTTGATTCAGTCACAGGCTGCTTAGAATCACTAGCCGAAGAAGCCAATCTATTTCCATTGAAAACTGGAGAAAACACCTCCCAGGCGCCTGTTCGATCGGCCAGTCTCCACCGAAGACTTTGTTCTGGTATTGCCCGATAAACAGTCCAGGGTTGGAAACAGTTTTCAGTCACTGTGATCCATCCGCGCGAAAATGCAACATCTTGCCACTCTTGCTCGATTCGCAACTGAAGTGAGGCAAGAATTTGGTTTGAATGACAAGCCGTACTCTCTTGGTAATAGGTCCCAGCTTGTTGCGATGTAGTTATCAACTGAAGGTTTGAAGATTGATCACTCGTAGGAGTCGGTGTTGGTGTTGGTGCAACTATTGGCGTGCCTAAAACGAAACCCGCACCTTTTCTGTAGTAATGAGATCCAGGCTCAGTTTCAAGAACCGAGTTTTGCGTGTTTAAAGTCAGCCGCCAAGTAATGTTAGCCTGGTTAATAAAGTAGAAGCCCTTTACATCTCGCCTCACGGCTCCGATTTGCCAGGCAGGATAAAGCTCTGAATTAACAACATTTTCTTCAACTACGTAGCAACCGAGAATCGATTGCGGTTGGTCTACATAATCGACTGAATCTTTCGCAAGTAGCTTAAATGTCTGTCCCGATGGAGAAGTGAGCACCATAGTTTTTGGGGCGGGTAGTTGTGGGGTCTCATCAATTTCCTCAGGGCAACCGTACAGCCAGTTAGTTTTTTTACGTCCCGCCGAAGAAGTTTTCGGGGTTGCAGACGGCGTCGGCTTTGGCGATGCTGACGGAGTCGCCGAAGATGTCGGGGTAGGCGTTGCAGACGGTGTGGCAGATCGTGTAGGAGTAGGTGTGGCAGAAGGAGTTGGTGTTGGAGTTGGTGTTGCCTTAGCCGCAGCCAACTGATTGTCAAGACAGGAAGGCGGCGTTGTTTTTGTGCTACCAAAATTTACTGGAACGCAGAGTTGAATTGATTTATTACTTACAATTGGAAAAGTCGGAGAATATGTAATACCACTTCCCTGTGAAGGATTATTCAGGTCGGTGGTTTGCCAAAAAGCAAATCCCTTAAAATTATCAGTCGGATAGAACTGGAATATGAAAGTTCCATCTTTAGAGATATACCGAATCCCACTGCTCGCAGATCTTTGAATCCCAGTCCACGTTATTCCATCTAGTAAATAAGGGTTATGGCTCTGATTTAGATCGGGCATAGTTAAAACCACGTTGTTGAGCAATATGCTTTGAGCATCTGTGACTTTGACTTCCAATTGAAAAAATTGTGGAAGTTTGAAATTTATAACTCTATCTTCCTGAAGTCCTGTAAACTTTGTTGTCCAATTAGAAAATCCAGGATTGATTCTGTTTACATCAGATGATTGACCAGAACTATTCAAGGAACCTTCTTCATAAATTACAAAAGTTAAATCAATTGGTGACCCACTTGGGACATTTATTGAATATCTACCTTGCGAGTCCAAATTCCCAACAATTTCCCCAGTTGAGACTCTTGCCAGCGCGATAGATGGGGGTTGAAGTGGCATTCCTGCGGAATTAGTGATCTGCCCACTGAGAGTCACGTATTGAGTTGCGAATGCAATTTTTGATTGATTGGAAGCCAACATTAATAGGCAAAGTAGAAAGACAGCTGACTTAATAAGTGTCTTACTTTTTGCCATATTCATAGACTACGCTCTTTAACCGATATTTCTAATGCCCTAGTTCAGATACTTCTCCGCTCAAAACTAATAACCCCGGGTCGCCTCATAGTCCAATGGCAGAGATAGAGGAGCGAAAGCTTCGCTTTTTTTAAACAATCGTCAAGGAGAGCTGAGATTAACCCCCAGGGCCGCTACTAACTCAACGAGTTGATGAGTTAGACTTTTCAAATGAGAGTACGGATGATTCTTGGATTAGTCATCGTTTATTTGATTTCAAACATAAGTCCTGCAAATGCTACGGGATATATCTCTTGGAATGCAGAAAATGGAAAGTCATCCAATTTTTCACAAGAGATTTCCATTAACTCTGTAAACCCGCACACTGCTTTTTTGGTTTACGTCAATTTAAACACAGAAATAACATTTGTTATCAACATCGCACTACGAGATCCGGGCGTCTACGATTCTGAATTCGGTGCTTTGTTCAAACAAGGTGTTGAACCAATACCGAGTCCTGATGCGAAATGTGTTTATTACGGGGCGAAAGAAGATGGAAAGAATTTTTCGAACTGTAAAATTTCTAATATTCAACTCACCTTCCCAGCCAAGGTAAGCCTTTCCATAAGAAAAGATTTAACTGATTCCACCGGGGAAACGTGGGCAGGCTATTTTGCAAATGTTACAACAGGTGACGAATACTTAATTGCAAGATTCGATATCGGGCAGGCCAATTTGAGTATTCGAGATGTGTACCAATACCCATATCCATACTGGGTGGATGAGTGCCAAAGTACACCTGGTATTCAAGAAACAATCTGGTGGAAACCTACTTCGACAGATAGTAAGTTTAATTTTACTTCTACAAGAAAATCGGACTGCGGCAACGTGACATTTTTCGCTCCGCAAAGCTATTTGAATACCGATGGAGTTTTGATGCGATTAAACACTTCTAAAAGTGAAACGCGAACATACAAGAATTCATTATTTGAAATTTTGTATCCCGAAGTATGGAATACAGCTTACTCATTAGCAACAAAATCCGCTGAAGCAGAAAGTACAAAAAACTATCTCTCTCTCCAAAATTCTTCTGATGCATCGATCACTCAACTTCAAAGTCAGATATCGCTAATTAATCAACAACTAAAAAAACTAAATTCGCAGCTGAAGAAGATATGTAGTGCCAAAAAAAAGCCAACTGGGTGTTAAGTGGGCGAACGAATGCCGCAGTGTCGATGACTAACGAATCTTCTTTTATTCACTCGGGCATTTTGGTTTAAGCGAAACGGTTCTCCTCATTCTCGATTCCTACGCCCTTTAGGAGATATTTTTAAGTGTGTAGTACAGATACCTTCCTGCTCAAAACTAATAACCCCGGGTCACCCCATAGTCCAATGGAAGAGACGGCAGGAGCGCGAGCTCTGCTCGAGCCTAGATGAAGAATTCAGCTAGCGATTACTCTTGACATCTTCAAAACCGAGATCTTTATAGAACTCTGTCGCAACATCACGCCCTAATGCAGCGCCAATCGCGATTACAACATTATCCACACTTTCAGCGACTGAATTAGGTGTATTTTGCTTTGCGAGAGCAGCTAAGAAATCTTGAACATAGGTCTTCCTATTTTCCGCTGGCATAAAATAGTAAATCAAGGAAGACCAGAGCCCATTGACTCCAAAACCGTAGCCATCAAATTTGGTCGAGAGGAAGGTTGATGAGAAGTTATCTGTATTGGAATCACGTTGCGTCACCATCAAATTGAGCATATCTTGCTTGAATTCAAGGCCTGGTTTATTTGGCCCATCATTTGGTCCAATTGGAATGTCGTTTAACTCTGTAACCAAATATCGCATAAAAACAGCAAAGCCAGTTGTGTTGATATCGAACCACTTACTATTTTTTGAGTTTCCTTCAAGAACTTGTTTATATTTTCCGTAGTTCCAAAAATTTCTGCCAAGCTCGTAGAATAGTGGTTCATCGAATTGATCGTGGTCTCTCACTCCGTTGTACAACCGCAAAAATAGTGGAGTCTGTATCTCAATTCCAGTTGCACCCAAATAACCACAAGCAGCTCCACAACCAACCGTTTCTGGGGTCATCTCTGCTATAGATAATTTGCCTTGATAGGTTCGCGCTATGCCCGGTTTGAATTGTGTAATTTCGCTGTAAGACTCATATGCTGCATCTAGTGCGTTTAGAATTCTAGACATCACAAATGGGTCATAGATTGAACTATCCGTAAGAAGGACGACATTCTTACCTTCCCAGGGAAATTTCTTGAACTTTTCTCCTTTAAAACTCAAGTACTCAAAAACTGGGAGTGCAGTGACGCTTGTAATTGAACTTTTGCCCCAATAATCCCGGTTGAGGTTAATCGAGTAGGTTCGTTTAAAGTTAGAAGCCAGATCAAGCGCATTATCACTGGAAGTAAATTGGTCAATTGTTAAGGTATAGCGTCCGATAGGATCAAAATCTGTTAAATCAAATTCCAGCTTGAATGCTGTTATGCCACCACTCTCACGAAACTCTCTTACTGAACCATTAATAGTCCTAGTCTGTGAGGGAACTGACCACTGGCCTGAATTAACTTTAAACTCAAGTTGACTCTTTGGGGCGTTGATTTTTACGTTTGTTTCTAAGGATAAATCAATAACTAAATTTTTACCAGTGGAGAAATCAAAAGTTAGCGGGATGGACGGAGTTCTTAAATTCAGAACTGTAGGCGTGACAGTGGGTTGAGTCGACGGACTCGGTGATGCTTGAGTCTTAGATGGAACGATTCTTTTTCCATTATTCCAATTCAGCTTGGAACCCAATTTAATACAGGTATAAGTCTTCCCTTTAAATGTCTGCTTGGCTCCTACCTTTGAGCACTTTGTTCCCGGGGTAACCGACGCACTTGCAACTGGCATCGCACTGACAGTCAAAGAAAGAGAAAGCAAAACAAAAAAAATTCGTTTCATATTCCAAGCCTACGCCCCTTAGGAGATATAACTAGAGAGGTAGTACAGATACCTTCGCGCTCACAATCAACAACCCAGGGTCACCCGGCTAGTCCAATGGCAGAGACGGCAGGAGCGCGAGCTTCGCTCGAGCGCAGATGACTTGGCACGGAAGATCCTGAGTACCAAGGCATCGCCTTCAAATCCTTCGGGCATTGTGTATGCATTGTGTATGCATTGTGTATGCATTGTGTATGCATTGTGTATGCATTAATAATTAGAGTGATTGATTAAAAACAACATTCGTGCAACGATTTACGCACGAATTGGTGCCCCCAGTCGGACTCGAACCGACACTGGAAGGATTTTAAGTCCTCTAGCACGCCAATGGAGTCTGTGAAATCCTTCAGTAAAAAGAAGAATCGCCTCTCAAGCTAGATATGGTTCGTTGATGAAATCCAAGTTGGTTGTATCACTACTCCTCCTCGAATCTACCTTCGTACTTGCCCTAGCTCTTTACATGATCGCCCTTGGCTTTACTCACGATAAAGAGTGGGCGCCATATTTGGGTGTTATTGGTATGGCTTTGATGGGATCGGGAGCGCTCTATGCACTAGCTCGTGGAGTAAAAGAGGGTAGGCGTTGGGCAACATCGCCAGCGATTCTCGCTAACTTAATTGCGTTAGGAGTCTCTAAATATCAATTTGAAGCCGGTCTATATATCTTGGCGGTGCCTATTGTGATTATTGCTGTGTTAATTATTCTGGGTTGTATCAAGATTATTAGAGAAGGTGCGCAAGAGTCCGCTTCAGATTGATTTGCCTAGACGTCAGAGAACGAGATTGTGCGAGATTGATTTAGGAATTACCAAGGAACTATCTGGTGATCTTCCCATAGTACCCCGGTGGTGTTCTTCTGGAAATCATCAGATGATTTATCGAATTCACGAGTTGCAAGCCAGATTGCAGTTTCGGCGCCTTCGGCTGCGCTACGTGGTGCATCAGGGCCACCCATATCTGTTCGCGAATGATTAGGACAGATTGCATCAACTAAAACTCCACGTGCACCAAGTCCGGTTTCGTGTGCAAGATTTCTTGTAAGTGCATTAACGCCAGCTTTACTGATTCGATATGGTGCGAGACCACCAGCATTGCCAGGACCTGACATGCGACCAAGGCAAGCAGAGAAGATAATGATTCGGCCATCGCGCGCTTCAACAATTGCTGGTGCTAAACGATTAACGATTTGAAAGACTGAATCAAGATTGATGGACATAACGCGACGCCACTCTTGATCTGTGGTCTTAAGAGTCTTCGACATCTTTTCACTCATTACTCCGTGAGCGAGGACAAGGTGAGTGATGCGCGGATGTGCGAGCGCGATTTTCTCAAGGGCAGCAGATGTTGCAATTGGGTTCTCGAGATCTACTGAATATGTGGTGATGGCTCTAGTGGCACTGAGTGAATCAGCTGACTGCTGCAGGCGATCTGCATCCTTGGCGATAAGGATGAGTTCGAACCCTTGGGATGCCAGGGACTTTGCCACTTCATATCCGAGGCCGCGGCTTGCCCCCGTAATAAGGGCAACTGGCGCATCCGTTTTTTCCATGCCCAACCTTCTCAGCGAAGAGCTGGCCTTGCTACCTGAAAAATGTGCTCGATATCGCGCTTCTCGAACCGATTAGGCCATTTATATAGCGCCCGCTGAGCCGATACTCTTAGCCCGAGTTCGCACGAAGTTTCGAGCACAAGGGAGTCGTCAGTGTCGCAATCAGGGCAAGATTTTGGTGCAAATGATTGGCTCGTCGACGAGATGTATGAGCGCTACCAGAGCGATCCATCTTCAGTTCCAGCAGAGTGGGTAACGTACTTTCAGAAGAATCCGCAGACCAGTGCGCCTGCTACATCGGGTGCGACAACTGCTGGTGTTCCACCCACACCCAAGCCTGTGACTCCCCCAAATATCAGTATTGATTCGGCGAGAAGTTCTGCGGCACCAGTTGCACCAGTACCAGTGGCACCTGCTGCACCAGTTGTTTCAACACCGGCTCCCGTTGCTCCGGCGCAACCAGTGCAACCAGTGCAACCAGTGCAAACACAGCCAATCGTTCGTGAAGTTGCTGCAACTCCGGCAACTCCTGCGCAAGCTGCTGTGAAGCCAGCGCCAACGCTTGTGACCCCTGGTGCTGCGACACTTGAACCTTTGCGTGGAGTCGCCGGACGTGTTGTTCAATCAATGGAGGCATCGCTTTCTGTTCCAACTGCAACATCTGTTCGCGCTGTTCCAGCGAAGTTGATGATTGATAACCGCATTGTGATTAATAACCACCTTGCCCGCGGTCGTGGTGGAAAAGTTTCATATACACACCTCATTGCATTTGCAATGATCAAAGCGATTCGCCAGATGCCAGAGATGAATGCATTCTTCGGCGAACTCGATGGCAAGCCAGCTGTTGGGCGACCAGAACATATCAATCTTGGTATTGCTATCGATTTAGCTAAGCCAGATGGAACACGTCAGCTACTTGTGCCATCAATTAAGGGCTGCGAAGCACTTGATTTCGGACAGTTCTGGGTTGCATATGAAGAGGTCGTAAAGAAGGCGCGCGCTGGAACTTTAACTGTTGAAGATTATGCAGGTACAACTGTGTCACTCACCAACCCTGGCACTATCGGAACCGTTCACTCTGTTCCGCGTCTTGTGCAGGGACAAGGCCTCATCATGGGCGTTGGTGCAATGGATTATCCCGCTGAGTTCCAGGGAGCATCTGAATCAACGCTAGCCCGCATGGCTATTAGCAAGATTCTCACACTAACAAGTACTTACGATCACCGCGTTATTCAAGGTGCGCAATCAGGTGATTTCTTGCGACGCATCCACGAACTACTTCTCGGTGCGGAAGGTTTCTATGATGAAATTTTTACAGCACTTCGAATTCCTTACGAGCCAATTCGTTGGGCACCAGACTTTGCTGTTACTAAAGATTCTGAAATCGATAAGACCGCTCGCGTTCAACAGTTAATTGCTGCTTATCGCACCTGGGGTCACCTTATGGCAGATACAGATCCACTCGTTTATCGCCAGCGCACACATCCTGATCTCGATGTGCAGACACATGGACTTACTTTGTGGGATCTTGATCGCGAATTCGCAACAGGTGGTTTCGGTGGAAAAGCATTCTTACCACTTCGTAAGATTTTGGGTCTGCTCCGCGATACTTACTGCCGCTCAGTTGGTATTGAATATATGCATATCTCAGAGCCAGCAGAGCGCCTCTGGTTCCAGGATCACCTTGAGAAGAAGTACGAGAAGGTAGATCGCGACGAACAACTACGTATCTTGCGTAAGCTCAATAGCGCTGAAGCTTTCGAATCATTCTTGCAGACTAAGTTTGTGGGACAGAAGCGCTTCTCACTCGAAGGTGGCGAATCTGTTATTCCAATTACTGATGCAATTGTTTCAGCAGCTGCTGAGAACGGACTTGATGAAGTCTGTATCGGAATGCCGCACCGCGGTCGCCTCAATATGTTGGCAAATATTGCTGGTAAGTCATACGGGCAGATCTTCCAAGAGTTCCAAGGACATTATGCAGAGAACGAAGTTCACGGCTCTGGCGATGTGAAGTATCACCTCGGCACTGAAGGCGTATTTACTGCAGCCTCTGGTGCACAGACCAAGATATATCTTGCTGCGAACCCTTCTCACCTTGAAGCGGTAAACCCAGTACTTGAAGGGATTGTTCGCGCCAAGCAAGATCGCCTCAATAACAAGGGCGCTTACTCAGTACTCCCAATCTTGCTGCACGGAGATGCATCTTTTGCGGGACAAGGCGTTAATATGGAGGTCTTGCAGCTCTCAGGTCTAGCCGGGTATCGCACCGGTGGCACTATTCATATCGTCATCAATAACCAAGTTGGATTTACAACAGCTCCACATGCTTCACGCACATCTCGTTACTCAACAGATATTGCGAAGTTAATTGAAGCGCCGGTATTCCATGTCAACGGCGATGATCCAGAAGCATGTGTTCGCGTTGCTCATCTCGCATTTGAGTATCGCCAGAAATTTAATAAAGATGTCGTTATCGATATGGTCTGCTACCGACGTCGCGGCCACAACGAAGGTGATGAGCCAAGTTTCACTCAGCCACTTATGTACAAGTTAATTGGTGCCAAGCGCACCACACGTACCTTGTATTCAGAGGCACTTGTTGGACGTGGTGACATTACTCCGCAAGAAGCTGAGCAAGTACAAGCTGAATACCAAGCAGAACTTGAAGCTGTATTTGCATCCGTTGCAAACCACGAGCCAGAGCACGATCCAAACTTCAAAGTACCTGTTGCACCAGCAGCTGAAGCGATTGCAACTGCAATCACAGAATCACTGGCGCGCGAGATTGCCGCGACTCAAGTTGCAACGCCAGAAGGATTTAATCTTCATCCAAAGATGGCTCCGCAATTAGCAAAGCGTCCTGAGATGCTCAACGATGGCACCATTGATTGGTCAATGGGTGAACTTTTGGCATTTGGATCAATCCTTAAGGATGGCCATCCAATCCGCCTTGCCGGACAAGATTCACGTCGCGGAACTTTCTCCAATCGCCACGCAGTCATTGTTGATGCTGAAAATGCCAATGAGTGGACACCACTTCGTTCGATGATTGGCGATGAAAACCAATTCTTCGTAATTGATTCATTGCTCAGCGAATACGCTGCTATGGGCTTTGAATATGGCTATTCAGTTGTTCGCCCAGAGGCTCTTGTTATGTGGGAAGGCCAATTTGGTGACTTCTCAAATGGCGCACAGACTGTCGTTGATGAATTCATCTCATCTGCACTTCAAAAGTGGGGCGAGCGTTCATCAGTCGTCCTCTTGCTTCCACATGGATATGAAGGACAAGGCCCAGATCACTCATCTGCACGAATCGAGCGTTACTTGCAGCTCTGCGCAGAGAACAATATGACTGTTGCCCAGCCATCATCGCCTGCCTCTTACTTCCACTTGTTGCGCTGGCATATTGCCAACCCAACTCGTCGTCCGATGGTCGTCTTTACTCCTAAGTCGATGTTGCGGCTTCGTGCTGCTGCATCTCAACTCAGTGACTTCACAAGTGGAACATTCCGCCCAGTCATTGGTGACGATAAAGTTGCAAATGCAACTCGCTTAATTTTCTGCTCTGGAAAGATTTATCACGACCTCGTTGCAGAGCGCGAGAAGCTAGGTGAGCACTCAACTGCGATTGTTCGAGTTGAACTTCTCTATCCACTTCCAATCGATCAGATGCGCGAAGAAGCTGCTAAACATCCAAATGCAACGCTTCTCTGGGTTCAAGATGAACCAGCAAATCAAGGTCCGTGGTCACATATTGCACTTCGTACCTCTGAAGCCCACGGTGGTCGAGCAATTGATAACCGAATTTTCCGTTTGGTATCACGTCGCTCAACCGCATCTCCTGCAACCGGTAGCCATCATTTGCACGAAGAAGAGATGAAGGCGTTGTTGCAAGAAGCCTTTACCCGCTAATTACTCTCGCTAGTTACTTGCGGGCTCGCTTTACCCGTCCAGTAATCTTGGCAACGATTGCTGCGGTTGGTAGCCATCCCCATTGACGTGAATCGGTTCCCTCTGGGTTATCACTTAAGAGAAAAATCTGGTCGCTCTCAATCTTTATCTCCGAGATTCGTTTAACGTAGCGAACACCAGGTTGCTCGGGTCTTTCGATAACGACTACATCGCCTACTTTTGCTCGAGAACTCCAGCTCAACCAGCTCTGCCAGCTAGATGCATCGCGTAGGCCATAGTGGCCCCATCGAGCCATCAACCAATCACCGGGTGCATATGTAGGCAACATCGAACGGCCCTCAACAAGCACTGTTGCGTATCTTCTGCCCATAACACTTCGGCCCATGCCCACAATTCTAGGGGCGGTCTAGGCGGGATATGCGAGCTATCGAATACTGGACTAATCTTGGCGTTATGAGAAATTTAATTGAAGCAGTATTTGCACCAAAGACAACCGTCCTTGCCCACTGCGATCTTCCTTGTGGAGTTTACGATCCAGCACAGGCACGTATCGAAGCGCTCTCTGTAAAGGCTTGCATGGAAAAGTATGCAGCTAACACAGATGCTGATTTCCGTTCACGTTCTGTTGCAATCAAAGAAGAGCGTTCACACGCCGTTAAGGAGCACCTCTGGGTTCTCTGGACAGATTACTTTAAGGCTCCACACTTTGAGGCCTACCCACAGTTGCACACACTCTTTAACGATGCCACCAAGCTTGCTGGTGCAGCGGGAACAAAGGGAACACAAGATGTTGCAGTCGCAGATTCATTGATCGCAAAGATTGATGAGATTGCAGAAATCTTCTGGGCCACCAAAAAATAAACTAGCTTGAAGTAGTTTGGCTAGGAATTAATTACGGATTGAGCGGCAGTGCGTGCGAGGAAAGTTACTCGCTCCACTGTCGCTCTCTTTATTTCTCCTTGGGCAATATGTCGCTCACCTTCATATACGTCACAAGCAAAGACAATTTCGCGCCCTTCGATTTCAATACAGCGTGCGCTAGCTCGAAGCTCATCTCCAACTTGAGCAGAGCCTTCTAAATCAATCGATGTGGAGAGAAGATAAGTTGTCTCGCCATTGTCGAGATACTCACTTAAAGCGGCAACAGTTGCGCTCTCCATAATATGCAAGAGATGCGAAGTAGCAACTACAGGAAGCTCTGATAGACCCATTGCAAGTGCTGTGTCGCCAGGGCGAACAGTCATTGTGGCAAAACCAACTGC
>JBIKSV010000005.1:0-42104 GCA_044348425.1 Candidatus Planktophila sp. | reverse complement strand
GATCCTGAGCGAAGTAAAGAGTTGGCAGCAAAGGTAATTTCAGGAGTCGAGCGATATCCAGTACTTAAGCGAATCACTTCTGCATCAGGAAATCTCTTTGTGAAGGTATTGAGAAAAACCGGAGTTGCCCCAGCAAAGGAGTAAATCGTCTGGGCTGGATCTCCGACTACACAGATATCGTTTCGAGTTCCGAGCCAGGCATTAATTAAGCGTTGCTGAACCGGTGAGACATCCTGGTACTCATCAATTGTGAAGTAACGATATTGGTTTTGAATTCTCTCACGCACTTCTCGTTCTTCTTCAACCATTGCTGAACAGAGAAGCAGTACATCTTCAAAATCGATTGCCAGTTCTTGCTTCTTAATTGACTCGTATGCAACATAGAGCTGAACAAGTTGTTCGGGATTTACCCGAGGTTTGATGGTGCGTTGTGAAATCTCATTTATAAAATCTTCGGGCGCTACCTCAGAAACTTTTGCCCACTCAATCTCAGATGCGATATCTCTCATCAGCTCGCGATTTGTTACTGATATTGAACCGGAAAGCCCAGCGCGGCGAATAGCCTCTGTAATAAAGCCACTTTTTGATGTGATCAGATCAGGGGTGCGACCACCAAATACAGTGGGCCAGAAGAAAAGCAACTGCTTTAGAGCTGCTGAGTGGAGAGTACGTGCAGCCACTGTTGGTACACCTAGTGAACGCAGACGGGCACGCATCTCACCAGCAGCGCGGGCTGTAAAGGTAAGTGCCAAAACTTTTTGTGGATCCATAGTCCCGATTGCTGCTGCGTAAGCAATTCGGTGAGTAATTGCGCGTGTTTTTCCTGTTCCCGCACCTGCAATGACACATACGGGCCCGCGGGTAGCTAAGGCAACAGCGCGTTGATCATCATCGAGTGCGCCGAGAATTTCATCTGGGTCTAACGCCACGTCTCTCCGCCAACTGCTTTCTCACCGAGCCAACCTTCAATCATTCGTCTAGCAACACTCACTCGTGGTGGCAAAAGAAGTGAGCCATTCTCTGTTGCCGACTTTAATTCTTCGCGAGAAAACCATTTAACTTCGGTGATCTCTTCACCATCGGGGCGTGCCTGTTCGGGATTATCTGTGATGGCCTCAAATGCAATCATGATACTTGCTGGAAAAGGCCATGGTTGTGATCCCAAATAATTAATCTCACGCAAAGTTACGCCCGCTTCTTCAAAAGATTCGCGGGATACGCACTGTTCAAAAGTTTCACCCGGTTCAAGAAATCCTGCAAAAGTGGAGAAGCGTCCCTCAGGCCAGACAGGTTGATGGCCGAGCAAGATGCGGTCATCCTGATCTTTAATGAGAACAATGACTGCTGCATCAGTTCTGGGATGGTGCTGACTCTCATCTTTATCGCAAATCCGAACCGCACCACCTAGTGCAACGCGTGTAGTTGCTCCGCAACGCGCGCAATGTGGATGTACCTCGTGCCAATTAGCAAGAGCAATTGCATGCATCGCAATTTCAAGTTCTAGTGGACCGAGTGATCCTGATAGTTCGCGCAACGTTAGGTAATCTGCAACGTCTTTAAGAATCGCACCTGATGCCCAGGCAAAGTAAGGGCGGTTATCTTCGCGATTGCGACCAAGGAAATATCGCTCGCCACCTATCGCCTCTATCGGCGGAATAAAGGTCAATCCGTTCTCAGTGCTACGGACCCGGCCTTGACCGACCTCAATAATCAGCGCTGATTGCCAGAGCTGATCGAGAGCATCGGGGTCAGCGCGCAGCTCACTGGCGCGATCGATAAAGGATTGTCTCTGCGGAATCGCGCTCATAGGTGGAGGTTACTACTCTGAGGCCATGCGCATCACTTCGTGGAATTTCCTCCATGGCCAGCCATTAAAGCCCCCTGTCGCCGACCCTAGCCGTCTCGAAAAACCAAACGGTCCCCAAGTGGCGGAGCAGCGCTATGCCGGCGCAGTACAAACTCTGGAAAGTGATCTCATCGCTTTACAAGAAGTTGACTTATATCTTGAGCGATCTGGTATCGAGAATCAGAGCAGCGCCGTTGCAAAAATTATGGGCGCCGCCTATTGGGGATTTGCACCGGCAATCTCTGGAACCCCTGGTGTTAAGTGGCGAAAGCTAAAATCAGATGAGCAGTTAGTTATCACTGATTCAAATATTGGCCAAGTAAAAGAACTTGGTAGCTACGGAATCGCAATCATTTCAAAAGATCCGGTTAAGAGTTGGCTAAGGCTAGAGCTCGGTAGATCAGTTATTGGCATGCCACTTCTTATTGGAAATGAAAAAGGTAAGTTGGCAATGCTTTATGTTAAAGATGAGCCACGAGTAGCGATAGCTGCAGTTTTAGAAAATGGTTGGACCGTCATCAACACTCATCTCTCTTTTGTTCCACTTATGAACATCTATCAACTTTTTAAGTTATCGCGTTGGGCAACCTCTATTGAGCGAGAGTATTCAACAAAGGTAATTCTTCTTGGTGACTTCAACTTGCCAGGCGGGATTCCTTCCAAGCTGACATCGTGGAAGCGAGCTACGCAATCTTTAAGCTATCCATCGTGGGCCCCAAAGATCTCATTTGATTACATTTTGATGCGTCAAGAACACCTTGCAGAAAGTGAAGAAGTAATTACCCCAGATCTAGATATCAGCGATCATCGCGCTATTTCTATCGATCTCTAGTTTTGCAAGAGAGTATTGAGCTCGGCCTCACTCAAAAGGTTATCTCGCCGATCTGTGATACCAGTTGGAACGTAGTGAAAAGCAGCTTTTACGCTCTCTATCGGAACACCAGCAAGTTTTGCCCAAGCAAGGCGGTAAATTGCTAATTGGATTGCTGAATCCTCATCGAGAGTCTTTGATCCAGTCTTCCAATCAATTACCTCAAATCCTGAATCGGTTCTGTATACAGCATCGATTCGACCCCGAACAAGCGTGCCGGCAATTACTGTTTCAAATGGCACCTCGACTTCCTCTGGTCTGATTGCTCTATCGGCCCACTCTGATTGCAGCCATGCGCTCTTTAGATCTTCGAGAGAACGGTCTTCTTCGATTGGTTGCAGTAAATCAAACTCTTCATCATCGAAAATTGATGAGCCTTTGAGATGATGCTCAATCCAAAGGTGGAATGCGGTACCGCGCGATGAATACTCATCTCGAGCTCGTGGCATTGGGCGACGTATGTTTCGAGCGAATTCAGAAGGATTACGCTTCATGGCGATAATCGATGATGGTGACATCCTTACAGGGCGTGGAATTGCATTCGCTACTGTGCGGTTCTCGGCGGCCTCGAGAATGAGCGCTTTGGCATCTTCAATCCATGATTGCAGTGTTAAGTCATCGCTCTTGAGATTTTCGAGATCGAGAGTCTTAGCGTTTCTTACCTTCTCAACTTGTGCATCAAAGCTCGCACGCTTATCTCCCAAAGGATCGCGTGGCCAAATAACGCTGTTCTCATCATCGGCACGCGGATTGCGATCATCATCCAGAGGTGGGATATGTTCATCAATTACTCGACCTTGCACTAAAGCAATCTCTTCAATTTTTCGATAGAGCGAAGATGCACGAAGTGGTTTCTTGCCGCCGCCCCAATGCGAAGCAGAGGCGAATAAGTGGCTCTTGGCGCGGGTTACAGCGACATATCCCAAGCGGATTTCTTCTCCACGTCGATATGCAACGCAATCATCACCGTATGCCCCGAGTGCATCGGATGCCGCCTTATTTGTATCAGCGAGCCCAAATGAAAGCTGTGGAACTACATCACTATCGCGACGAAGTGCAAAAGGAATAAATCGTTCATTCGTTGTCCAATTCTCTGGACTGCGCGATGAATCTGAAGGGAATGTGCCATCGGTTAATCCAGGGATTGCAACTACATCCCATTCAGCGCCTTTAGACATGTGAATTGTGAGAATCTGGACAACGCTCTTATCAACATCAGGGGCGCCGGCCTTAAGTCCGCTCTCAGCTTTGCTTGCAACATCGAGCCAGGTAAGGAATGCATGGAGAGAGCCACCTGAGCGCGAAAACTTATTTGCCTCATCGAGGAAACGATCAAGATGGCGTCGACCATGAATACCTTCTTCACGCAAAGCGACTTCAGAATCTAGGTTGAGGTAGCGCTCTATCTCGAGAATCAGATCTGTGATTGGACCGCTGGCACGACTACGTAGTCTTCGAAGGTCCGCCGAGAATTGAGTCAGGCGCGCATAGCCAGCTGGAGAGAAGTGTGAGCGTTTTGCTTTTTCGATTTCATCAAGGGCGTCGATCAGTGATCCAGTAAATTGATCATCGCCTTCAGCAGCAAGCGGGTTGCCAGCGATAATGTTCTTTACGATTGAGCGATTATCAATTGATTCTGCCTTTGCTTGTGATGCGGAGAATCGACCGAGCGCTGCAATGTCACGTGGACCAAGATTTATGCGTGGCCCAGTGAGGTGACGCATCAGCGCACCACCTGCATCGGGCGAATCAATTACCTTGAGCAAGGCGACAATATCGGCGACCTCTGGAACATGGATGAGGCCGCCAAGACCTAAGACTTCAGAGCGGATACCTGCACCAGTGAGTGCACTTTGAATTATCGGTATCTGTGACTTCTTTCGAACCAAAACAGCGAAAGAGAGATCACTTGTTTTTACACCATCTTTGCCCCAGAGCGGAAGGAAGTACTCAACGATTGCTTGCGCCTCTGCCTCTAGATTTTCGAAGATGCCACAGACAAGATCACCAGGACCAGCATCCCCACGCGCGGTGAGAGGCGGTACAACAATCTTGCCATCTTTGCGAACTTCAGCAGAGATTATGTTTGCAGCATCGAGAATTGCTTTATCGTTTCTGAAAGTCTCGAGCAAATTAAATTGTTTCTCGCCTTTTGAACCCGGTGCCTTAGGGAAGTAGCTATTAAATGCACCAATTGTTCCAGCTGCTGCACCTCTCCAGGTATAAATAGATTGGCAAGGATCTCCTACGGCAGTAACCGGATGGCCACCACCAAAAAGAGTTGATAGCAAACGAACCTGGGAGTGAGATGTATCTTGATACTCATCAAGAAGGACTACTGGATACTTTGAACGTTCGATTGCTCCAACATCTGGAAACTTCTCTGCAATAGTTGCTGCGAGAGCAATTTGATCATCAAATGAGAGTTCTCCGCTAGTGCGACGCTCATTGATAAAGTGATTCATCATCTCAACAAGAGCTATGCGCTGGCGAGATGTTTTGGCAGCGTTACGTACTCCCGGATTAAGTGCGCCACCCATCGTTGCAAGTTTGTCGAGTAGTTTTTGATCTTCGGCGATGATCTGATCTCCGGAGATTTGATGTTCGAGTGCCTGCGATGTCAGCCCCATTAAATCTTCAACAACGGTATTTGGTGCACTCTCATAACTAAACCCATCAGCATCCCAGGTCTGCACAATTCGATTAGCTAACATCCAAAGTGCAGCTTCGCCCATTGGCGATGAATCAGCATCGATGCCGAGACGAATTGCGTGCTCTGAAAGGATCCGCCCCGCGTAAGAGTGATAGGTAGTAACTGAAGTATCAAAGTTCTCAAAATGAACCGGGACCCCTGCCTCTTTCATACCTTTGCTGAGCTGTTTTAGACGCTTGCGAATACGAATATTGAGCTCGCCGGCAGCCTTTCGCGTAAAGGTAAGGCCAAGCACTTGGTGTGGCTTAAGAACATCATTGGCAACGAGATAGACAACCCGTGCTGCCATCGTCTCAGTCTTTCCAGAACCGGCGCCAGCAATGACAACAGCGGGTTCTAGTGGATTCTTTATCATCGAAATAATGTCGGATTGCGGACCGCTCGGATAATGAAAGTCCGGATCTATTCGCTTGATAAATGCTGCTACATCTCGCGGAGTGTAGGTCTCGATAAGTTTTTTCTGAGCTTCACTCATCCGATGACCGTCCTTCCCTCTAGATGAACCGGGCAAGAAGTCTTAACAGGGCACATTTCACAGAAATCATTTTCGCGCGCGACAAAAGTTGAAGCGGCCATAGATATAGCGATTGCTTCGAGTTGATCTTGAACTTGTGGGACATCAATCGGATCTCGTTCAAGAGCCGCAATCTTGATTGTTTCATGACCGAGAAATACGAGATGTGATCCAGAGACTTCTGGCTCTTCAAATTTCTTCTCAAAGGCGTTGAGTACGACCGCTAATTGGTAGCACGCTAATTGCAAATTCTCTTGTGCTTTTTTCTTGGTGATCGCTTTACCTGTCTTAAAGTCCACAACAAAGAATTTTCCATCGCTATCAACTTCTAGTCGATCAATTGATCCACGCACTTTTGCACGACCTAAGGTGAATTCAAAGGTGAGTTCGACGCCTTCGACATCATTAGTGCTCTCACGGTGATACTGCGCAAAACGTTCGAGCATCTTCTGGGCTCGCTTGAGCTGTGCGCGATTGATCCACCCTGCAGAATCATTGATTAGCGGCCAAGCGTCATTGAGGGATTGATAGAGAACCTCATCGGTGATATCTGTGCCCTCAACTTTTAGTCGCGCATACTCGTGGATAACAGAACCGAGAAGCTGCGCTGTCGAGTCACCGTTGCTGCCACCATTGCGTTCTAGTAACCATTTCAGGCCACATTGCTCGAAGGACTCTGCAGCAGATGGCGAAAGGGGAATCAACTCATCCTCACCGAAGAGCGGTTCATCTGTAGTGATGGGGCGAGAGCCTAGCCAATTATCGGGATCAGCCGATGCAATATCAGCTTCCTGCAGCGTTTTTAGCAACGCTGCAGCCTTATCGCCATCGGCACCAGATAGGGCCCTGCGAAGTGAGGCAACAAGGGCGCTTGAAGTGAGCGACCTGACATCACCGAATTTCTTTAGCTCGTAATCTTGCGAATCAAGAGATTCGTAGAAATATGTCGAAGGCGAGCTATCTTCACGGGTGACAGCAGTGAGATGTAATTGTTCTTGCGCTCGAGTGGTTGCAACATGAAATAGACGTCGTTCATCTTCAGCCAATGAATCTGCTGTGATTTTCTGTAAACCTGCCACAGATTGTTCTTCGCCGTGACGTATACGTTCGACAAGTCTTTCAGCGCCAAGCAATGTTGAGCGCTCCTTTAGGTTTGGCCAGATTCCTTCTTGAACTCCTGCTACGAAGACTCGCTTAAATTGAAGGCCTTTGGCAGAGTGAACGGTAAGAATCTGGACCACATCAGGGCGTACGCCTTTTGTAGTGATGAGGTCAGAGACTATGTTCTCTTGCATAATTTCATTGAGGAAAATCTTAGGGTCGGATCCCGGCATGCGATCTATATGGCGAGCTGCGCTATCAAAGAGCTGAACCATTGCATCAAGATCGCGATCTGCAATGGCACCTCGTGCTCCTCCTCGAAGCGCTGCTTCTTGCCAAGCCTGAGCAATCTTCATGCCATCACTATTGACTGCATTCGACCAGATTGCCCATAACAAATCATGTATCGAAGTCTTCTTCTTAAGTGAAGCGCGTGCTGCGCTGAGAAGATTATGTACACGTAATAGCTCAGCTGAATCTTCGATTGGGATATCGCCCTTATCGATGGCATCAATAAGTATCTGGGTCCCACTACGTTGATCTCTACTTTCATCACGAGATTTAAGGAGAGCGATACGTGTGCGACGAAGCGATATTGTCGATGCTCCCCCGAATTCTGCCTTGAGCAAGCGCTCACAGATATCGAGGTTAAGTTTCTCGAGATCTACGGCGACGCGTGCTAAGAGCAAAAATGGCGCGATTGCGGCGTTTGATGCAATTGCTTCGCGGTCTCCTGCTACTGGAATCGATGATTGCCCCAGGGCCCGACGAATAGCCACAGCGCTCATGTTTTGCGCACGTAAAATCACTGCCATATCAGAGTAAGCCACGCCCTCCATGAGGTGAGCGCGCTTCATCTGATATGCGATGTACTGCGCTTCTTCATTCTCTGAACGCAACTCGATAGCAAATCGCGCTGGGTTACCACGATAGTTGGTCAACAAAGTGATGTGTTTAGCTTTTTCTCCAAAAGTTTTTTCGCAATATGCCATGACTCCATCAGGATCAGCTCCCCGGAAACGGCCGACTGCAGATTTTGGATCGAGAACAAGCACCATATCCTCGCAGCGCAAAAGCTCAAGTAAGCGACGTTGTGCGGGATCGGTTTCGTGGAATTCGTCAACCATGATTGTTGTGAAACGCTTACGCAGCACTTCCAAAATTTGAGGATTTCTATCGAGGTGAGCAATAGCGGCATTGATAAGTTCGGCGGGGTCGATGCGCATCTTTGAATCTCCGGCACCGCTATCAGATGCTGAAGAGATATTGAGATATGAATTCCAGAACTTTGCAGCAGCAGGCCAGTACGGTTCCTGTAAACGTTGACCCATTTCGGCTAGCTCTTTTGGCGATAGTCCGCGTTCGGTAGCGCGCATCATTAAGTCACGTAGCTCGCGAACAAATCCTTGAGTCAAAAGTGGTTCACCCATCAAGTCGCTGCCAAGTCCATCGCCACTATCTTGTGCACGTAACTCAGCAGGCCACCAATCCACCTTGTCTTCGATATTTCCGGCGAGCAAGGTTGCGATAAATGATTC
This sequence comes from Candidatus Planktophila sp., assembly GCA_044348425.1. Classification (GTDB taxonomy): domain Bacteria; phylum Actinomycetota; class Actinomycetes; order Nanopelagicales; family Nanopelagicaceae; genus Planktophila. The sequence goes on along the minus strand of JBIKSV010000005.1, from coordinate 33,521 downwards.
TTGTTCAGCACCCGAGATCAATACAGTTTCGCGGAAAGCATCACCACTATTCATTGAGAGAATAGAAAAAGCGAGCGCATGAAAAGTTCGTGCTACTGGTTCTTTAACTGTCCCATTTGCGGCGATAACAATTGCGTCGCGAATTTCAGATGCTCTTTCGCGGCCGAATGCGAGAATAAGAATTGAGTCAGGATCTGCGCCACCGTTAATGCGATCGATAGCCGCTTCAATCAAGGTAGTTGTTTTTCCGGTTCCGGTCGCACCACTTAACAACAAAGGGGCGCCGCGATGTGCAATCGCTGCTGCTTGCTCTGGATCAAATTCATAATGGGGGCGAGTAATTGGGTTGGCGAGGAGGCGGAATCCGGGCGCCTTCTCTGGTTTACTCACAGTCAGAATCCAACACTATGGGTATGACAAATGGCAGGTGGTGGGTGACGATTCGTTAATCCTGAATCTCACCCTTAAAGCGGCGATAGAGCCCCCAAGCCAGGATCGGAAGGAGAGCAAGGGCCGCCCAAATCAGATGGGTTTTGTGAATATGGATAAAGCTCTCATGTTTAGTTGATGTCAAGGTTGTAGATGGAGCATTGCCTGTACTCGGCTTATTGAGATATAGCTCGTAGCTACCCGAAACCGGATGGCCATCTGCCGATACAACGCGATACTCAACTAGATAGGTGCCATCTTGATAATCATCCCCAGCAAGTTTCGCGATAATGATATTGCCAGAAATAAGTAATTGAGAAATTGCGACCTGTAATCCATTAGGCCCAGAAACTTCAATCGTGTTTACCTTCTCTTCTCCAAAGGTTAAGAGTTCATCGGTAAACTCAATAGAAACCTCATCAACCATTTCGGTAAGAGTGCTCTGATACTGCGGAATGGTTTTTACGACAGATGTATGTGCTGCAGCGAAGGTAGGCGAGACAAGAGCAATCACGAACACAACTGCGCCCAACATCACAACGCGAAGTTGTGCTCGATGGGTGGCTATAACGTTGGCTCTCATGCTCATATGTGGCATCCTAGAGCAATGAGAGGGCTTCGCAGTATCGCTGCCGCAAATACTCTGATATTTGCTGCTCTCCTCGGTCACATTCTTGCCGGTGGAAATCACCTCACCTTGCAAAGAGGTTTTATACTTGCCGTCGCTTTGACTTTGATTGCACTCTTTTTAATTCGTGCCACAGGCGATCCTCTTCGAATGGTCATAGCGATATTTATTGCTCAAAACCTTGCTCACTTCATCGCAGGGTCCAGCGGAGAGAGTGCAAACGCAATGGTTGCAGCCCACCTCATCTCTGCGGTGATTAGCTATCAATTGCTTAGATACTTTGATAAAACTCTTCCGGCTCTAAATCAAGTATTTATGGCCCTCATTCTCCCCGTAGTTTTTAGGTCTGTACCGATAGCGGCAAAGTTAATCACCAACCCATATTTCACATATCGCCCGCTTGTTACCAGGTTTCTATTTCTCTCCTACTCTCTACGAGCACCTCCTTCTATCTGAAATCAAATACTGGAGTTGAGATGGTCTCAACTCTTGATTTCACTGTAGAAAGAGGAAATATGAAGAAGGTTATCTTTGCCGTTGCCGCAATTTTTGCGCTCGGTTCTTTATCCGCTTGTGGTTCAAGTGGCGATGCAAGCCAAGGCTCAAAGGTCCCAGCAATAATCATCGAAAACCCGGTTATTCGTGCTGTTGACTCGATGTCTTTCAAGAATGAGGAGTCCGGAAAATATATGACTGGATCTTTCATGTCTATAACAAACAATGGCGATAAAGATGTTTCGCTCATTGGAGGTTCTTCCCCTGTTGCTGGAATTGTTGAGATTCATGAAGTCCTGCAAGGTGTTATGCGTCCGCTGACAGAGGGACTTGTTATTCCTGCAGGAGAAAGCGTCAAGTTGCGTATGGGTGGTTATCACGTCATGTTGATGGAGCTCTCATCAGAACTTAATGCCGGTGACGAAAGTGAGATGACATTGCGATTTAGCGATGGCAGCGAACAGACCGTGACAGCACCTATTCGCGAGATTGCTATGGATGATGAAATCTATGGCGCCGGGAATATGTGATTGGAAGAATCATGAAGTATAGAAAGCTAGCTATCGGCGCGCTTTCCGTCGTAGTGGGCGGTGGCATCTTCGCCACCGCCACTATGGTGGATCTCAAGAAAGACGATTCTTTTGGAAGTGCAATCGAAACTTTCTACGGGACTCATCAAAACGGTATTGAGCTAGAGCGACAAGGGCATACTTCACTCATTGCATTTGATATCAAATCTGGAATAGATCAAGCCGCTGTTGCACGTTGGATGCGGCTATGGACTTCAGATGCCGGAGAGCTAACTGCTGGTCGCGCAATTATCGGTGATCCGCAACCTGAAATGGCTGAAAATCCCGCACGCCTCACGATTACATTTGGTTTTGGGTTTTCTCTCTTTGAAAAATTGGGGTTGAGCGCGGATTGGCCAATCAATGAGAGAGGTATTCCCTCCTATCGAATTGATCAGTTAGAAAAAAGGTGGAGTGATGGAGACGTTGTTGCTCAAATATCAGGTGACAATCCACTTTCGATATTCCATGCTGGCCAGGTATTAGAGCGAGGTGCCATGCCTTTTGCGAAAGTCCGTTGGCAACAACGTGGATTCCTTGACCCTGCTGGAGTTAACATCGGTGCCAGCTCTCGCAATTTATTGGGACAGATTGATGGGACAGCCAATAAATCAATCGGTACTCCAGAATTCTCTGAAATTGTCTGGAGTCAAAAAGGCGAGCTTCGTAGCGGGACGACAATGGTTGTGCGGCGGATTCGCATGGCCCTTGATACCTGGAATCACCTTTCGCCCAATAACAAGGGCTTGTCACTTGGTCGCACACTAGAAGATGGTCGCCACGTTGATAGTCCCAGCGCAACTTCACATGTATCGAGAGCATTTACAGATGGCAATCAAGGAATTATTCGACGCGGTTTCAACTATGACGATAACTATTTAGCAAACGGTACGCGTGATGCTGGGCTAATTTTTATCTCATTCCAAGAATCCTTGAAGCGTTATCTTGATATCCAAGCGCGCTTGGACGCGATAGATGATCTCAATCGTTGGACTACCCCTGTTGGTTCTGCACTCTTTATCGTCCCGGCAGGGATAGAGAAAGGTAGCTACATCGGCGCGCAATTCTTCAAATAGAAATGAAAAGAATATGGACCCTAGGCGCGATTGTTAAGCGCCGGGTCCATTTCTTTTGGAGACCTAAAACTAAGACTGATTGCTCTTCTTTGCACGTGAAGTTGCACGTGCACGCTCTGCTCCATCAAGGACAACCTTGCGGATACGAACAACTGCAGGTGTGACTTCAACGCACTCATCTTCGCGACAGAATTCGAGAGCGCCTTCCATGTTGAGCTTCTTAGGCGGAATCAACTTCTCAGAATCATCGGTACCTGAAGCACGCATGTTTGTCAGCTTCTTTTCGCGAACACAGTTGACATCCATATCGTCAGAACGTGAGTTCTCACCGATGACCATGCCTTCATACACTTCATCGCCTGGCTCAACGAAGATTGAACCGCGCTCTTGCACACCAGTAAGTGCGTATGAAGTAACAACTCCGAGACGGTCTGAAACGAGTGAACCTGTTCCGCGAGTACGTAGCTCTCCGAACCAAGGCTCGTATGAATCAAATACGTGGTGCAGCAAACCTGTTCCGCGAGTTTCTGTAAGGAACTCTGTTCGGAATCCGATCAGACCGCGTGATGGAACCTTGTACTCAAGACGAATCCAACCCGTGCCATGGTTAACCATCTGTTCCATGCGGCCCTTGCGAAGTGCCATCAACTGAGTAAGAACACCGAGATAATCTTCTGGTGCGTCAATTGTTAAACGCTCCATTGGCTCATGCAGCTTGCCATCAACCATCTTGGTAACAACCTGTGGCTTACCAACTGTGAGCTCAAATCCTTCGCGTTTCATAATTTCAACGAGAACAGCTAGCTGAAGCTCTCCACGGCCCTGAACTTCCCAAGCATCTGGGCGTTCGGTGTTGAGAATACGCAATGACACGTTACCTACAAGCTCTTTATCGAGACGATCTTTCACCTGACGAGCCGTAAGCAACTTACCTGACTTACCTGCAAGAGGTGAGGTGTTGATACCAATTGTCATCGAAATTGATGGCTCATCAACTTTAATTAAAGGAAGTGCATATGGGTTCTCGAGATCTGCAAGAGTTTCGCCCAATGTAATTGTTTCGATACCTGCGATGGCAACGATGTCACCCGGTCCTGCCTCTAGTCCAGGAACGCGCTCAAGCGCTTCAGTGATAAGGAGTTCGGAGATCTTTACTCGCTCTTGTGTTCCATCTGTCTTCATCCACATTACAGATTGACCCTTCTTCAGGGTTCCTTCATGGATGCGCATAAGTGCAAGGCGACCAAGGAATGGTGATGAGTCAAGGTTTGTTACGTGAGCTTGAAGTGGTGCGCCCTCGTGATAAACAGGTGCTGGAACCGTGTCTTGAATAACCTGGAAGAGAACATCGAGATTCTCTTCATCAGGCAATCCTCCATCTGCTGGACGGTTTAGCGATGCGCGACCGTTCTTGGCAGATGCATAGACAACAGGAAAATCAATTTGATCTTCAGTTGCATCGAGATCAAGGAAGAGTTCGTATGCCTCGTCGACAACCTCTGCGATACGTGAGTCTGGACGATCTGTCTTATTGATGAGCAAGATAACTGGAAGATTCTTTTGAAGCGCCTTACGCAAGACGAAGCGAGTCTGTGGCAATGGACCTTCAGATGCATCAACGAGCAAGATAACGCCGTCAACCATTTCAAGACCGCGCTCGACCTCGCCACCGAAGTCTGCGTGGCCCGGTGTATCAATAATGTTGATGACTGAATCACCACGACGAACTGCGGTGTTCTTAGCAAGAATTGTGATTCCCTTTTCGCGCTCGAGATCCATCGAGTCCATCATGCGATCTTGGCCTTCGTCCTGCTTCTTGTGAGCCGCGAAAGCACCAGACTGCCAGAGCATCGCATCGACCAGTGTTGTCTTTCCGTGGTCAACGTGAGCGATGATCGCGACGTTACGAATACTGTCGCGGGTTCTTACAGGCAGGTCTTTAAGATGCGGCTGGGTCTTTGGCATGGATTGAAACCTTTGTTTAATAAGCCCTATTGGGTCCTGCCTGAATCTTACCTTAGAGCCCTCGTTCGACATAAACGCCATTTCTTTAGATTCCGTTCATTTAATTGAATAATCACTCAATACACTTAGCAAATGCGCTTGGGAGTCCTTGATGTCGGATCAAATACCGTTCATCTTCAAATCATGGATGCCCACCAAGGTTCAGCACCTATTCCTTATCAGAGCTTCAAAGAGGAGATTCGTCTCGCTGAATATCTCACCGCAGAAGGAGCAATCTCCAAAGAAGGAATTGCGACACTTTTAAAAACATTAACACGGCTCAAAAATGAAGCTCGCGATGTAATCATCGATGAAACTCTTGCTTTTGCAACATCTGCAATTCGTGAAGCGAATAATTCAGAGGAACTTCTTCAATTGGTCTCTGATGAAACAGGAATCGATCTTCAAGTCTTATCTGGCGAAGATGAAGCAAGATTTACATTTCTTGCTGCAAGGCGATGGGTCGGATGGTCTGCTGGAGATATTGTTATGCTCGACATTGGTGGTGGATCATTAGAGATTGCAACCGGTGATCAAGAACACCCACAATATTCAAATTCAGTAATGCTCGGCGCAAGTCGAATGACACGACAATTTCTGCAAGGAGATCCATTTACGGAGAAATCCCTTTCAAAGATGGCATCACATATTGACGAAACATTAAAGCCTCTCGTAAAAGAGATTGGTGACAATTCCAAACGAACAGCAATCGGGACAAGCAAAACTTTTCGAACCCTGCGCCGTTTACAAATGCATTATCTGCCAGAGAAAGGTGATTCTCTGACTTTAGATGGTCTCAATATCATCGTTAGTAAACTGGCAAAGATGTCTGCCTCTGATCGCGCAGGTCTTCCTGGAGTTTCAGCTAGTCGCGCCCGTCAGATTGTGGCAGGAGCAATTGTCGCGCAGAAGGCCATGGATAATTTTGGAATAACAAAGATTGCGCAGTGCCCTTGGGCGCTACGCGAAGGAATAGTTCTGCAGAGACTCGACTGGCTAAAGTCCTAGCTTTGATCTAAATCGTTGGTCGTGCAAGAAATTCGACTGCCAAGACTTTATCTCCACGGTGATGAACTATCCATGCGTCAGCAGGGCTTAGATCGTCAGAGGAATACTCAACCTGCGCAATCTTGGTGAGGATATGGGGAATTATCGGATTGTGGCCGACCACAAGATAGTTGCCTTCAAATTTCATCAACTGGCGTACATATTCGACTGAAACTTTTGAGCTCTTATCAAAACTCTCTTCATTCAAAGTCTCTGAGATGTTTATCTTAAGACCTGACATCTGCGCAAATGGTTCTGCTGTTGAGAAACAACGGGTTGCATCTGATGAATAAATTGCCTGCACATTAAATGGCTCTAATTGCTTGACCAATAATCTACTCTGCTCGACTCCATCATTGCTCAGCGGGCGATCAAGATCATAATCGCTCCATTCGCTTCGCTTTACTGCCTTGGCATGACGCAAGAGAATCAGCGTTTCTGAATAACGTTCACGAGCTACAAACTCGTCAAGCAGATCACGGTCTTCATTGTGAGATAAGAAGTGACGTGCCGTCTTAATATCAACCCATTCGATTTTATCAACCTCGGAATTAGGAACGAACGGTGCTGAATTCGGCTTAGCTTTAGCCATCCAGTACTTAACCTTCTTCTTATTATCTTCAACCTTGTAAGAAGTAGTACCTAGATATTGTCCAAAGATCGCGTCAACGCCAGTCTCTTCTTTTACTTCACGATAAGCGGCGCCGATTGAAGATTCATTGTCATCGACCTTTCCTTTTGGGAAAGACCAATCGTCGTACTGAGGGCGGTGAATAACAAGAACTTCTACCTCAAGCGGTGAATTTTCACGCCAGATTATTGCTCCAGCAGCTCTTATCATTTTTTATACCTTTCGATGAAGTGCTCCTGGAAATCTTCCAGTGCCTTTCCTTCTGAATCGATCTTGGTGTAATCCCACTTATCGTCACGGTTCATTGTCCAAGCACGGAATCGCTCTGAAACTGATAAATCTAAAATCTCAGATAGTTGTAACTGATGTTCGGGATTGTCAATACGGACTAACGCTTCGACGCGTCTATCGAGGTTACGCTCCATTATGTCGGCACTACCAATAAAGAATTCAGGCACTCCACCATTATGGAAATTGTAAATTCGGGAATGCTCAAGGAAACGTCCAAGAATTGATCTGATTCGAACATTCTCAAATTTTGCGACCTTGCTAAATCGAAGCGAACAAGTGCCACGCACAATTAACTCGATAGGTACCCCAGCTTGAGCGGCATCATAGAGAGCGCTAATTATTTGATTATCGACGAGCGAGTTCACTTTCCAACGGATGCGTGAAGGTTTGCCTTCTAAGTGGTTGGCCTTCTCGCGAGCAATCTTCTCGGTGAGACTATTCCTGATGCCCTGTGGGGCCACAATGAGGCGCGAGAACTCAGACTGTGAAAGAACGCCACTTAATTGATTAAAGAGTTTGAGTAAATCCTGCCCGAGATTTTGATCTGCACTAAGGATGCCTAGATCGTCATAAATTCGCGCAGTCTTCGGGTTGTAATTACCAGTGCCAATATGTGAGTAAACGTTGAGGCCGCCCTCATCTTTGCGGACAACTAAGCTCGCTTTAGCATGAGTCTTTAGTCCCAACACTCCATAGACAACGTGTGCACCTGCATCTTCAAGTTTCTTAGCCCAGCGAACGTTGGCTTGCTCATCGAAACGGGCACGGAGTTCGATAACTGCCAATACCTGTTTTCCCGATTTTGCAGCTTCGATGAGTGATTGCATGATCGGTGAATCACCCGATGTGCGATAGAGCGTCTGCTTAATTGCAAGAACTTTCGGATCTTGTGCTGCGAGCTCAACAAAGCGGGTAACTGTCGATGTAAAGGTTTGGTAAGGATGGTGCAACAAAATTTCACCTTCTCGAATTGCATCAAAAAAGGCATCCGCATCATGGCGATCAATCTCATCCAGGGTTTGTGGTCGGACCGAACGTAGCGGTGCATCCTTTAAAGCTGGAAAATCAAGTGCGTACATCTCGAAAAGGAAGGTGAGATCAAGTGGAGGGTTCTGAGTGAACACCTCAGAGGTGGATATCTCTAGCTCTTCGACTAGTTTCTCTAGTAATCGAGGAGAGACTCCTCTTTCAACTTCTAGCCGAACTGCGGAACCAAACTTACGACGGGAAAGTTCTTCCTCGAGAGTCTCTAATAAATCTTCTGCGTCATCTTCATCAAATTCTAAATCTTGGTTTCGGGTAACTCTAAAGAAGTAAATCTCTTCGATTTTTGCCCCTGGAAGAAGAATATGAAGGTGTTCTGCCATGAGATCTTCAATCAAAATGTATGAATTATCAATTTCGTTGATTCGAACCATGCGCGAGACATTTGATGGGACCTTAACACGCACAAATTGCTCTTCGCCATTTTCTGCAGTGCGCCCGATTATGCCTAGATTGAGTGATAAGCCAGAGATGTGTGGGAATGGGTGAGTTGGGTCTGAACCCAATGGGGTAAGTACCGGAAAAATTTCTTTGATGAACAGCTCTGTGAGCGGTGCCTTCTCGGATTCTGAGAGTGAATCCCAACGCACTCTTTTGATTCCTTGCGCCGCAAGAGTTGGTTTAAGATCTTTCTCTAACAAGAAAAGAACTCTTTCTTGTAACTCGCGCACCTTCTGATGTATTACTGAAAGAAGCTCACGCGGAGTCATTCCAGAAATCAAGCGCTCGTTACTTCCATATTCAATTTTGCGCTTTAAGCTGGCAACCCGAACCATAAAAAACTCATCAAGATTGGATGAGTAGATAGCTAAAAACTTCACACGCTCTAGCAAAGGTAGATCTTGATTCTCCGCGAGCTCAAGTACGCGAGTATTAAAATCGAGCCAGCTCAAATCGCGGTCGATGTAGGAGTTCTCTCCACTTTTCACGACTCTAGAATGGCCTTCCAAGGTGAACAACGGGTGTGCATTCTCTATCAAACCCACCAACGGAATCTAAAAAATAAGGATTCCCAGCTTGTTTTACCTGATTAGACGAGAATACAAATAGTGCCAGCACTCAGAACCTCTTAAACATTGAAGCGGAATTCAACGACATCGCCATCATGCATGACGTAATCCTTGCCTTCCATCCGTACTTTTCCTTGTGATTTAGCCTCAGCCATTGAACCTGCTGCAATGAGATCATTAAATGAAACAATCTCTGCCTTAATAAATCCCTTTTGAAAATCTGTATGAATTACACCAGCTGCCATTGGCGCGGTATCACCTTTATGAATTGTCCAAGCACGTGCCTCTTTAGGACCAGCTGTTAAATATGTTTGCAGTCCGAGGGTGTCAAAGCCAACGCGAGCAAGTGTTGCAAGTCCTGGTTCTGTCATACCAACTGCTTCAAGAAGTTCCATCGCATCTTCATCACTTAACTCTGCAAGCTCTGCCTCGGTTTTTGCATCTAAAAAGATTGCCTCTGCAGGTGCGACGAGAGCGGATAACTTTGCACGTAGTTCAGCATCACCAAGTTCTGCCGCATCAACATTGAAGACATAGAGGAAAGGCTTTGCAGTAAGAAGATGTAGATCATGAATAAGTGCAAGATCCACCTTTGAAGTAGATAGCGGCTTTCCAGATTGCAGGTGTGCCTCAGCAGCTTTCACCGCTTCAAGGACTGCGCTCTTTGACTTATCTGTCCGTGCCTCTTTCTCAAGGCGCGGAATTGCTTTTTCAATTGTCTGTAAATCGGCGAGCGCGAGTTCAGTATTAATCGTCTCGATATCACTTGATGGATCAACGCGTCCATCAACGTGCACAACATCGCCATCGGTAAAGACGCGGATAACTTGGCAGATTGCATCAGTCTCGCGAATATTGGCGAGGAACTTGTTACCAAGGCCCGCACCTTCAGATGCACCCTTCACGATTCCTGCGATATCTACAAATGAGAGTGCGGCAGGAAGCAACTTCTCTGAATTAAAGATTGTGGCCAGCTGTGCCAAGCGAGCATCAGGAACGCCGACTACACCGACATTGGGTTCGATTGTGGCGAAGGGATAGTTGGCTGCTAAGACATTGTTCTTTGTCAGCGCATTGAAGAGGGTCGATTTTCCGACATTCGGCAGGCCAACGATTCCAATAGAGAGGCTCATAGTGAGTGAGCCTACGGTCTGCCCTGTGGATAAGTGAAATTCACGAATTTGTCTGCCCTGCCTGCGACGATAACCCCATGTTGAACACACCATCTAACTCACTTGTTACAGCCCTTCTCCTATTAGTTGGTATCTCTATCGGCCTAATAATCGGCGCCCGTTTCGCTCGCGCAAATAGCGGTGGATCTTCTGCTGATCTCGCAGCCCTAAAAGCTCTCCTCGAAAAGAGCGAAGAGCGATTAAAAGATGCTGAGAGTAAAAATGAAAGCCAAGCAAAGATTGCAACCCAGATGGAAGAGATGCGCACAACGGTCGAACGTATGCGAGTTCAAGCGCAGGATGCTGCTGAGAAGAGAATCCAATCAGAGGCCGAATTAAAAAGCACAATTAATGAGATGCGTAGCGCAAGTTCTTCTCTCTTTGATGAGACGCGCAAAATTGCAGGCGCGCTTTCAAATTCACAGACCCGCGGAAAATTTGGTGAAGCACAGCTTGAACTCTTACTTGAGCAAGCTGGGTTACGAGAAGGAATCGAATACGATGCACAACGTTCAACTACTGATTCTGACTCATCTGGCATTCCTGATGTCACAGTAAAGATGCCGGGAGGCGCTCGCCTCTTTATCGACTCAAAATTTCCATTCGATAGATTTCTCGATGCTTTCGCTACCGAAGATCAAGATGAACGCGATGAATATTTAATTATGCATACCAAAGATCTTCTCAAACATATCGATGCTCTCTCAAAACGTGGCTATCACAAATCGCAGGGCTCACCTGACTCTGTCATTCTCTTCCTTCCTTTCGAGACCTTACTCGCTGAAGCCCTGCGTATTGATCAGCAATTGCTGGAGAAAGCATTTAAAGTCGGGGTCACAATCGCTACACCAACTTCAATGATGGCTCTCTTGCGTGCAGTTGGACATATCTTCTCTCGTAATAAGTTAGCCGAGAGCGCAGATGACATCACCAAGATTGCGGGAACGTTTCTAAAGAATCTCACCCTTTTGCATACAAAAATTATCGCTGTCGGTAAGGCGGTCAATGGTGTCTCGAAGGCATATGACGATTTGATTCCAACAGCTCAAAAGACCGTTCTATCGCCTGCGATACGTATCAATAAATTGGGTGTTGCGGGTGATAAAGAGAAGCTCGCTATCGATTATCCTGATGCCCCATCGGATGTCCGTGATCTCAGCAACGCTGATATCGAGGGCGAAGATGATTACATCGATGTCGAAGTTATCGAGGAGCAGCAATGAGCGAGCGAAAGAAGTTGCCCACCATCACAGGTCCTGGGCTCAAGAAAGAGGGCGTTGTTGTTCTGCAAACTTTCTTTATCGCACTCTTCACCTTCCTTGAACTTTCCATTCGTAATGGCGCTGGCTTTCTCTCTGGCATCGTATTAATCGCAGTCACATATGGTGGTATTGCTTATGGTCGCCCCGGTACCCGTTATGTCTCAGCTGTCACCCCACCTCTTGCATATGCGGCGACAACTCTTACTTACACAATCCTTAGCGTCGGGTTAAGCATCTCTCGTCTCGGTGTTGATTTCATCGCATCCCTTGCCAGCGTTGCTCCATATTTGTTAATAGCTTCAATCTATGGATGGTTCCAATTTCTCAATGAGAAAGCGAAGAGCCGCCCTTCAAAGGCGAGATCTACCGCTAAGGCTTAATGTAGATCCCAGAAGTCAGCAATTGCTTTGGCAGTTGCCTCTGGTTGATCTTCGTTAGGGCAGTGTCCGGCATCTTTAATAACGGTTACTGGTGCAGATAACTCCTCTGCCATCTGATCCTGCATTTCAAGCGGCCAACGGTCATCGCCGTCACCATAAATCACGTGAGCTGCAATCCCAGTAGCGGCAATTTCTTTTGTCCGTGAGGCAAATGTTGCCAAGATTTTTGCATGAGTAAGCACTGAGCGCATATCACTTGCTAACCAACGACTCTTCATGAGATCTATCCGAGGATGACCTATATATCCCGAACTCATAAATTTATCCCAGACGCTCTCCATCGTGTGACCTGGAAAGTGCTCGAGCATGGATTGTAAATCGCTTGTATTGGGGCCAGGTTTTGGGCCCGAACACATTAAAGTTAATGAAGCGAAAGTATTTGGTGCAGTTGCCGCAGTTACTTGTGCAATCACTCCTCCGAGTGAATGGCCGAAGAGGTGTGGCTTATCCATCTCTGAGATTGCAACGAGTTCGACAATGTCGCGGGCGATTGAAGCAGTTGTATAGGCATCTTCACGAAGGCTATGTGGAGATTGATATTGGCCGCGATTATCAAAGGTTGTCACGCGATATCCGCGATCGGCTAGCAGCGGGGCGATGAAATCAAAATCTTCTTTACTTCCAGTAAAACCGTGAACCAAGATGGCATCTGCTTTATAGGTATCACCCTGATATACCTTTACCGCGACTGGCTCCCCCTGCAAGATTATGTGTTGCAGGTTTGCCGACTGCGCCAATTACTTGCTCGCAGACTTAAGTTCTGAACGCAGCTCTTGTGGGAGAGCAAAGGTAAGTGACTCTTTCTTTGCCTCAACTTCTTGCTGATCATGGAAACCATGGAGTTCAAGCCACTTGAGTAAATCTGTTACGAGAATTTCAGGAACAGATGCACCACTTGTGACGCCAATGGTCTCAACACCAGTCAGCCATTCATCTTTTGCCTCATCTGCATAATCAACGAGGTAGGCAGCCTTGGCGCCGTATTCAAGTGCCACCTCAACAAGGCGTACAGAGTTTGAAGAATTAGTGGAACCAACTACGAGTACGAGATCTGACTGAGCAGCAATTGCCCGAATAGCTTCTTGGCGGTTCTGGGTTGCGTAACAAATGTCATCAGAAGGAGGGCTGGCAATCTCAGGGAAACGCTCGCGCAGAATTTCTACAGATTGCATAGTTTCATCAACGCTCAAAGTTGTCTGTGTGAGCCAGACAAGTTTCTTTCCTGGGGTTGGTTGCACATTACGCGCACCATCAAGGCCATCAACAACGATTACTTTGCCTGGAGCTTCGCCAGCAGTTCCTTCAACTTCTTCATGTCCAGCGTGGCCGATAAGAAGGATTTCGGTCTCCTCGGTTGCAAATCGCTTGACCTCGTTGTGAACTTTGGTCACCAATGGACAAGTTGCATCAATGGTCTTGAGCCCACGCGCTGCTGCATCAGCATGAACTGCGGGTGAGACTCCGTGAGCAGAAAAGACAACTGTCTTTCCTTCAGGAACCTCATCGGTTTCATTAACAAAAATAACGCCGCGTTGTTCGAGAGTCGCAACGACGTGCTTGTTGTGAACAATCTCTTTACGAACATAGAGGGGGGCACCGTAGAGCTCTAGCGCCTTCTCTACAGTGACAATGGCGCGATCGACGCCAGCACAATATCCACGCGGCGCAGCGATTAAAACTCTCTTACCCATGGCCACAGTCTATTAGCCTTGCCCCATGTTCGAAACTTCAAGTGAATCTCCCGCGCCAGTGCGCGTGGTCACTGAAGCAATCAAAGAGTATGTCGACCGTCTTGGACCTATCTGGATTGAGGGCGAGATCGCAGAGCTTAATGAACGTAGCGGAATGATGGCTTTTATGCGCCTGCGCGATACCAGTGCAGATATGAGTATCTCGGTGATGTGCCATAAGAGCGTTATCGCAGCGGTTAAACCACTACCAGCTAATGCTCGCGTTGTTATCTACGCCAAGCCATCTTGGTATACAAAGAGCGGAACGCTCTCGATGGCTGCAAAAGAGATTCGCCAGGTGGGCGTTGGTGAATTACTGGCACGACTTGAGGCCCTTAAATCTCTCTTGGCAAACGAGGGGCTCTTCTCAATTGATAGAAAAGTTTCACTCCCTTTATTACCTCGCAAAGTGGGACTCATCTGCGGGCGCAACACCGATGCCGAAAAAGATGTTGTTGAGAATGCTCGACGCCGTTGGCCTGCAGTTGAATTTGAGATTCGCGAAGTCACTGTGCAAGGTGCTGCAGCGGTCGTTGAGGTCTCTGCAGCTTTGAGAGAGCTAGAGGCAGACCCAAATGTTGATGTCATCATCATCACTCGAGGCGGTGGATCTTTTGAAGATTTACTTCCCTTTAGTGATGAGTCCTTGATTCGCCTCGCCGCATCATGTGAGACTCCAATTGTTAGCGCAATTGGTCACGAGAAAGATTCGCCTTTACTTGATCTTGTTGCTGACTACCGCGCATCTACCCCAACCGATGCTGCTAAAAGAGTTGTTCCAGATATTGCTGAAGAGATTGCTACTATAGAAAAGTTACGCGATCGAGCCACCAGAGCGCTCACTGCTCGTATCGATTTTGAAAGTAATCTGATTGCACAATTGCGTTCGCGGCCAGTGATGAAAGATCCAGGTGCTTTCATCACCTTGCTTTATGAAGAGTTGAAAGATTTACGCCAGAGGTCAACCCGGAGCTTTGCTGCCACAATCGATGCTGAGCGCAAAGAGCTAAAGGCAATAACCGCCCACTTGCGATCGCTCTCACCGCAATCGACCCTTGACCGTGGATATTCCGTCGTGCGAAATGCAAAGGGCGATGTGATTCGCGACCCTAAGCAGCTATCAAAGGGCGATCTGCTTGCGATTAAGGTCGCAAAGGGCGAGACCAGCGCCACAGTTTCCTAATAACTCCTCTCAACCTTCTACTCTGGGCTAGGAGTAGATTTGGCACATGGATGAAAAGAAACCTTCCGCCGGAAAATTGGGTTACGAAGCAGCTCGTGATGAGCTTGCTGAAATTGTTGAATCCCTAGAAGATGGCAGCGCCACTTTGGAGGAATCACTCAAGCTATGGGAACGCGGTGAAGAGCTAGCAAAGATCTGCCAAGAGTGGCTCGATGGTGCCAAAGCAAAACTTGCAGCTGCCAAGAAGGAGTCATAGAGATGTCTCCGACTTTTTCATATTCAGATTTATTGCCACTGGGTGAAGACAATACTAAATATCGCAAGATTGGTAGCGAGGGTGTCAGCGTCGTAAAGCTCGGCGATAAAGAGTTCTTACATGTCGATGCGAAAGCTATCTCTCACTTAACTGAAGTCGCTATCCACGATATCAATCACTATTTGCGACCAGAGCATCTACAGCAGCTTGCGAATATTCTGCAAGATCCGGAAGCCTCAGCTAACGATCGCTTCGTTGCTCTCGACCTTTTGAAGAATGCCAATATCGCAGCTGGTGGAGTTCTGCCAATGTGCCAAGACACAGGTACCGCACTTGTCATGGGCAAGAAAGGTCAATTTGTATTGACCGAAACCAAAGACGAAGTTGCCATTGCGCAAGGGGTTTATGACGCCTATACAAAACTGAATCTGCGGTATTCGCAGATGGCCCCTGTCACCACGTGGGAAGAGAAGAACACTGGCAATAATTTGCCAGCTCAGATTGAGATTTATGCTGATAGTGAGCATCAAGACGAGTACAACTTCCTCTTTATTGCCAAAGGTGGCGGAAGCGCCAATAAATCTTTCCTCTACCAAGAGACAAAAGCTGTACTTAATCCAGCATCATTTATCAATTGGCTTGATGAGAAGCTTCGTTCAATAGGAACAGCAGCATGTCCGCCGTATCACCTAGCAATCGTTATTGGTGGAACTAGTGCTGAGCACACTGTAAAGACAGCAAAGCTGGCTTCAACTCACTATCTTGATTCACTTCCAACTAGCGGAGATGCTGCCACTGGCCACGGTTTCCGCGATCTAGCGCTGGAACAAGATGTTCTCGCACTTACTCGCACACTTGGCATTGGCGCACAATTTGGTGGCAAGTACTTCTGCCACGATGTTCGCGTCGTACGCCTACCTCGCCATGGTGCTTCTCTACCAATTGCTATAGCTGTCTCATGTTCGGCAGATCGCCAAGCCAAGGCAAAGATCACAAAAGACGGCATCTTCCTTGAACAACTTGAGACCGACCCTGTCCATTACATGCCAGAGACCACGGATACTCATCTTGATGAGAACGTTGTAAAGATTGATCTCAATCAACCGATGGATGCAATCCGTGCCGAACTTTCAAAGTACCCCGTTAAGACTCGAGTTTCGCTGACTGGAACAATTGTGGTTGCCCGCGATTTAGCACATGCTCGAATTAAAGCGATGATTGATGATGGAAAAGCTATTCCTGACTACATGAAGAATCACGCCGTTTACTATGCAGGACCTGCCAAGACTCCTGCTGGATATGCCTCCGGTTCTTTCGGTCCAACTACCGCGGGGCGCATGGATTCATATGTTGATTACTTCCAAGCCCACGGTGGTTCACATGTGATGCTTGCAAAAGGTAATCGCTCAAAGACGGTCACTGATGCCTGTGCCAAGCATGGTGGTTTCTACTTAGGATCCATTGGCGGACCAGCTGCTCGCCTTGCGCAAGATTGCATCAAAAAGGTTGAGGTCTTGGACTTTGAAGATTTAGGAATGGAAGCTGTCTGGAGAATTGATGTAGTGGATTTTCCTGCCTTTATCGTTGTTGACGATAAAGGTAATGATTTCTTCGCCGAGACAATGCGGCCACTTCAGATTTCAACCAAGCCCGCCTAAACCAGCTTTGTTTTTGATTTAACGCGAAGGTTTAGTAGAAACGCGAGCGCTTAAATTTTGACCAGGCCTTGCAAGGGTTTGAATATCGATCATCGATGTATCGAAGGCCCCAACGAATCTGAGTAACAGGATTGGTGCGCCAATCTGAAGAGATGAGTTCCATCTTCTTGGCTGGCAACGCCTGTGGAATTCCGTGGGCGCCAGATTTGTAATTATGAGCTTTGTAGTTCCAATTGCTCTCTTTAGTCCAGAGGCGGTTGAGGCAGGTGAATTGCACCTTCCCCCAGTTGTACTGATCCATCATCAATTGGCGAGTGACTACTTTTGCGCCATATGGGGTGCGAGCCATCTCAACCTGGCGAGCCATCAAGGCAACGCGTGACATATCAGGTGCGGTTACATTGGCCAGGGGTGTGAATGCGACGTTCTCGGCGCTTGCACCGGTGGTGATATTGAGAGCAGCTACCTCTGGGAAGTAGAGCTGAGTTGAACCGGGAAGGTCGAGACCATTAGCGGTTGGCTGGGCGGCGGTGGCGATCAAAAAGGCGGCGACCAAAGTCCAAGAGGCGCGCTTGTACTTAAATGTCATTGCAATTGTCATTGCTGCCTCCTCTCTCGACTTTTCTTTCACTCGGCTCTTTTGTTCAGGGTCTGTTTCGTTCAGGGCTTAGAGTTGCAATCGAAGGGGTGAGTCGCAAATTTATCTATGCGTGAGTCGCAAATTCTCAGAAAAAGTGGTCCCTGGGGATAAGTAAAAGCCCCGCTCAGCCTAGGGGAAGTCTCAAATGTCCGATTTGCGACTGTGAGATTTAAGGAGGGCTTCCGAAGAGGGCCTTAGCTAGCTGGACCCTTGCCGGTTGGTCCAACTAGCTAGCTGGACCCTGCCGATTGGTCCAACTAGCTAGCTGGACCCTCCAACATCTCGGTGACAAGGGCAGCGATCGGCGATCTCTCGCTTCGGGTCAGAGTCACATGAGCAAAGAGAGGATGGCCTTTGAGCGTTTCGACGACGGCGACGACTCCATCATGGCGACCGACGCGCAAGTTATCTCGCTGGGCAACATCATGGGTCAGGATCACCCGCGAGTTCTGCCCGATTCGAGAGAGAACAGTCAGTAGGACTCCGCGTTCTAGCGACTGCGCCTCATCGACAATCACAAAAGAATCATGGAGCGAGCGCCCGCGGATATGGGTTAGAGGTAAAACTTCGACCAGGCCACGACTGAGAATCTCGTCAATAACATCTTGACTCACCAGCGCCCCCAAAGTATCGAAGACCGCCTGCGCCCAAGGAGACATCTTCTCCCCTTCGCTTCCTGGTAAATATCCGAGCTCTTGTCCGCCGACTGGATAGAGCGGGCGAAAAATCACAACCTTCTTATGAAGTCGCTTCTCCATTACAGCTTCGAGGCCGGCACAGAGAGCGAGCGCCGATTTTCCTGTTCCTGCCCTGCCGCCTAAAGAAACAATTCCAATTGATTCATCCATTAAGAGGTCTAGCGCGATGCGTTGTTCTGCTGAACGGCCATGGAGACCAAAAATATTTCGATCTCCTCGAACAAGTTGAAGTCTTTTATCAACGCTGACTCTGGCGAGTGCGCTGCCTTTCTCGGAGTGGAGAAGGATTCCGGTATGGACTGGCAGAGTGTGAGCTGCTTCATGTTCTGCAAAATCAGATGAGTAGAGCTCATCGATAAGTGAGTGACCGACTGTTAACTCTTCGATTCCTGTCCACCCGCTATTGGAAACGAGCTCGGCCAGATACTCCTGAGCTTCGATACCAAGTGAAGAAGCTTTAACGCGTAACGGCAAATCTTTACTGACCAAAACAACCTGACGACCTTCAGCCATGAGGTTCTTCGCCACCGAAAGGATTCTGGTGTCATTATTGCTATCGCGCAGAAAGCTTGTCGGCAAAGTGCTGGTATCAGAGTGATTGAGCTCGACTGAGAGCGATCCACCTTCATCATTGAGCGGAATCGGGCGATCTAATCGACCGTGCTTTACTCGCAAATCATCGAGTGATCGAAGGGCGGCACGAGCAAAGTAACCAAGCTCTGGATGATCGCGTTTACCTTCTAATTCGCTAATCACCACAATCGGAATAACCACCTCGTGTTCCTCAAATTTATCTATCGCGAGTGGATCTGCGAGAAGGACTGAGGTATCGAGGACGTAGGTGGTTGGCATCATATAAAGATAGGCAACTTTCTCATGAAACTTAATCCGACACGCTAAAGAGGGTTAAGTGATAACCCAAATTTCATCTATGCGCCGAGTCGGCAATATCTATGCGCCGAGTCGGCAATATCTATGCGCCGAGTCGGCGGTGCCGGTGCGAGTAATCGCGCAGAGCACGTAAGAAATCAACGCGACGAAATTCTGGCCAATATGCCTCACAGAAGTAGAACTCTGAGAGCGCTGATTGCCATAAGAGAAATCCACCAAGCCGTTGTTCACCTGAAGTGCGAATCAAGAGATCAGGATCAGGCTGTCCAGCGGTGTAGAGATTCTGCGAAATCGCCTCTGCCGTCAACGCAGCAGTTGCTTCTTCAATCGAATGACCTGCCTGCCTTTGGTCATCAAGAAAACCCTTTACAGCATCAACAATTTCGCGACGCCCGCCATAACCAATAGCAACATTGACCTGTAATTTGCCGTGAGGCGCCCCATCCAAACTTGCTAGCTTTGTGGCAAGCGTTGCTGGCAAGGTATCTAACGCCCCTACCGCTTTAATCTGCCACTTCTTGCGGGCTGATAAATCATCAACAATTTCGCTAATAACCGCGATTAAAGTCTCGACTTCTTCAGGGCTGCGCTTGAAGTTATCTGTAGAGAGCATCCAGAGCGTGACGACCTCAACCTGCATCTCTTCACACCAGATAAGAAGTTCAGCAATTTTCTGGGCGCCCCTTTTATGACCGTAAGGATCGTTGCTATCAGGGTTCTCTTTTGCCCAGCGACGATTGCCATCAAGGGTGACACCAATATGTCGCGGCGTCCGTGAAAAGTCGAGGCTACGAATAATCCGAGACTCATAGAAAGGATAGAGAACGGATTTAACGCGACTACGAATACTTTTTAGCAATTTTGCGCTCGGAGAAGAAGGAAACAAATGGAATCGTTCCGGCCAAGATTAGGCCTGCCATCGTTTTGTAGCTCATCCCCTTTTGAACGCCAAGCTGCAATACAGTCAAGATATAGACGATATATAGGTAGCCATGAAAGATTGAGAAGAACCTGAAATTTGAACCTTCTTCGATTGCATCAAAACCATACTTTGCTGGCATGTAGATAAAGGCGAAGATCAAGAGTGTAATTCCGCAGAGAATCGACATCAGGCGAAAGCGGCTCATTGGGGTTTTCATGGCTCTAACTCTAATACTTACTTAACTTCTTCTCTTACTTCTTATCCTTCAAATTTCTGCTGAATCTTGTCGTCTCTTATAGAAAGGGGCCCATAGAACAAGGACTGCCATCAACCACCAAATTACGACGTAAGAGATATGTTGCCAGTAATACCCATTAAATTCAGACTCAGGCATTTCGGGGGTGATTCGCGGGCGAGTGATATCGCCGGAGTCGCCAACCTCAGAGGTGGCTGCGATAAAGCCATCGTAGAGTTGAAGATCTGTTGTTGAAGTCAGAAGACTGCTATCAAGGCGTGAAATTTCGGTCTCAGTATTGAGGGCTCTATCTTTAATTTGGCGCGGAAAAATTCTCCCTGTCACATTCAAAATTTCGTTACCTGCATCAACTGCTGATTGCTGAGAATCTTTCCAGTAACCGCGGAGCACAAGGATTGCGCTCTTTGAATTAAGTTGGACGAGAGCAAGCTCCCAGTCAGAGACGCTCTTATCGGCTGCAATCTGATTGGGTGCCTTATAGGTAGCAATAACTTGCCCTGAGATATTTACAAACTTTCCAAAAGATTGCACTGGGATGATTTCATCAGGTTTAGTCAGGTCGGTGAGGGTATAGACCGTCTTATCTTGAACTACCACTTTATTTTCATTTGCAGTCATTTCGCGTGCTCGATCAAGTTGCCAATATCCGAGGCCAACGAAGATGGCAGCTAAGGTCAAGACCAGAACTGCAATTAGAGCTTTTTTAATTCTGTCCATCATCTTCACGGTTTTGCATTCGTGAATAGCGCTTATAAAAACTCACAAGCAAAATTGCGATTGAACTCACCAAGATAATCATGGTCAATGAACCTGCTATACCCATATCCACATCTTTGCTCATGAGAGAATCTTCCCATGTCAGATGAGAAGTTCCAAGGTGAACTCGATTTCAATGACCGTTACGGCATCCGTACCGGAAAACCTTGGCTGCCTTATGCAATTTCATTTGCAGTTTTAGGAGTTATCTGGCTTCTCTGGTCTGCTCTCTTTCATGCACAACCTGCCATTGGTTCTGACCTAATTGCATTTAACAACACAGATCCACGCAACATTGAAATTCGTTACATCGTAACTCGCGAAGATCCATCATTAAGTGGGACATGCATTCTGGCAGCACGCGATATCGATAAGGTCGTTGTTGGTCAGATAACTGATTTCATTCCTCCCGGAAAAGCCATGATCGAGAGGGCTGTAACAATTCCCTCACGTGGCGATGCGGTTAACGCACGAATCGAAAGCTGTTATCTCAACTAGAATTTAAGCGGGCTACGACCACGACTTTTGCTACCCCGCAGGCTTGCACTACCCTTGCTTCTTATGAGCGGACAACAGACATGGCTAACGCAAGAGGCAGCAGATCGACTTGCTGCTGAGCTCGCCCACCTTGAAGGTCCTGGACGTAAAGATGTCACAGCCAAGATTGAAGCTGCTCGTGCTG
The DNA here is from genome assembly GCA_044348425.1 of Candidatus Planktophila sp. Classification (GTDB taxonomy): domain Bacteria; phylum Actinomycetota; class Actinomycetes; order Nanopelagicales; family Nanopelagicaceae; genus Planktophila. The sequence goes on along the minus strand of JBIKSV010000005.1, from coordinate 11,751 downwards.
AAGGTGACTTAAAGGAGAACGGTGGCTATCACGCAGCGCGTGATGAGCAAGGCAAGATGGAGGCGCGCATTCGCCAACTCAAGCAGATGCTCGAAAATGCTCACATCGGAACTCCTCCAGCAAGTGCTGATGGAAAAGTTGGCGCAGGAATGATTGTCACCGCTGTCATTGCCGGAGATGAGATGAAGTTCCTGCTTGGCTCTCGCGAAATTTCAACAGGTGAACTCGATGTCTACTCCGAAAAGTCTCCGCTTGGTGCCGCGGTTCTAGGTGCCGATATTGGTGCAATAGTTAAATACACAGCGCCAAATGGCCGTGAAATTTCAGTCGAAATTAAATCAGCTGAATTTTTCTAGTTAGTCAGCTGATCGCTTGTAGCGACGTAGGCTCAATGGAACAAAAATCACCATGATTATCACCATATACAAGATAGATGTAATCAATGGATTTTCACTTGGGAAAGAACCTGCGGTAGCTCCAAATTGATTCTCAAGTCCGAAGAGTTCGCGACAAGCAGCGACCATAGTTGAAACTGGGTTCCACTCGGCAAAGTACTGCAAGGGGCGTGGCATGCCGGTTGTTGGAGCAAAAGCATTTGATAAGAATGTCAGCGGGAATGTCACGATAAAGCTGACATTCTGAACCACCCGGGCATCTGATGCTGATAACCCAACGAGAACTCCCACCCATGACAAGGCGTAACCAAACATCAGCAGGAATAAGAATCCGAGCGCGACGTTAAGAAGGCCACCAGTTGGACGCCATCCAACAACATAACCAGCGATTCCCATCACTGCGAGAACAACGATGTTAAGAAGTGAATCACCTAACGTGCGGCCAACTACTAGTGCGGATTGGGAAATCGGTAGTGATCGAAAGCGATCAATAAGACCCTTCTTCATATCCTCTGCCAAGCCAGAAGCAGTACCTGCCAAGGTAAATGCCACTGTCTGCACAAAGATTCCTGGCATCAAAAGCTGAACGTATCCACCTGGTTGACCAGTATCGATTGAGCCACCGAAGACATAACGAAAAAGAAGTACAAACATCACCGGCTGGATAGTTGAGAAGATAAGGACTTCAGGTACTCGAGTAAGTAGACGCAACTGGCGTTGGGTAATTACCTTGATATCTCCGATAGCGCTCATGCGACTTCTTCTTTCTTCTCTGCTGAATGTCCAGTAAGTGATAGGAACACATCATCAAGTGATGGGCGCTTGAGTCCGACATCGAGAGCATGGATTCCGGCATCATCTAAATTCTTCAAAACTTCAAAGAGCGCTTTAGAGCCTGTTGAGACAGGGGCTGAAATCATGCGCAGACCTTCATCGAGCGTTGGTGTCAAACCGCTGACTGCAGCAACAATCTGCATCGTCTTTGCAATATGTGCACTTTCGACAACTACTTCAAGACGTTCGCCACCGACCTGCTTCTTCAGCGCATCGGAAGTTCCGCGAGCAATCACTTTGCCGGTATCAATAACTGCGATTTCATCGGCTAATTGATCTGCCTCTTCAAGGTATTGGGTTGTCAATAACAAAGTAACGCCGCCCTTTACGAGCTCTTGAATGACTCCCCACATCTCTTGGCGACCACGCGGATCAAGGCCTGTTGTTGGCTCATCCAAGAAGAGCACCTTCGGCTTAACAATCAGTGACGCCGCAAGATCTAGACGACGACGCATTCCGCCTGAATAAGTCTTGATTGGGCGCTTTGCAGCTTCGGTTAAATTGAAGCGTTCAAGCAATTCATTTGCGCGGATAACCGCGTTCTTCTTGCCAAGGTGATAAAGCTGACCAAACATTAAGAGATTGTCATATCCAGTTAGGATCTCATCGACTGCAGCATATTGGCCCGATAATCCAATTATCTCGCGCACTTTGTCAGGATTCTTAATTACATCGATACCACCAACAATTGCACGGCCTGAATCTGGACGTAGAAGTGTCGACAATATGCGAACAGTTGTTGTCTTACCTGCTCCATTTGGACCAAGAACACCTAATACAGTGCCTTCTTCTACATCGAGACTCAAATTATCAAGCGCTCGGACTTTACCTTTGTCATAGGTCTTTACTAGTTCTTCCGCGATTACTGTTTTCACGGAGTAAACTTACCAATCTATGAATATAAATGCACCCGCCAAAGAGCTTACCCACCGCGAGATTATGGTTATTTTAGGTGGCCTGATGACGGGGTTGCTTCTAGCAGCGCTCGATCAAACAATTGTTTCGACCGCACTCAAAAGTATTGTTGAAGATTTTCAAGGTCTTGAACATTACACCTGGGTTGTGACCGCCTATCTCTTAACTTCTACTGCATCGACTCCGCTCTACGGAAAAATTTCTGACCTCTACGGCCGCCGTATTGTTTTTCAATTTGCGATTGTTACATTCTTAATCGGATCACTTCTTGCAGGTGCGGCGCAAGATATGAATCAACTGATTGCCACCCGCGCCTTACAAGGTCTAGGTGCAGGCGGGTTGATGGCACTTACATTTGTGATTATCGGCGACATCGTGCCCCCGCGCGAAAGAGGTCGCTACCAGGGTTATTTTGGGGCAGTCTGGGGCCTCTCCTCTGTAGCAGGTCCATTGCTCGGTGGTTTTTTCTCAGATCGCGAAACCATTTTTGGAGTAGATGGATGGCGCTGGATTTTCTACATAAACATTCCGTTTGGAATCGCGGCTCTTGTTATTACATCGGCTGTTCTTCATTTGCCTCGCATCAAGCGTGAGCACTCTATTGATTATCTGGGAGCCATCCTTCTGGTGACAGCAGTTACATCAACTTTGCTGTCTGTCTCTGTCTATGGCCCACAAGAAGGCTGGAGCGATCCACGCACATTGACATACCTTGCCCTTGGTTTAGCTTTGACCGCTCTCTTTATCTGGTGGGAGTCAAAAGCGAAAGAGCCAATAATTCCGCTTTCATTATTTAAGAACCATACCTTTACTTTGACTTCGATTCTCGGTGCAATTATTGGCGCCGGAATGTTTGGCGCAATTGTGATGTTGCCTCTCTATATGCAAGTCGTTAAGGGATATTCAGCAACTGATGCTGGTTTGAAGTTGATTCCGCTAATGCTCGGAATCGTCACAACATCAATTCTCAGCGGTAAGTTGATTTCAAAGCATGGTCATTACAAGCGCTTCCCAATTATGGGAACAGCAATTATGACTGCCGGGCTTCTCTTGATGTACCGCCTTGGAATCGATACTCCATATTGGCAACTATCTATCTATGCGGTTATGGTTGGAGCTGGTCTTGGCCTTTCAATGCATACAATTGTTATTGCTTTGCAAAACTCAGTTGAGTTTAAGGATATGGGAGTCGCAACTAGCTCTAATACTTTCTTCCGCTCACTTGGATCTGTCTTCGGTACTGCGGCCTTTGGTGCGATTCTCACCAATCGACTTGGGCATTACCTGACAACAAATATTGCAGAGGTGCGCTCTACTAATCCAGAAGTAGTCGCTGCAATTGATCCTCAGAAGCTACAAGATATTCAGAGCAATACCTCGATTATTGCCGAGCTTCCACCACAGGTGCAGAGCGCAGTTCTTGATGCATTTGTGCATTCTTTTCAAATGGTCTTCCTTGTGGCGGCGCCGGTTGTTGCTGTTGGCTTCTTTGTAGCTCTCTTCTTGCGTGAGACCCCGCTGCGAACATCCGAAGATTATGCCGCTGCTCGGAAAGAATCTGCTGGTGAAGCACTTGGCTAGAACAACTTCTAAGTTGAAGTTCACTAACCCCCTACGTGAGTTCCCTAGAGAAGTTGGCGTCATTATCTTTGCCTCCTTCTTTGTGGCTGTCGGTTTTGGAGTAATTGCTCCAACGCTGCCACTCTTTGCAAAGTCCTTTGATGTCAATAATGCTCAAGTTGGATCTATCGTTGCAGCATTTGCCTTTGCACGCTTTGCCAGTGGTTTGATTTCAGGAAAATTGGTAGATCACTTCGGCGAAAGACTTGTCTACTCAGTAGGTGTTGGATTTGTTGCGGTCTCATCTGCCTTTGCTGCGGCGGCTCAGACTTATAACCAGCTTCTCGTATTTCGCGCAGCAGGTGGTCTTGGTTCATCAATGTTCTCAGTTGCAGCAGGTTCTGTTCTGCTTCGGGCAACATCAGATTCACAGAGAGGACGCGCGCAATCACTCTTCAATGGCGCTTTCTTACTTGGAATGATGGGCGGCCCAGTAATTGGTGGCGCGCTATCTGCTTTCTCACTTCGAGCTCCACTTGCGATTTATGCGTTCCTGCTTTCAATCTCTGCCATCTCTGGAGCTTTTCTACTTCGAAATTCGAAGATTGCAGCCCGTCCAGAGAACAAAGCTGAGAAGACATCGCTCCGTGATGCTTTTGCGCTAAAACCATATCGAATTGCGTTATTGATCTCATTTTCAACAGGATTCATCCTCTACGGAATGGGGCGCTCTATCTTGCCGCTCTTTATGGTTGAAGAGATGAGTGTCTCCACAACATATATGGGTGTTGGTTTTACCTTGGCCTCTATTGCAAACGGTCTTCTCTTATTGCGCGCCGGTAAGCAGAGTGATGTTAAGGGTCGGCGCTATGTTGCTGTTATTGGTTCTGGTGCTCTGACGATTTCAACTGTTTTGCTTGTCGTTACATATCAAGCTTGGATATTTCTTCCTGCCATGATTTTCTCTGGCGTTGCCGGTGCTTATCTTGCAACTGTCCCTGGCAGTTTGGTGGGAGATGTCCTCAAGGGCAAGGGCGGTCAAGTAATTGCCCTGATGCAGATGTCAGGTGACTTTGCCGCGATGGTCGCCCCTGTGCTTCTCGGGGCGATATCGGATCTCTACGGCTATCGCCCAGCATTTCTAGTCAGCGCAGTAATTACCGCAGCAATATTCGTCGTTGCAACGAGAATCCCAGAAACTCGTAATACAGTCCACTAACGGGTTGTCTTATACTGCGGGCATGTCGCGCAACAGGAGGGCCTCCTACACAGTCCTTGCTGGCACTTTATTGGCATCCCTGCTCCAACCAGTTGCTGCCCCAATCGCATCGGCATCAATAACCACTGCAGCATGTAGAGACAGCTTTGGCACCCCTGGCAATGTTTCAATTTCTGTAACTGGTAGCGATTGCGTACTTACATTTAATGGCAACTCAACCTGGACACCTGCAGCTGGATATTCAACAGTTCGTTTCTTGCTTGTAGGTGGTGGGGCAGCTGGTCGCACAGATGGTGGTGGCGGTGGTGGCGGCGGTGGTGGCCTTTCTCATCTCTCACTTGCGGTGACATCTGGCGTCATGGCAAACGTTGTTGTTGGCGCAGGTGGCAATGCCGATATTCAGAGCAATGGTGGTCAATCTCGATTAGATACAAACAATGATGGCAACTTCGAGTGGACTGCCAACGGAGGAAGCGTTGGTGGAGGTTGGGATACTCGCGCTGGTGGAGCAGCAGGATCAGCTTCAGCACAAACCGGAGCTACGGTTTTAACTGGCGGAAATGGCGGAGCAGGACCGACAACACCAAACTCTGGTACCGCAGCAGCTAGTGGAGGTTCTAACGGATTTACCTCAGATATATCTGGGACTTCTTATTTCTACGGTGGCGGTGGCGGTGGCGGTATCGGCTCTCACTCGACCGGTAGTGGAAGCGGAGATTTGGGTGCCGCCAATGGAGGATCAGGTGGTGGTGGTGCAGGTGCCGCGCAGCGCGCACGTGGAACAACGGTGACATGGTTCTATCAAGGCGTTAACGGCGGAAACGAAAGTCTTGTTGCCTACTGCAACTCTGGACTTTACGTTGGTACAACAGTTGGCTTCCAAGGTAAGAGCGGCTTTGGTGGCGGTGGCGGTGGCGGAAGCGCTTACGGAGATGGTTGTGCAAGCGGCACGAACACTCTCTTCGATGGCGAAAGAAACCGCGGTGGTTATGGTGGAAATGGCGTTGTAATTATCCGCTACACACCAGATGTCACAGCACCAGTAATTACTGGTCCGGGAGCTGCAACAGGGGCAACAAGTTCAATTTCGATTGCGGAGAATACAACCGCTGTTCATACCTTTACCTCCAATGAAACCGTTAGCTGGTCGCGATCTGGAGCAGATAGCGCCAGATTCACACTCACTGGCGGCGTTCTCACTATCTCTGCTCGTGATTTTGAAACACCGCAAAGCACCCTCAATACAAATGTTTATGTCGTAGTTATCACTGCGACCGATGCTTCAACAAATGCTACAAGTCAGACGCTTTCAGTGACGATTACTAATGCAAATGAAGCCCCTACCATCACTGCATTTAGCTCAGCTGACACTGCAACTATGAGTATTGCTGAAAACTCGACTTCGCTCTATAACATCAATGCCACAGACGTTGATGCCGGAACAACTCTTACTTACTCTCTCACGGGTACAGATGCCGCCGACTTTATAATTAGCTCAACCGGAGTACTTTCATTTTCTCCCGCACCTGATTTCGAAGCACCTATCGATAGCGATACCAACAACACGTACATAGTTATTACTTGGGTCTCTGATGGATCACTCTCTGATTCGCAGACAGTCACCATCACGGTTACAAACCTCAATGAATCAGGGACCGCCTCTGCGCCATCAATAAGCGGCACACCATTTAAAGGCATTTCAATTGCAACTACGGTGACTGTCAATGCTGCAGGCAGGGTTCGTTTCTTCCTTAACGGTAAGCGCATTACTAACTGCCTAGCTGTAGCAACCACAGGAAGCGGTTCGACTTATACCGCCACATGCAACTGGCGCCCTAGCTTTACAGGACGCCAGAGCTTGACTGCAACGTTGACTCCAACAAGTAATACCTTTACCTCTGTGACTTCTCCAGCACTCAGTACTTGGGTGCTAAAGCGCTCAACAAGGCGTTAAGTTTTATAGGCCTTTAAGCGCGCTGACTACCTTTGTAAGAGATGCCTTTGCATCACCAAAGAGAAGTGTCGTCTTTGGATCATAGAGAAGTTCGTTTTCAATACCAGCAAAACCTGGGCGCATTGAGCGCTTGAGGAAGATGATATTTGCAGATTCAGAAACTTTAAGAATCGGCATTCCGTAGATTGGGCAACCCGGTGTTGTCTCAGCAGCTGGGTTTACAACATCGTTTGCACCAATGACGATTGCTACATCGGTCTGACCAAATGTTGGATTTACCTCATCCATTTCAGCAAGTTGTTCGTAAGGAACATTTGCTTCAGCAAGAAGAACGTTCATGTGTCCTGGCATACGTCCGGCAACTGGGTGAATACCGTAGGCGACATCGATTCCCTTAGAGATTAAGAGATCTGCCATCTCGCGGACAGTGTGTTGTGCCTGCGCAACAGCAAGACCGAAGCCAGGAACAATAACAACGCGACGTGCGTAGTTAAGCAAGATTGCAACATCTTCAGGAGAGCCTGATTTAACGGGACGTTCTTCACCAGCTGCTGCCATGGCTTGTGGCTTTGCAGTAAAGGCGCCGAAGAGGGTTCCAAAGAGTGATCGGCCCATCGCCTCTGCCATTAAGCGAGTCAAGATTGTTCCTGATGCACCGACGAGTGTTCCAGCAATAATTAACAATGTGGAATCTAGAACATATCCACTTGCCGCAACAGTAAGACCGGTAAATGCATTAAGGAGCGAGATAACAATTGGTACATCTGCGCCACCAACAGGCAATACAAAGAGGATACCGAAGAGCAGTGATAGTCCGGCAAGAATCAAGAGTGGATTGGTGCCAGTGGCTTGAACTACCCAGACAGAGACGCCAAGTACAGAAGCTAAATTAGCTGCAATAACAAAGCGGCCACCAGGGAAAACAACAGGACGTGTTGTCATCAACTCTTGTAGCTTTAAGAAGGTGATAATCGAACCGCTGAAAGATACGCAGCCAACAATCACTGTAAAGACTGTAAAGATAAGGAAAGCGACAGTCATATCCTGGCTGTGCTTGAGGTATTCAACGATTGCAACAAGAGCTGCAGCTCCACCGCCGACACCATTAAAGAGTGCAACTAGTTGAGGCATATTTGTCATCTGGACCTTACGCGCTGCAGGAACACCTACAACGAGACCAAAGACAATTGCTCCGATGATCCACCAAAGATTTTCGATCTCTTCAAGTTCGAAGAAAACAAGAACAATCGCGATAGTCGCACCGAGTGCACCGAGAAGATTTCCGCGACGAGCTGTCTTTGGATGAGATAGGCCCTTAAGTGCCAAGATAAAGAGTACGCCGGCTGTGAGGCCAATGAGGCTGAAGATTAAATCTTTCACTTCTGCTCACCGCCTTTCTTAGGCTTAAACATTTCGAGCATGCGATCCGTAACTACGAATCCACCGACGACGTTAATTGTCGAAAGAATGATGGCAGCAACCGAGAGACCGAGTTCAAGATTGGTCTTGGCAGCATCAGCCACGATGATTGCACCGACCAAGATGACGCCATGGATAGCGTTGGCACCTGACATCAGCGGTGTGTGCAGAGTTGATGAGACCTTTGAGACAACCTCAAAACCCACAAATACTGCGAGAACAAAGATAGATATAACTGCAATTGCATCCATTACTGTGCCGCCTTTGTTGGTTCTGGTGCTGGTGCTGATTCTGGAGTTCGACGAGCACCGTTATGCGTCACCGCTGCTCCATTAATAATCTCATCGCTAAAATCAATAGCTAGTGCTAACTCTTGGGCTGGCTTCTCATCTCGCGCAGGCGCTGCAGCCTTGGTCATCAAAGTAAGTAAATTAACCACATTTCGTGAATACAGACTTGATGCATGGAATGAAATCTGGCTCGGCACATCTTTAGCGCCCCAGATGCGAACTCCGCCTGCAGTTTCTACAACCTCACCTGGCTTTGATCCCTCAACGTTTCCGCCAGTTTCGGCAGCAAGGTCAACGATGATTGTTCCTGGTTCCATCGCATCAATCATTGCCTGCGTTACCAAACGTGGCGCAGTGCGTCCTGGCACCGCTGCAGTCGTAATAACAACATGTGACTTCGCAATATAAGGAGTCAAGAGTTCGCGTTGCTTTGCAGCACGCTCCTCTGTCATCTCACGTGCATATCCGCCAGCGCCTTCAAGTGCTTCGAGTTCAAGCTGAATAAATGTTGCACCCATAGAACGCACTTCATCGGCAGAGGCTGGACGTACGTCATAGGCAGAGACAACCGCACCTAATCTGCGCGCTGTTGCCATTGCTTGTAGTCCTGCAACACCAGCGCCCAAAACCAAGACCTGTGCTGGTGTGACTGTTCCGGCAGCTGTCATTAAGAGTGGGAAGAATCGTGGTGATAGTTCGGCACCGACAAGGGCTGCGCGATATCCAGCGCAGAGTGCCTGTGAAGAGAGTGCATCCATTGATTGCGCACGAGAGATACGTGGCACTAATTCAAGTGAGAACGCTGTTGCTCCTGCTTTTGCGGCTGCTTCAATTGAATCAACAGCAGTTGTCGGAGAGAGAAATGAGATGGTGACGGCGCCCTTTTTGAGAGTTGCCATCTGAGTTGGTGTCAGAGGCTGAACCGAGAGAACGACATCTGCGTTGGCAAGGAGATCTCCTTTGCCAATGGTCGCACCAGCTGCAACGTAGCTGTCATCGCTCGCTTGTGCGCCGAGACCGGCACCGCTTTCAATAACAACTTCGTAGCCGAGTTTTGTTAACTTACTTATGACATCGGGGACGAGCGCTACGCGCTTCTCACCCTCTCGGATCTCTTTCGGGACGCAAACTTTCATCCCCGAAGGCTACCTGCCTTTGAAAATAAAGCATCCGCAGTTCGAAGTGAACCGCGGATGCCTTATTGGATACTGCTAAGTAACGGTAGATAGAGCCCTTTACGGCTTATTCATCGCCTCGCAAGATTGAAATCAAGCGCAAGATTTCAAGGTAGAGCCAGACCAAGGTGACCATAAGGCCAAAGGCCATACGCCATGACTCTTCATGAGGCAAACGTGCTGCTACACCCTTTTCAATCTGATCAAGGTCCATCACAATAAACATTGATGCAAGACCAACGGCTGCAACTGAAATCAAAAGACCGAGTCCGCCAGATGGACGACCAGTAAAGAGTGTGACGAGAGTAAAGACGAGGTAACCAATAAGACCACCCATCATTACGCGAGTGAACTTAGGTGTTACGCGAATACGTCCGCTGCGATATGCAAGAAGAACTCCACCGAATGCACAACCTGTCGCAATAATTGCTTGAGTTACGATTCCAGAATATTGAGTTTCAAATACACGGCTGATTGAACCAAGAGCTAAACCTTGTGCAGCTGCGTATGCAATAACTAGCGGTGGACGAACTATCTTAGAGAAAGAGTTGACGAGTGCAAGAATGAGACCACCGAAGACACCGATCATTGCAAGAAGTGGACTGTTAGCACTCCATGCAAATGCTCCTACTACAGCGAGAACTCCAAAGAGCATCGCTGACTTAAGGACAACATCTTCAATAGACATTGGCGCAGCTGAGGGACGGGCATCAGGGCTCTTAAGATCGCGAAGATTTTCGGCGCGATTGTTAAGAACATCTGGGTTGATACGAGCAAAACCTCTGCCGCTGAGGACTGGGTTAGAACTACGCATTAATCTCTCCTTATTTACGTGAGGAACCACTCCCCACCTAGGGAAAAAGATACGGCAAAAATAGGTCTAGCCCTAGCCCAGATTGTGCGTAGAACCTGTGATTACCTTTAAAAGGTTTTGATTTACCATCGAATTCAACCGGCTTCTCAGTCGGACTCGTTCTGCCGCAGAAAGGGCTTATCTCCTGTTTGTACGGCCTGTGACCCCAACGTGAATGGGGCTCGACGTTGTATTCGCGATTCCATCTGCAATGGGATCTGCTGTTGCAATAACTCTTACAGAGCCGCGCGTGGACGGCCTCCACGAGCAGGTCGCCGTGAAACTAGAGCCTGAACCAATCGCAGTTTTATTCTTGCATCCAGGAATTACCTTGCCATTGACGGTAAAAGTTATTCTGGATGAGACTGTTACTGTAGATGTAACCACGATTGCCGAGCGAAAAGTCGTTGCCGTAGCATTGCCAGCTAATTGAAATGTAGTAAACGTTGGTGGAGTGGAATCAAACGAATACGTAATTCTTATAAATCCATTTCCTGATCGGCCGACCATATTCCCGCCGGCAGGATTGGGCATTGATGCATCGCCTTCAGTAATAGTTGATGCCGTAACACCACCCACATAACCCGATCCACCAGCTGGAGACATTCCCGGACCGGCGCCACCACCACCGTAGTAACCGCCGCCACCACCACTTGAACCCATAGGATCTCCGGTATATCCATGGCCACCATTTCCTAAAGTTCCCGATCCTGCTGTCATACCATTTTGACCACCGGCGCCACCTGCAGATTGGGTTCCACCTTTTCCGTTGCGAGAAGTACTCGCACTAAAAGAACCTGTTACACCATTTCCACCGGTCGCTCCGCCACCAAATCCACCGGATTGTGTTCCATAGTCTGCATAAAATCGTCCACCTCCACCACCGCCAGCCACAATCACTCGGTTGCTTAAAGAATCTCCACCGATCCTGATATCAGATGCACCACCACCACTTGCCGCTCTTCCACGTGCATCGCCGTTGTAAGCGTTTCCCCCGCCATTGAACCCACCAGAAATTGAAGCATCCGTACTGTTGCTACCTGAACCTTGACCGCCAACATAAACATATACAGCTTGGCCTGAGGTGAGTGAATAGTTACCCGCTGAGTAACCTCCTAGTGGGCCAGTTTGCGCCAC
>JBIKSV010000030.1:0-13013 GCA_044348425.1 Candidatus Planktophila sp. | reverse complement strand
GCCGTGTCTCAGTCCCAGTGTGGCCGGTCGCCCTCTCAGGCCGGCTACCCGTCGTCGCCTTGGTGAGCCATTACCTCACCAACAAGCTGATAGGCCGCGAGATCATCTTCAACCGAAAAACTTTCCAGACCCGCAGATGCCTGCAGGTCTCGTATCCGGTATTAGCCCCGGTTTCCCGGAGTTATCCCAGTGTTGAAGGCAGATTTCTCACGTGTTCCTCACCCGTTCGCCGCTAATTCACACCCGAAGGTGTTTCATCGCTCGACTTGCATGTGTTAAGCACGCCGCCAGCGTTCGTCCTGAGCCAGGATCAAACTCTCCATAGAAATGTTTGATCTTTAGCTTTACGAGACAAACAAACTGTCGTTTATTTAGTCTTATTACCAAAGGAAATCAACGAGTATTGATACCGAAGTATCGTTACTTCATTGAAGTATTTATTTAGTGAATGAATCTAAGAATCGTTTGCACGACAAATAAAGCCATTCACTGGCATTGACTTATGGCACGCTGTTGAGTTCTCAAGGTACGGATGCGCACTGCTTCGCAGAATCTCTTCTACTTTTCAGGGCAGACCGCCAAACCTAGTCCATCGACCCTTTTGAGGTCAAATTGGCTAGTTTGGGTGGTATCTCTGCTGTACGGCCATTTTTACGATTTTAAGCGTAAATCTGTACGTTCCACAGCAAGGAGCGTAACTATAGGTCTCTCCCCCTGTGAGGTCAAATCCGACCCCTTAGATCCGGGTCGGCGAGCCCAAAATCACGACATTTGATAAAAATCGAGCTTTTTGAGCGTAAAAATGCGTACTATTTGGAGCTGCTAAATTACTTGACGAGTTCTACAGCAGCTAAGTCGCGCTTTCCTTTTCTCAAAATCGCGTATTTTCCGCATAAAAAGTGGCTTTTTTCGAGGCGGAAATCTTCGCCCACAACCTTCTCATTATTGAGATATGCGCCACTCTCTTTAACAATCCGGCGCGCGGCAGATTTCGAGTCAACAACCCCTGTAGCCACTAGAAGATCAACCCAGGTTGGTATTTCAGCAGATGCTGAAATCGAAGTCTTTGGCAATTCTGCAATCGCTGAAGACAAAGTTGCTTCATCAAGTTCAGAGAGTTCAGCTTGCCCAAAGAGTGCACGTGCCGCGACTTCTACACGTTGGGCAATATCTGGTGAATGCACTAAAGAAGTTAACTCACGCGCAAGTTCACGATGCGCTTCGCGTGCTCCAGGATTTTCAGCGTGACGCGCCTCTAGGGATTCAATTTCTTCGCGAGAATTAAATGAGTAAGTCTTGATGAATTTGATAACATCAGCATCATCTGAGTTCAACCAGTATTGGAAGAATGCGTATGGTGAAGTCATCTCTGGATCGAGCCAGACAGATCCACCTGCTGTTTTTCCAAACTTGGTTCCATCCGCTTTGGTGAGTAGTGGAACTGTCAAAGCATGTGCGCTTCCACCTTCTGCGCGACGAATTAAGTCGAGTCCAGCTGTAATGTTTCCCCATTGATCTGATCCGCCGATTTGAAGAGTGCAATTACCGCGTCGATAAAGCTCGAGGTAATCCATAGATTGCAGAACTTGATACGAAAACTCAGTGTAAGAGATGCCATCTTTTTCTAATCTTGAAGAGACAGAATCCTTACTGAGCATTTGATTAACGCTAAAATGCTTTCCGATGTCTCGTAAGAATTCAATCGTTGACATCGGTGCGGTCCAGTCAAGGTTATTTGCCATGACCGCAGGATTATTCTTAGTCTCAAAATCCATAAACTTCGATAACTGTATTTTGATGCGATTAACCCAGTTAGCGACCACGTCAGAGTCATTGAGTGAGCGCTCATCATTTCGCCCACTGGGATCTCCGACTAAACCGGTCGCTCCCCCAACGAGAAGTATTGGATTGTGTCCGGCAAGCTGAAATCTACGCATCACCAAGAGGGGAACGAGATTTCCCACATGAATCGAAGGTGCGGTTGGATCAGTACCCAAGTAGAGAGTGATGGGCTTCTTCATGGCCTCGCGGAGCGCGTTTTCGTCGGTGGTCTGAGCGATTAGCCCGCGCCACTTGAGGTCATCTAGTAAGTCAGTCATCACTGCCCCATCATGGCCGAGAAGGCCTCTGCTTTGTCGTTGAATTTCTTCGCATCAGATGCAACCAGCTGCTTAAGCTCTGCTAGTTGTGTCTTGAGTGAAATCGGAGATGTTCCTCCACGCGTAACACGTGAGTTAAGTGCGCCATGAACTGTCAGAACATCCCGCACATTGGGCAGAAGCGATGGATGAATCTGAGCGAACTCGGCATCAGTAAGTTGATGTAGTTGACGCCCTGAAGATTCACAGAGAGCTACACACTTACCAGCAGCTTCGTGGGCATGAGCAAATGGAATATGTGCCCTCACCAAATAATCTGCAATCTCAGTTGCTAAAGAGAATCCAAGTGGTGCAGCCATCGCCATCTTCTCGCGATCAAAATCAGTCGTAGCAACCATTCCAGTTACTGCAGGAAGCACAAGGAGAACTGTGTCGATCGAATCAAAGAGCGGTTCTTTATCTTCTTGGAGATCGCGATTGTAGGCAAAAGGCAAACCTTTAAGAGTTGTGAGTAAACCCGTAAGATTTCCAACAAGTCTTCCTGCTTTGCCTCGAGCAAGTTCTGCCATATCTGGGTTCTTCTTCTGCGGCATGATTGAAGAACCGGTTGAGTATGCATCAGCAACCTTTGCCCATCCAAATTCTGTTGTCGCCCAGATACACCACTCTTCACCGATGCGCGATAAATGACTTCCGACCAATGCGAGGATAAATAGAGCCTCTGCCACATAGTCTCTATCTGAGACTCCATCGATGCTATTACCGGAAGATGAGGTGAATCCCAGTGCACCGGCTGTTTTCTCAGGAGAGAGCGGCAATGATGAGCCGGCTAATGCACCTGAACCCAACGGGCTTACCGAGGTACGAGCAAGCCAATCGTTAATTCGATCGAGATCGCGTGCAAAAGCGTGAGCATGCTTGGCTATCTCGTGTCCGAAGAGAACAGGTTGGGCATGTTGCATGTGTGTAAATCCGGGCGCAGTTGCATCAGCATATTCTTCTGCTTTAGCAATCAAAGCCTGCTGCAATGAAATTAGTTGTTGTGAAACCTCGAGCATATGATCAATTGCGTATAGGCGAAGGTCAGTGGTTACTTGATCGTTGCGGGAGCGACCAGCACGAAGCGATCCTCCAATCTCTCCTAGCTTCTCAGTCAAACCACGTTCGAGGGCACTGTGAACATCCTCATCACTATCAATTGATACAAACTTTCCACTTGCGACTTCAGCTATCAATTCTTTGAGTGCGCCACGAATCGATGAAGCTACCTCTCGAGTAAGCAATCCACTGCTTTCTAAAACTTCTAGGTGCGCTAGCGAAGAACGTAAGTCATATGGCGCTAAACGCCAATCAAAGTGCACACTTCTAGAGAGGGCGAAGACGGCGTCGGCTGGGCCATCAGAGAAGCGCCCGCCCCACAATGCCATTATCTCCGACCTTTCTTAACGCCTCTGTAAGTAAGCAATTCTTTCGCTAGATCTGCTCCTCCGCTGGCTTTTCGAGAAACTACTAGAACCGTGTCGTCGCCGGCTATCGTCCCGATTATCGACTTGATTCCAGAATGATCTAAGGAACTTGCCAAGAGCTGTGCGCCTCCTGGTGGCGTACGGACAACCGCTAGATTTCCGCTGGATTCAACGGAAATAATCAACTCCCCCGGTAAAGGCATAGATCGCGCCAATGAACCCTCATCACTGACCGCAATCGAGTAGATAGCTTCGCCATCTGAATTACGGCTACGAACGGCGCCTATTTCTTCCAGATCTCTACTTGCAGTTGTCTGCGTGACCGAAAAACCTGCCTTCTTCAGTTCACGGACCAGATCGTTCTGGGACCCAATCTTGCCAGCTTTAATGAGAGAGATCGCCTTTGAGCGACGTGCGATAGCAGTAGACATTACGAGCCTCCTTCATGGTCAACACTCTGCGCAAAAATCTTCACAAACTTCATGATTTCACGGTCTGAAACAATCAAAGGTGGTGCAATACGAATTACAGTCTCACTGTTTCCATTGACTAGTACACCCAATTTTTCACATCGCTTTGCAACCTTCTTGGCGATTGGTTTGTTGAATTCGATTCCTATCAAGAGACCTGCTCCACGAACTTCCTTGACTCCGTCGATTAGTGCAAGTTCTGCCATAAGATCAACACCAACCTTGCTGACACGTTCGAGCAAACCCCGTTTTTCGATTGTCTCAATAACGGCAAGAGCTGCTGCAGTCGCAACAGGATTACCCCCAAATGTCGAGCCATGATCACCTGGCGCGAAGAGCGAGGCAGCATCTCCGAGAGCAATCATTGCCCCTAATGGCAATCCACCCCCAAGACCTTTTGCAAGAGTTATCACATCAGGTCGAACACCTGAATACTCATATCCAAACCAGTCACCAGTTCGACCCATTCCAGTCTGAACGCAATCAAAGACAAGCAGGGCACCAGTCTCATCACAGAGTTCGCGCAGTGCTTGTAGATATCCAAGAGGCGGAACGATAACGCCAGCTTCTCCCATGATTGGTTCAACGATAACCATGGCCGTCTTCTTATTTACTTTCTTAAGCATTGCACCCATATCACCGTAAGTAACATGGGTTACTCCCTTTATGAGTGGCATAAATGGATCGCGTTTTGCGGGTTGTCCTGTAAGTGATAGGGCTCCCATGGTGCGACCATGAAAAGATTCTTTTGTTGCGACAATCCTGGTTCGACCTGTTTTGCGTGAAAGTTTAAGTGCGGCTTCATTGGCCTCGGCACCAGAGTTACAGAAGAAGACACGCGCGCTCTTATCACCAGTCATAGCTACTAATTTCTTAGAGAGCTCTAAAACATTTGGATGAGCATAGAAGTTCGAAACATGACCAAGGGTTGCAATCTGCTTACAAACGGCCTTGACGACGGCAGGGTGTGCGTGTCCCAGAACATTCGTCGCGATGCCCGCCAGAAAATCTAAATAGATATCTCCCTTCGCATCAGTTACTTGAGCGCCTTTTCCAGAGACAAGTTCTAGTGCTGGCGTCCCATAATTTAATTGAAGTGAGGATTTCCAAGCTTTCATTTAACCACCAGCGTTCCACCTTTATTGGCCAGCGCATCTGCGAAGGCTTGCGGATCTCTTCCATCGATAATTCGCACCGCCGACGCTCCTGCATCTAAGGCATCGAGACAAGCTTGAACTTTCGGAGCCATTCCCTCTGAAAACGTTGACTTCATCTGCATCAGTTCCCTTGAATCAATCTCTTTAATAAGTGAGTTCACATCAGGCCAATTGCGAAAAATCCCTGGTACATCCGTCATGATTACGAGCTCATTGGCGTGCAAGCTGCCCGCAACTGCGGCGGCTGCAATATCGGCATTCACATTGAGCCCACTTTCACTGTCAAGATCGTTTGCGACGGGGGAAACTACAGGTACAACGCCTTTCTCAAGTAGAACTACTATTGCTTCGGTATCAACCTTCTTCACTGTGCCAACCAAACCTAGGTCTGCAGCCTCTCCGTTCACTAGAGAGTTCTGGCGAACCGCGAAGATAGTGCCTGAATGTCGGCCGGAAATAGCTAAGGCGGCAACCCCAGACTTGGTCAGTGTTGCAGCGACTGCGGGGCCCACTTCGTTAGAAAGAACTTGTTCGACAACCGCAAAAACCTCTGGGGTTGTAACGCGAAAGCCCCCAATAAATTCTGAAGTAATGCCTGATTCCTCTAGGGCCTGATTTATCTGTGGTCCGCCCCCATGAACGATTACAACTTTGAGCCCTTCTGCGATAGCTAAAGCCAATCTCTTGCCAAAGGCGCCGTCATTATCTGACATGGCATGGCCACCGAATTTCACAACTAGAACGCCCCGACTCATGTTGAATAAGCCGAATTCTCGTGAACATAATCATGCGATAAATCATTGGTGCGCACTGTTGCCACAGCTCCCCCTACATTGAGGTCGATGACAAGATCAACAAGTCTGTCTGCAAATGAAACCTTGGATTTATCCTCGAACGGGGCAGAGCTCTTCGCGACTTGCACTCCGTTAAGGGTCACATCAATCATTAATGGATCAATCTTTGCATCAGCCGTTCCAACTGCTGCAAGAACTCGACCCCAATTAGGATCTCCACCAAAGATTGCACATTTCAGTAAATTATTACGCGCGCAGGCACGAGCAACTTCAACAGCATCTGCTTCGGAATCTGCACCCTTTACTGTAATTGCAACGGTCTTGGTTGAGCCCTCGGCATCTTCAATAAGTTGAGCTGCTAGCGATGAGCAGATCTCCATCAAGATTTCTTCTAGCTTTTCATCGCTGAGGCAAACTCCGCTGGCGCCCGAGCCCATGAGTAGGACAGTGTCATTTGTCGACATGCAACCATCTGAATCAATTCGATTAAAAGTACGCTCACAGACGCGCGAGAATATTGTTTGCGCCTCTGATGACAGAAGAGAATCTGTCATTACAACTGAAAGCATGGTTGCCAGAGCGGGCGCGAGCATCCCAGCACCCTTGGCTATTCCCACTGTGCGAACACCTTGCGCCTCATGCTCTGCAATCTTTGGAACTGTATCTGTTGTCATAATTGAACGCGCTATATCGGTAAGCGTTTCATTACATAGCGAGCTCACCAAATGTTGCGCACCACTCAGAATTTTCTCGATAGGCAATCTCTCACCAATGAGGCCTGTCGAACAAACAACAACCTCTCCCGATGAAATTCCAAGAAGTTCCCCTACCGTCTCCGCAGTTTGATGGGTATCGAGGAAACCATCTGGGCCAGTGCATGCGTTTGCTCCACCTGAGTTAAGAATTGCGGCTCTTACAATCTTCCCTTTTGTCACTTCGCGAGACCATATAACAGGGGCTGCAACTACCTTATTTGAGGTGTAAACAGCTGCTGCATCAAAGGCAGGGCCGAGATTGTGAATAAGAGTCAGATCGAGATTGCCTGATGATTTCAAGCCGGCATGCATACCTGAACCAACAAACCCTTGTGGCAGAGAATTATTCATGCGCCAAGACCATTTCCCAATAGTCCTGTCGTTGCATCGAGGCCCAGCATTAAATTCGCATTATGTATTGCCTGGGCAGCAGCCCCTTTGCCCAGGTTGTCTATTGCAACGGAGACAACAAGGCGCCTGGTGTGTTTATCAATTGCAATCTGCATTTGAGCAAAATTACTGCCAAGCACAGCGGATGTCTTTGGCATTTGCCCTTGCGGCAAGAGTTGAACAAAAGGTGAATGCAGATAATAACCACTGTATTCGGCAATCGCATTGGCAAGTGCAATATCCCTAGTCAACTTCATACTGACTGTTGCAAGGATTCCGCGTGGCATTGGCGCCAAGATCGGAGTGAAAGAAACCTTGGCTTTCTGACCGCTAAGTTCCGAAATAGTTTCTTCAATCTCTGGGGTGTGCTGATGGACTCCCCCGAACTTATAGGAAGTGAGCGAACCACTGACTTCACTCGCAAGAAGAGATACCTTTGCAGACCGGCCAGCACCTGTTGTACCTGAAGCAGCAACAACAACAATGTCGGTTAAGTCAACAAATGGAGCAGCTGGCGCAACCCCAAGTGCGATGGCTGTGGCATAGCAGCCTGGATTTGCTACGTGTGACGCGTGAGATATCTCAGCGCTCTTCTCTGGCAAATCGGCCAATCCGTAGACCCAAGAACCTGCATAATCTCCGCCGTAGTACTTGTCCCAAGATTCTTTCGACTTCAATCTAAAGTCTGCCCCTAAATCAACAATCTTAAGGTGCGAAGGAAGTGCAGGAATTAATTTAGAAGATTCTCCATGAGGTAAAGCCAAGAAGACTAATTCGCACTCTTCAAAGAGTTCTGGATCGAACGAGGCAAATTCTGCATCAGCGTAGCTGCGCAGTTGTGGGTGAATTGAAGTTAGCGCCTCCCCAGCATTCGAGTGGGCACATATGGCGGACGCTTCAAAAAATGGGTGCAAAGCAATAAGGCGAAGGAGTTCTCCTCCTGCATAACCACTGCCACCAACAAGACCGATTTTCATGACTTAAATATAGCATATTTATACAAAAAGATGCATAAATATGCATACTTATACGGTGCGGAGGACTGCTCCTGTGCGCTTACTTGCCAGAGCTACTGCCGCTTCGCGAGCCTCGGCGATTTCGGCACCAGTCAGGGTTCGATCATTTGCACGGAAAACCAAGGTAAAGGCGAGCGAGATTTTCCCGTCACCTATCTTGTCATAGCGGTCAAAGAGAATGATTGATTCGAGTAAATTGCCGGCCCCGGCGCGAAGCGCTGCTTCTACATCACCTGCAGCGATTGATGCATCCACAATGAGAGCCACATCTTGCATCGCTGCCGGCATTGTTCCAACGTTGAAAGGGCGAACAAGGGATGTCTCAGGAAGTGCGCTTAGTCCTACTGCGAAAGCAGCAGATCTCTCGGGTAGGCCATATGCCGCAATGATGCGCGGATGCAGTTCGCCTGCATGGGCAACTGCTTTGCCATCAACAATGAGTTCGGCGCATCGACCTGGGTGCCACGGAGCGAACTCTGAACGCTTTATTTCCCAATTGAGATTACAGAGCTGCAGAATATCTTGGGCATAGGCGATTGCATCCTGCCATGTATATGCAGCCGCCGGTCCTTGCCAATCTGAAGCTTCTTTCTTTCCAACGAGCAATCCAGCAACATGGAACGCCTGTGGCGGAACGCTTGCAGTTATTGCATCGATTATTGATTGGTCGGGGCGTGAACCAAGTTCTGGTGAAATAGCGGTAATGAGTTTTTGTGAGCTGCGAAAGATTGATCCCATTTCAAAAATAGCGAAATCTTTAGCGCCACGACTGATATTGCGTTGGGCCACCTCAATCAAACCTGGAACCAAATGAACGCGCATCAATGGGAATTCCTCAGACATTGGGTTAGCGATGCGGTAAGTTGCAGCGCGTTCTCCAACAAAGCCCATCGAATCAATTGTCTCTTGATTGGTAAACGGGAATGTTTGTACCTCGGCGAAACCGCGGTTAGCTAACATCAGCGCGATTGCGCGACGACGCTTCTGTGTAGAAGTAAGCGATGCATGCTTTGGGCGTGGTGGAAGAATCGAAGGAATCTTGTCATAGCCGACCATGCGGGCAACTTCTTCAGCAAAATCAGCTGGCTGTAGCAAATCTGAACGCCATGATGGAGGATCAACCTGGAAGGTTTTCTCATTGACATCACAACCAACCAAACGTAAATACGCTGCAATTTCCGACGGGGAGATTTGAATTCCTAGAACACTGGCAATGTATGCGGGATCAAGAGTAACCACTGGAGAAAACCGTGGTTGACCGTCAATCACGGTTTCAAGATGCTTTGCGGAAGAGAGTTGAGTGAGAAGCTGCACAAATCGCGCAGAGGCAAATTGAGCCAACGACGGATCGACACTCCGCTCAAGTCGACGTGATGCTTCTGAAGAGAGTTTGTGGCGTCGGGAATTCTTAGCAACTGCAACTGGATTAAATCGAACCGCTTCCACTGAAATGCGTGTGGTGGTTTCAGTGATTTCGGATTCAAGTCCGCCCATGGTTCCAGCGAGAGCAAGTGGCTTGGCATCATCCCAAACCATCAGGTCATCAGGATCTAAGGTGCGCTCTTGCCCATCAAGAGTCGTGAATTTTTGAGATTTGCCGGCACGCTTGATGGAAAGTCCACCAGAAATTTTATCCGCATCAAATGCGTGTAATGGTTGACCTAGTTCGAGCATCACATAATTTGTAATGTCAACGACGAGAGAAATTGAGCGCATCCCCATTTTTTCAAGGCGACGTTGCATCCAGATTGGCGTTTTAGCGGCTTGATCGAAATCACTAAGTGTCCGAAGATAAAAGACGCTCGCTGCATCAGCATCGATAATCTTTGCCGATACTCCTTTGCCAGAGTTTTCAAAAGTTAGATTACGCAGTGCATCTACTGGGTCGACATATTTCAATCCGAGTGCAGCGGCAACTTCTCGGGCAATACCGCGAATGCTGAGGGCATATCCACGATCTGGGTTTACGGCGATATCGAAGATGACATCATTAATCTCGAGAGCTTCGATGGCATCTCTCCCAATGTGTGCAGAATCTTGCGAGAACGTCATGATGCCTGCATGGTCATCACTAATGCCAAGTTCTCGACCTGAACAGATCATGCCGTTAGATGTTTTTCCGTAAGTCTCACGAGCAGATATGACGAAATTGCCGGGCAATACAGCTCCGGGAATTGCGACACAGACAATGTCTCCGACAACAAAATTGGTAGCTCCACAAATTACATAGCGTGTTTCACCCTCACCGCAATCGAGACCAACGTATCGAATAGGCTTCTTGAACTCGGTGATTTCCTCTATTGAGAGGACTTTTCCAAACTTGAGAGGTCCAGTGAGATCAGAGCCTTGGACGATTATCTCTTCAACTTCAAATCCAACTCTAATCAGGGCATCAGAAATTTCTTCAGCGGTCACAGTTGCAGGGATTTCGACAAATTCTTTGATCCACGAAAAAGGTGCGCGCATTTAGAGTCCGACCCCAAACTGACGTGTAAAGCGAAGATCGCCCTCGACAATGTCATGCATGTCCGTTATTCCGTGACGAACCATAAGAGTTCGTTCGAGTCCCATACCGAATGCAAAGCCTGAATATCGACTGGTATCTATTCCGCAGGTTGCCAGAACCTTTGGATTGACCATGCCGCAACCGCCCCATTCGATCCAACGACCATTGAAGAAGATATCTACTTCCGCACTTGGTTCGGTAAATGGAAAGAATGAAGGACGAAGTCGAGTGGTTACATCACTGCCAAACATATGGCGCGCAAAATTATCAAGCGTTCCCTTGAGATGGGCCATTGTTATGCCCTTATCTACAACGAGGCCTTCAACCTGATGAAAGACTGGACTATGTGTTGCATCGAGTTCATCTGCTCGGAAAGTACGTCCCGGGCTAATTACATAAATAGGAGGTTTCTGAGTGAGCATCGTACGAATCTGCACGGGGGAAGTCTGCGTACGCAGAACCATTCCTGATTGGACTGGTTCAATGTAGAAAGTATCTTGCATGGTTCGTGCAGGATGATCGGCTGGAATGTTAAGGGCATCGAAGTTGAGCCACCCTGATTCAAGTTCCGGTCCTTCTTCAACAGAGAAGCCTTGCTCGATAAAGAAGTCTGAGACTTCATTCTTGATGATTGTTATCGGATGAAGACCACCACGATGAGAGCGTTGAACTGGCAAAGTTATATCTACGACTTCTTCGATCAGAACGCGAGCATCTCTCTCGCTCTCGAGCTTGGTAGTTGCCTCTGCTAACAAGCGACCAAGCTCAGCTTTTGCTTCACCAATAACTTTTCCTGCCGAAGCCTTCTCTTCAGGTGAGAGAGAACCAAGGGCGCGACTTGCCAGAGAGATCGGTGCCTTATCGCCCACATGAGCAAGGCGCGCAACTTTGAGTTCATCAAGATTGGTTGCTTGAGTGAATGCCTTTGCGGCATCGTTCAACCATCCTTGAATTTCCTGTGGATTCATGGAGCGAAGTCTAACCTGCGAGCCCTCGAGAAAGGGTGAAGATAACTATCGAGGCTGCCGCGGAGAGATTCAGACTCTCTGCACGACCAGCCATGGGAATCGTTACTGAAGTAATTGCTGATTCGCTAAGGCCTAGCGAATCCGCAGTCACTCCCCTGGCTTCATTTCCGAATACAGATATATATGAAGCTTCTAGCGGAAGATCAAGAATTGATTTCTTAGCGTGAGATGAGAGCAAAACAAGTTTGGCCAAAGGAAGTTGCGTTGATAAATCCTGAATACTTACTGACTCAAACAACGGTATATGCCAGAGCGAACCGGCTGTAGCCCGGACCACCTTTGGGGAATACATATCGACACTTCCAGGAGATGTTACGACTGCATCAACGCCCATGGCGTCGGCACTTCGCAGAATAGTTCCAGCGTTTCCGGGATCTTGAATTTCGTGGAGGTAAACAATTCGTAGCGATTTTCTCTCAGCTATCGCAGTGAGATCAGAAATCTCTCGTCGCGGAACCGCACAGAGAGCCAAGATTCCTTGTGGGGTTACTGTAGATGCCATTTCATTCATTACAGCATCAGTAACTTCAACCACATCGACTTCATTAAGATCGAAATCGGAGAGTTTGAGAAGTCCAGCTGTTGTGACATATAAAGTCTTGATAAATGGCGCACCGGCTGAGTTCAATGCCTCACGGGTTGCCTGCAATCCTTCGGCGACGAATAGTCCTGAATCGCGTCGTTCTTTAACACCCCGAGAACCAATAAGAGCCTTCACTCGCGCAACATGTGGCGAGTGAAGGCTCTCAATCATTGGAGATATCTTTGCTGGGTATTACTTAGATGCTGCGGCGACGTGTGTGCGCGCAACTTCAACGAGGACCTTAAATGCTGCAGGGTCATTCGTTGCAAGGTCAGAGAGGATACGACGATCAACTTCTAGTCCAGAGAGCTTGAGTCCCTGGATAAGACGGTTGTAAGTCATTCCATTCTCGCGGGCAGCTGCATTAATGCGCTGGATCCAGAGCTGACGGAAGTCGCCCTTCTTATCCTTACGGTCATTGAATGCATAAACCATTGAGTGCGTGACTTGCTCTTTCGCCTTTGTGAAAAGACGTGAGCGTTGTCCGCGATAACCACTGGCACGTTCAAGGGTTGTGCGACGCTTCTTAGCTGCGTGTACTCCGCGCTTTACTCTCATCGGTTCTCCCCCTTACTTCAAACCAAGCATGCGCTTGGCTGTCATTGTGACGGTTGGCTTTGCGGATTGCTCTTGGCTCATACGACGAGTCACGCGTGATGACTTGTGCTCCAAAAGGTGGCGCTTACCTGCACGCTCGTGCATGATCTTTCCAGATCCTGTCACGCGAAAGGTCTTCTTCGCTCCACTGT
>JBIKSV010000110.1:0-3271 GCA_044348425.1 Candidatus Planktophila sp. | reverse complement strand
GGTATGTCCCTACTTCATATCCCCATGATCCTGGTACTGCCAATGCCTTTGCTGGAATTCCTGAACCTGCAGTGTCCGTTTTCACCAAGTTTGCATAGTCAAGGCTCAGAGCTAGCGCTTCGCGCAGTTTTGGATTAGACATAGAGCGTTCGGTATTCATGACTGGTACCCAAGCGCCAAATGAGGATCCTTGACCAAATCCAACTGTGCCAACAGTAGATGCCTGCAAGGCCTTAATGCTTGAAGGTGCGATCAAAAATCCACCATCAAGTTCTCCACTTTCATATCCTGCAACAGCTGCCGCTGGATCTGTTATGAATGAGAAGGTGATCTGCTTCGTAAGTTGCTTGCCTTCACCTTTGTTCCACCATTTTGGATTCGCCTCAACAACAATCTTGGTGCCCGCTATCCATTCCTTTAGGATGTATGGTCCAGAGCAAACCATCGAAGTGTTGCCTGGTAGTCCAAAATCAGCATTGCCTTCTGCGGATGCCTTTGACACCACAGCTGCGGCACCTGTTGACAATGCACTACGCACAAGTGAATTTGGTTCACTGAGCTTAATTGTCACAGTAGAAGCATCTGTCGCCTTCACTGATGCAACGGAGGCCAAGTCACCAGCGAATTGTGAGAGTTCATTCGTACGAGCTTTCTCAATTGAGTACGCAACATCTTCGGTGGTTACGGCACTGCCGTCCGAGAAGGTCACACCTTCGCGCAACTTAACAATAAGTGTTTTGGGATCTGTGTAGGAAACATCTGTTGCTAAACCTGGTTCTAAACCGCCTGTAGGGTTGGTGAATAGCAAAGACTCACACATTAAATTGCTAACAAAATTCTGAGAGCCACTCCAAGACAAGTTTGGATCTAGAGATAGCGGTTCGCCGTCTGCCAAATTCCAGTTCACATTCTCTACCGGTCCAACACCGGCCGGCATCGCGGAAACCAACTCAATGCCAGATGCACTTGTTTGCGAACTGTCAGGGGCCGCTGCACCTCCACAGGCGGTTAACAAAAGCATTCCTACTGAACCTGTCGCCAAAAGCAATCTCTTCATTTGCACAACCCCCTACACACGAAGCCGAATTTTCTGATAATCCTTTACGTAATAATGTTACGGTAGGCCTCATTAGATTGTAAGCTTTTCGTAAGAAAATTTTTATCGCACAATTCCCGCCATAAATGGGTGGGTTTTCCAAGCAAAGGCGGTTGGTGTGGCGCAAATCCAAGGCTCAAACTGGATCAATGGGACCCATTCAACCCCTGCCTCTGACTCAGTAAAAATCCCCTCAATAGAAATCTTTGACCCGGCTACTGGCGATTTAGTCGGACACTTCCAGACCTCAGATTCCGCCGAAGTTGCCCGAGCTGTCAAGGCTGCTCAAAGCGCACAATCTGGTTGGTGGGAACTGGGAGCAGAACGACGAACTGAATTGTTGAACCAGGTGGCGAGAAATCTGCGCAATTCTTCGCAATTTCTAGCCGAGATTGAATCTCGTGAAATGGGCAAGCCAATCATCATGGCCCAAACAGATATTCAAGGATCGGCAGAAGTCATAGAGAGCCAGATATCTGGTGCGATTGAATTCTTTGCTGAGTCCAGTACAAAGACAGGGCGCTTAGTTCGTAAACCATATGGAGTTGCAGCTCTCATTACTCCTTGGAACTATCCCGTTTGCCAAGTAACAGATGTAGTTGGAGCCCTCCTTGTCGCAGGAAACACAGTGGTTGTAAAGCCAAGTGAAAAAGCCCCCCTTTCAGTTGCGGCGCTATCGGAAGTATTCGATTGCCTGCCACCAGGTGTGTTCAACATAGTTCTCGGAAATGGTGCGACCGGGTCAGCATTGATTGAAAACCCCGATGTTGACTTAGTTCATTTCACTGGCTCAGTAGAAACTGGAAGAAAAGTTGGCGCTATCGCAGGCGCTCGACTAATTCCCTGCTTCCTTGAACTTGGCGGAAAGGACGCACTCGTTGTTGATGATGATATTGACATAAAGTGGGCAGCTGAGATTGCAGTACATGGAAGTCTCTTTAATACTGGCCAAGTCTGCACCTCAGTAGAGCGCATTTATGTTCACAAAAATATCGCTGAGCCATTTATTTCTGAATTAGTTACTCAAGCTTCGAGTTGGACCATTGGCCCGGGTAACGACCCAAGTAATCAACTTGGACCACTAATTGATGGATCCCAAAGGGATTTAGTTCATGAGCACGTTATTGAGGCAAAGCTCAAAGGTGCCCAGGTGCTAATCGGTGGCGAGCCGATTTCTGGTCCTGGTTTCTTCTATCCCCCAACAGTGGTTGTAAACCCGCCCGAAGACTGTCGATTAATGAAGGAAGAAACATTCGGTCCTGTGATTACCGTTTGTACGGTTGATTCATTTGAAGAAGGTCTCAATCGAGCTAACTCAACTAGTTTTGGATTAAGTGCAAGTGCATTGACCGCTAACTCGCAGCACATCGCCGCCGCCAGTCGCTTGAGTGCAGGTATGGTCACGATTAACGGTGGTGGCGATGGCCCAGATGATCCCCCATTTGAACCAAAGAGATTGAGCGGCTCTGGACGACTATTTTTTGGACCCCGAGCACTCGAGGTCTATACCACTGCATACGCAGTAAACATTGGGGAAGCAAAATGACAAATGAAGTTGATAACGTACGAAACGTATTGTGCGACTGGTACATCGCAATGAGAAACCACGACATGGAAAAGCTGGCATCAGCACTAAGCGATACATTTATCCTGATAGAGCACGATATGTTGTTTGATGGAAAGTATCTAATCGAGATGCTGTCTCGTGAAGAGGATTCAACGCTCGTAGCCAACCTTTACGATTTCCATATCACTGTTTCTGGGGACACTGCATGGAGTACCCATCGCAATAGTGAAGTCTTTACATCTCCTAACAAAGAACCGCTTGAATTAGAGTTCCTTGAGACTGTTGTTTTGATTAAAAAAGATGGCAAGTGGCTAATGGATCGCTACCACGCTACAAGATTATCGCCTGCTGAAATATAAAGCCCCGTAAACTTTCTTAATTACTCACCCAGCGGCATTATCAGTTTTGTTGGAGAATCCTTGGTGTGTAGCACCCTTAGATTTACTTCTGGATGATCTAGGAGTCCATCTCCATTGGGAATAATCAATGCAGACCAAGGAGATCTCACTGTTAAGCGCAAGCGCGATCCTTTCGCAATCGTGCGGGAACAAAATCTGAAATCATCCAAGAGAATCACATTGCGTTCCCCTACAAGCTAAGTTCCTGGC
>JBIKSV010000134.1:0-3314 GCA_044348425.1 Candidatus Planktophila sp. | reverse complement strand
AAAGAGAAGCGCGACTTCGAAGGAACTGTAAAGGTTTCTGATTCAGGTCGCCGTATGGCACAGGGCATCTGCCCAGTCTGCGGAACCAAGGTCAACCGTATCCTCGGTAAGGCTCAGTAGTTTCTTATCTGATCTCACGATCAGAGCGCTTGAAAGCCAATAGGCTCGAAAGCACCCAGATGTAGTCGAACCCCGCGTGGTTATCTGAAGATTTATTCGAAAAGATAACCACGCGGGGTTCGTCCTTGCTCACGCAATGTTCCTCTTTGCTCACGCAATGTCTGTCCTTGCTCACGCAATGTCTGTCCTTGCTCACGCAATGTAGGTGCTTCACCGGTTTAACCACACCAAAGGCGCTCCCTCTCTGCGCACAGGGATACACCGCCTGCACCATCACCCCATGAAAGAGAAAAGAAAACTTGGGCTCAGGCGCGGCCTATCGCTCCTGCCCGCTAACGCTGACACATATCGAATTGGTCGTGGTGCAAAGAGCGTCATACTCACAACACCATTTGCTCGCACGGCCACACTTGCAATTGCGAAAGGCCAGGATCCTTTTGCGCAAGTGCCAGCTTCGCATCACTGGCTAATCGAAGAGCTCATCACTTCACTTGCTGCAGCAGATCTACTCACTCAAGGTCGAAGAGAGATTGCACTGCCTCCCCGCTATCTCAATGAAATTGTCGAACGCGATATCGCTGCGCAACAGTTGCGCAATCGTTGCGAACCAGAACTATTGCAATGCGAATGGAGCGATGCTGCTCGCGCATTTGGTCACGATGAAGGTGCAGAAATTCTGGCAGCAAGAGCCACCGTGCGAGTATTGATAAGTGGTCGCAATCGCGTTGCCACACTTTTGCACTCTCTTCTACTTGCAAGTGGCGTATCACTTGTTGAATTCATAGATCGGTTTGATCGCGCCGCAATTAGCGATTGTGATATTGGTACATCTACTATCACCGCAAAAGAGTATGCAGAGAACTTTTACACATATCTGCAATCTCAGCGTCGTAGCGTTTCGCTATTTCCGCTAGAGCGGCGCCCTGCCAAGCAGCGAGATAGTGGTAAAGATAAGTATGCAACGCTGGTTATCCATAGTGGCCCGCTAGATATAGAGGATTTGATTGATTGGCTAACTGCTAGGCAGCCACACTTTGTCATCCAATCTGCAATTGCTGATGAGATAACAATGGGGCCACTTGTGATTCCTGGGGTTACGCCATGCCTGCGTTGCGCTGATCTCAACCAAGTCGACCGGCTGGGTTACTCCTCTGCCGATCGGATTTCACTCACCGATACTCCAGAGATCGCGATGGTGGGGGCACACTTCATCGCATCCGTAGCTGCCGCACAGATTCTGCACTTTATTGATTCTGCACGAGAGGGCCAATCTTTCGCTGATATAACTGCCGACTCTGCACCATCAGCTGACTCTGCACTATCAGCTAATTCTGTGGCATCACCTATTGCCCGTTCGACAACGGTCAATCTCCAAAACTTACTCGCAGCCAAATCACATTCAATAACAGTGCATCCACTCTGCGGATGTGGCAGTTTTCGAGAATATCCCAAGAAAAAATAAACAAGTTAGGTGGCTATCTAAGGAGCAACCGGCGGAAGAGATAAATCTGAGGTAAGCAGAAGCACAATTGCTAGAGCGATAAGGAGTGTGGCTATTGCAATTGACGCTGGCTTGCCACACCTTTGCGGTAAACCACGAATCCCACTGACGCGATCTTCATTCATATCTTTAATGACATTAATGAAGTGTGCTGCTGTTCCTAGCAGTGCCCCACCCAGCCACATCCACAGTGGCGGCGTGTAATCCTTAGAGAGCGCCATTGCTGAAGGCAGCGCGCCAAAAGCAATTGCAAAAGGAAGCGGCGAAAGAATCGTAAATTTAAAGTAGAAGTTATAGGCAACAGCCCAAGCAATCGCAAAGATTGATAGCCCGCCACCAATAAATCCAAGGGGTCCAAAGAGATTGGTAAATAGTGCAATCGGAACCATCACGCGAAGCCAGCTCATCAGGAAGCTAGGAGTAATTACACCTGCTACCAAGGGTTTCTTTACCCGCTGATGGGATAAGTCATCTTGGTAGTCAATGAGATCGTTACTCCAACCCACGACGAGCTGGCCCGCAAAGATGGAGATCGCAATCAGTATCGATGGACCTTCCCACCAGAAGAGTTGCGCGAAAAAGAAACTTATCGCAGTCACTAAAACCGTTGGCCCAAAATGAGAGGCCTTAGCTAGTCCGATAATCTTCTGAATCATTTTCCTACCCTAGGGCAGCGATCACTACTTAAGCTGCAACCTCATTGGGAGACTTCTCTGAATTGCCAGACTTCTCGGCTTCACGCGGTGGACGACCCGGACGGCGCTTGCGCGCTACAACCTGACCATCTTCGAAGAGTTCGCCTCCCCATACTCCACATGGCTCTTGGCGAGAGAGCGCACCTTCAAGGCAGGCACTTCGCATAGGACATGGCGCACAGAGTGACTTAGCGGCGTTGATCTCTAAATCTGAATCCGCGAAGAAGATTTCGGGGTCAGCGATATGGCATGGGAGCGTGAAGGCCTTATCGTTATCGGCACGATATGTAACATCATCGAGTCCGATGCGATCTCCTGTCTCTGCCCATCCTGCTACCTGTAGTTCGCTGTAGAGAACTGTCATGGTCCTCTCCTCTCGTTATCTTCTTCTTATTTTTCTTTTTTGTTTTAGTTTTAGTTTTTGTTTTTTATTTGGGAAATAAAAAAGACCCTCAAATCCGTAGTGGATTTAAAGGCCTTGTGGGGCGGTATCGGTTATCCGATTAGTGCTCCTGTGGCCTCATCCACTGCATAAAAGTTGGCGTAAAACGCTGACTTCGTTGCTGTGGGCCAAGCATGCTTGTGGGCGCGCTTGACTGAATTAGCTGTATGAGTTGTAGAAGCTGTATTTGCGCATGAGAAAGCAGCAGAGCTTGAAGCTTCTGCTGTGATGGAGTTAAGGCTTACTAGGCTCATTAGCTTCATCCCTCTCTCAATAACTTCTCACCGTGTGGTGAGAAGCTTAAGGGTAAGGGATAGCGGTAGTTACTCGCAAGGTAATTAAATCGGGGGGTAATTAAATCGGGGGTAGTTAGCTGGCGCCAAGCGCGGATTCGCGTATAAAGCGTGAAGGCTCACCCCTATATGAGATGTGAAGATCCGCCTTGGCCCGCGTCATTCCTACGTAGAAGAGGCGGCGTTCTTCGGCGAGCATCGCATCTGTGAGGGTCGCCGAATTAGTAAGTGGCAAGATGCCTTCACTTGCTCCGATTAAAAAG
>JBIKSV010000109.1:0-3416 GCA_044348425.1 Candidatus Planktophila sp. | reverse complement strand
GGACGCGCAGGATCTGCCGACCTTTCTGGCGGAAGTGCAAGTGGTGGTTCGGGAGGTGGTGGTGGTGGAACCGCTGGTACTGGTGGTTCTCCAACGTCAAATCAAGGTTTTGCAGGTGGTTCAGCATATTATTTTGGCTCCACAGATTCAGTTGCAACCGGAGGCGGCGGAGGTGCAGGTGGTGCTGGCGGAAATGGTTCTCTCTCTAGCAGTGTTTTGGGTGGTGCAGGCGGTATTGGAAAAAGTTCTGACATAACCGGCGCAGCTATTTTCTATGCAGGCGGTGGCGGTGGTGGAACACATACTGGTAGCAGCGGAACTTGCGCAGGTACAGCAAGCGGAGGAACGGGCGGCGGTGGTGCTGCGGGAACATGTCGTGCAAATACCAATAACTCCGGAAATGCGGGTACTTCTGGCACCAATGGACTCGGTGGTGGTGGTGGCGGCGGATCTGTATATACAGGACGAACAAATGACGCGTTCGGCGGTAATGGTGGTTCCGGAGTAGTGATTGTTAGATTCACCGCAGATATTGCACCAGTTATTACAGGACCAAGCTCCGCAACAGGAGCAACTAGCTCAATATCCATCGCTGAAAACACAACTTCTGTCTTTACCTTTACAGCAAATGAATCAGTTACATGGTCATTAGCAGGCAATGATTCTGCAACATTTTCAATAACTTCAGGCGGCGTACTGACTACAGTATCAAAAGACTTTGAGGCACCAAACGATTCGGATCTCAACAATACCTATGTTGTGATAATTAGAGCAACAGATTCGCTCTCTTTACAAACTTCACAAACTTTGACAGTCACCGTTACGAACCTCAATGAATCAGCTCAGATTACAAACATAGCCTTTTCCGCTCTGATTTATAAAGGAACAACAACGACAATTTCAGTCTCACTCAATACACCTGGCAGATTACGGTTTTTCGTTAATGGAAAGCGAATTACGGGTTGTTTATCAAGGGCAACAACTGGAAGCTATCCATCAGTAACTGGGACTTGCTCTTGGAAACCAGCGGTAACAGGACGCAATTTCGTCACAGTACAGATTACGCCCACAGATAACTCATTCTCTGGAGTGTCTTCAAGTCGTTTTGAAGTATGGGTATTCAAACGAGCCGGTAATCGTTAATTACTTACCGCGCTTCTCAAGTCTTTCGAGATCAGTAATCAAAACTGCACGACCATCGAGCTTGAGCCAACCACGGCCAGCAAAATCAGCAAGAGCTTTATTAACTGTCTCGCGTGATGCGCCGACGAGCTGCGCAAGCTCTTCTTGCGTTAAATCATGATGGACAAAGAGTCCTTCATCGGTTGCTTTACCAAAACGATCACCTAAATCAATGAGGGCTTTCGCTACACGACCAGGAACATCAGAGAAGACAAGATCACCGACCGCTTCGTTGGTACGACGGAGGCGTTGCGCGAGACGAGCCAAAAGTTGAAGAGAAACATCTGGATTTTCGCGTAGCCAAGGAATCAATTTTTCGTGGCTTAGTGAAAGAAGCTTGGCATCGGTAACTGCTGTCGCAGTCGAAGTACGGGGTCCTGGATCAAAGAGCGAAAGTTCGCCGAACATTTCGCCAGGGCCAAGGATTGAAAGTAGGTTTTCGCGACCATCACCACTAGAGGTTCCGAGCTTGAGCTTGCCATCTACGATTACATAGACGTGCTCGCCACCATCGCCCTCCTTAAAGAGGATTCCACCTTTTGAAATCTTGACCGAGTCCATCGATGCGCGCAATGAGGCTGCGGCATTATCGTCTAGGGCAGTGAAAAGCGGTGCTTTGCGAATAACTGCATCATCTTGGGGCACACGGGTACTTTACTCCTGTGGCGGGAGTTAGCGAAATTCAAAAAGATGCGAGAGCTATCTATAGAACCCTGTCCAAGCGCTATCCAAATGTGCGATGCGAGCTGGACTTTAGAAATCCCTTAGAACTTATGGTTGCAGTTGTTCTATCGGCTCAATGCACAGATAAACGGATCAATCAGATAACCCCTGCGCTCTTTAAGAAATATCGCCACCCAATTGATTATGCGAAAGCGCCACTTGCTGAAATTGAAGAGTTCATATTTTCTGCCGGTTTTTATCATTCAAAGGCGCGACACCTCAAGGGCTTAGGCCGAAAGTTGGTTGAGGAATATGACAGTGTTGTTCCATCAACTATTGAAGAGTTGATCACTTTGCCAGGAGTTGGACGCAAAACTGCAAATGTCGTACTCGGTCATGCATTTGGAATTCCTGGAATTACAGTCGATACACATTTTGGGCGATTATCCCGAAGATTTGGATGGACAACTTCGACTGATCCCGTGAAAGTTGAACACGAAGTTGGCGAGCTTATTCCACAGAAAGAATGGACCAATCTCTCGCAGCGAATGATTTGGCATGGTCGCCGCGTCTGTCATTCACGTAAACCTGCCTGCGGTGCTTGCCCGCTTGCTAAGCAATGTCCTTCATTTGGAATCGGTGAGACCGATCCGAAAAAAGCTGCGTTACTGTTAAAGAGCGACGAGGATTTTCGATGAAGAAAGCGATTTTGGCGTTGCCGCTATTTCTTCTCATCAGCGGGTGCACGACATCTACGCCAAACCTCAACGGCGAAGTAGTTGCCTGTTCGGAGATAGTCACGTTGCAGAACAAGTCGGGGGGCAAATCATTAGATTGCCTCGACGGTTCAGATGGCGTCCCTGTCGATGCCATCAGCGGGCCGGCCATTGTTAATGTGTGGGGTTCATGGTGTGAACCATGCCGCGATGAGATTTCGTTTTTCCGTGATTTTTATGCTCAAATGGATTCATCTATTCAACTCATTGGTGTCGATGTCGAAGAACAAAGTCCGGCAGATGGTCAGAAATTTGTGCGCGACTACGGAATAACCTGGCCCAATCTCTATGACAAAGATGGTTCCACACGCAAGTACTTTGGAATGGGCGTTCCTGTCACTTGGTTTATTGGATCTAATGGCGAAACGGTCTTTAAGCATATTGGTCCGATAAAGTCAGTTGCTGAGTTGAAAGAGTTATCACAGAAGCATTTAGGAGTTTCATGATTTTTGATATCGTCGCAGTAATTGCACTCGTGCTTGCAATAGTCAGCGGTTATCGAGATGGTTTCATTAAATCTTTACTTCGCAGCATTGGTTATATCGCCGGTGCAATCGGTGGCCTTTATCTTGCTCTTCAATACAATCAGAGTGCGTGGGTGATTCTTGCAATTATTGCCGGTGCTGTTGTCGGTACCTGGGCGGGTTCCTTAGTTGCAAAAGCACTCAAAATCACAATTGTCCGTGGACCTTTAGCGTGGTTTAACTCTTTAATCGGCGCGCTCCTCGATGGAGCAAAAGTTGTTATTGTAATTTATCTTGTCGGCACAGTTCTTCTATGGGCACCATGGGCTAC
>JBIKSV010000108.1:0-3433 GCA_044348425.1 Candidatus Planktophila sp. | reverse complement strand
TGAGGATCTCCGCCCGATAGATAGATAAGTGCGCTATCGCGAATGAGATCTGCATAATCAAGATTCATTGCATCTTCGCGGTTGTAGATGGGAAGAAAATGACTTGGCACGCCAATACGCTCGCCCTGACTCAAGCCCAGCTCTCTCCAAAATTGCAGACGTTCTAGACTTTCTTGACCCGCCGCAGTTGGAATCTGTACAAATGCGGGGCGCTTACCACGAGCGACTCCATCTTCTATCAGAGATTTTTCAAGCTCGAGCATCTCAGGCAGATATTCACCTGAACCAACGAGAGCTAGTGAACCTACCTGTAAACCCACATGTCCATTTACGGCGACCATTGAAATACTCTAACAGTCTCTTGCTTTAGTTATCCAAGAGTCCGATAGCGGTAAGTATCGAAGTAACAAATTCGATGATTTCACGCTGGATAGCGAAAGCAAAATCCGCAACTCCTTGATTAACCCCGAAACCGTATTGGAAGGCTAACTCGTTGATACCAAAATAGACGAGATATAGACCGACGAGAGCCATCAAAACTCCCATAAATTTCTCTAGCGCCCCACCAGCACCACGAATTTTCTTGATAAGTAGATCTTTTGAGAGCGCTGTAAAGATTGCCAAGATTGAGATTGTGGCAACGAATCCAAGACCGTAGAAAATGTAAGTAAGAAGGGACTCAACTAAAGAGGCACCGAGCGCAGTTGAAGTAACGGCCAAGAACGGGCCAATGGTGCAGCTAATTGAGCCCAGGGCAAAAGTGACACCGTAAAGGATGTATGTGATCCAACTTCCAGTTGGGGAAACGTTTGGGCTCCAGATTTTTTTGAGAAGAATCGGCCCTTTAAGAAGTAGAGCGATACCAAAAATGAATATCAAGAGGCCCAAGAAAGATGTGACGTAAGGGAGATATTTCTGGATCGATGTTGAAATAGGAAAGATGAGAAGTGAGAAGATCGCAAATACGCCGACAATACCTACACCCATTAGTCCAGAGAACTTTAAGGCTTTGGCAACTTGCGTTCGACGAGTAGTTAACTTCTGAGAGTCAAGGATTGCAAGAGAGAGATAGGCAGGTAACATCGCAAAGCCGCAGGGGTTAAATGTGGCGAAAACCCCTGCGACAAATGCAATGGTAAATGCAGTATCAGTCGTCATTTCTTGGCGACGAGCGCCTTAACTCTAGATTCAAGAAATTCAGCATCACTCGGGCCGATCTTCGTTGAAATCTTGCCGTTCCTATCTACAAAGATCAGAGTTGGCTGGAGGACAACGCCAAAGCGCTTCCAGATTGCTCCTGATGAATCATCGAGGTTAGGAAAGGCGGATGTTCCAGTCTTCTCGACGAAGTCCAGGAGCTCTGGTTGATTGCCGAGCGCACCAACACCAATGAAGTTAACTCGCCCTTTATATTTTGCAGCAGTGGCAACCAAATTAGCTGATTCGTTCTGGCAGATTGCACACCAAGGCGCCCAAAACCAGATAACGCTCGGCGTATTACCGCGCAGAATCTTAGAATTAAATGCACTCCCTTCGACTGTCTTAGCAGTGAAGGTAAGTTTCTTTACATTGCTCTTCTTTGTCGAGCTCACTGCTGCAGGTGCCAAGATTGCTCCTGCAACTAGTGATAGGACTGTAAGAGAGGCAAGAATGTTGCGCTTCTTCATAAATTAACCACCAACTTTGTCGAGCTTGAGCTTGATTCCAACCCAGGCACCAATAAATGAGAAGAGGAAGAAAGTCCATCCAGAGAGTGCAAAAGCTTGGGTACCTGAGAGGAGGTTTCCGATTGTGCAACCAAGGCTCGTAAATGATCCCCAACCTAGGAGAGTTCCTCCGGCAAGTGATGAGAGAGTTCCACGAGTTGTTAATGGCTGATACTTAAATCGATTTCCAGAGATAGATGCTGCCAGAGCTGCAATAAAGAATCCGAGGATAAGCCAGCCATTATTTGTGATTGTCTCGACAGCTGCACCGATACATCCAGAGAGGCCTTCTAGCCCATTGAGTTCTGGGTAGAGGTTGTACTTATTTCCGATGCTCTGAGCAATTGTGTTGAGCTGACGAGTTGTTCCAAGTGGCTCGATACGAAGGTAGGCGGCAACACCAATTAGGCCCACAATCGTGCCGGTAACCCAAGGACTCCAGCGCTTCTTAATTAAGTTGTTGCGAATTTCGCTCCACTCAATTGCGCTACCGCCGTGATGCTCGCGCTCTTCTGGATCACTTCTCTTGATGAGCCAGATGATTGCGCCACCGATTACAAGGAGCGAGATTGCCAGTGAACCGGCGTATCCAAAGTAATTAGGGAGCCAGATTTTCGGAGCGCCTTTAACGGAGTTTTCATAGAGGAAGTTCCAAGTATTAAAGGAGAGAATAAATCCGATGATGACGCCGATCAGGCCAGGAATAGCGCGGATATACCCTTGCGTTAATCTAAAGAATTGTCCCGAGATACATGCACCAGCTAGCGCCATACCGATACCAAAGGCGAAAGCACCTAAGACAAGTGCAAGACTGATTGGACCGACGTGTGCTGATGGGGGGAGTTGCTCGCCATCTGGCTTAGGCAAGAAAATTCCAAAGACGACTGCATACCCAATGCTTCCGACAGCAAGTGCTGTAAAGATTGAGATCAGCCCGTAATTGCGATTCTGGTTGATTGAATCTCTAAAGATGCAGAAGATACAGAATCGGCCACGCTCGAAGGCGATTCCGAGCGCTGTACCAATCAATAGTGAAGTTGCTGCTGGAGTACCGTATTTTTCACTGGCTTCGAGAGCCTGCGAAAGGACTAGCAATCCAACAATGATTACGCCAGCGATAGCTGTACGAATGGAGTCTGCGCGACTCCATTCGTACTTAGCTTTGTTATCGGCTAGCTGAGAATTACTCAACTCGCTGCCTTTACAGCTGGATTTGTAATCAAATCAGCTGGTGCTGTTGCTGAGAACTCAAACCATGAACCGTCGTAATTCTTAACGTTCTTATAACCCAAGATCTGAGTCAGTGCGAACCAAGATGCAGATGCAAGCAAGCCTGTACCGCAGTAGAGAATCACTGGAGTATTTTCGGTGACGCCAACAGCTGCATAGGCTGCCTTGATATCTGCGACAGATTTGAAAGTTCCGTTAGCGTTAAGAATGCCTGCTGTTGGAATGCTCTTAGCTGAAGCGATGTGTCCAGCCTTTGCAGCGTTTCCGAGTCCAGTGCTTGTGTTGGTACCAGCGAAGCTTGCATCATCGCGTGTATCTACAATAACCGCGCGAGTCTTAGCCTTGCTTTGTGCATTGGCAATAACTTCTTCAATAGTTGCACGGAGCTTCTTTGAGGCAGCAGTGGTTACATATGTTCCACGAGTCTTTTTAGCTGGGATAGCAAGAGTTGTTGCTCCGCCTGCAGCTGTCCATGCAGCAAGACCTCCATCGAGTAC
>JBIKSV010000107.1:0-3441 GCA_044348425.1 Candidatus Planktophila sp. | reverse complement strand
GAGATAAACGATTGAAGTTGAGGCAGCCATCATTAACGCTTCAACAAACTAGCATCATCAACAGATGCTGATCGACGTGAGCGATAAATCGCCACAATAATTGCCAGGCCAACTACAACTTCACAAGCTGCAACAACCATCGTAAAGAAGGCAGTGACCTGTCCATCAAGTGTTCCATTTATGCGAGAGAACGTTACAAAAGCAAGATTTGCAGCATTGAGCATCAGCTCGATACACATAAAAATCACGATTGCATTGCGGCGGACCACAACACCGATTGCTCCGATTGTGAAGAGAATACCTGCGAGGTAGAGATAGTTATATGGATTCATTACTTCTCCTCCACCACAGTCGGATCAACAACATCGAGCTGGAATTGAGAAGATTCCAACATATCTCCACGAGCTTTGAGTGTTGCAGAAATTGATGTAGGTGCAGGAGTTCCATCTGGAAGAAGTGCTGGCACATCTACAGCGTTGTGACGGGCATAAACACCTGGACCAGGTAGTCCTGCAGCGCTGGCTAAAGAACCAGAACGGAAGCGCGCAATCGCGCTTTCTCGTTGAGTAGGTCGTGCGACAGTGCGTTGATGATGAGCGAGAACCATCGCTCCCAAAGCAGCGGTAATCAATAGCGCTGAGACAATCTCAAATGGCCAGACATAAGTAGAGAAGAGAAGCCCAGCAATGCCTTGAACATTTCCATCAACATTAGCAATCTCTAAGCCAACTGGTTGACGTCCGACAGTTGCGCGACCAATTAGAGAGGTCAGAAGCCCACCAAATCCAATAGCTGCAGTGATCGCGATTGGGCGAAGGCCGGGAATTGTTTCGGTTAATGAATCTGAAGAATCAACACCAACCAACATGAGAATAAAGAGGAAGAGCATCATGACTGCGCCGGTATAAACAACTATCTGAACAATGCCAAGGAAGACTGCATCTTGAGCAATATAGAAAATTGCGAGTGTAACCATCACCCAAGCTAGGAGAAGGGCAGAGTGCACAGCCTTCTTTACCAATAGCATTCCGAGGGCAGCGAGCACAGAAATAGGTGCAAGCACCCAGAACATAATCGCTTCAGGGGTTTGGATAACCAATTACTTTACCTCCCCTGGCTCTTTTACAATCTGAGATGAAGTTGCTTGTGAAGGATGGGCGCTAGTTACTTCTCCGCGGTAGTAATTGTTTTCATCCATCTCTGGATACATTGGATGCGGAGGCATAATCATTCCAGCGCGCAGTGGAGCAAGAAGATCTTCTTTCTCAAAAATCAGCTTCTCGCGAGATTCATCTGCTAATTCGTATTCATTTGTCATTGTGAGTGCACGAGTTGGACATGCCTCAACACAGAGCCCACAAAAAATGCAGCGCAGGTAATTAATTTGGTAGACAGCGCCATGCCGTTCACCAGGAGAGACTTGATTCTCAGGTGTGTTATCTCCACCTTCTACATAAATCGCATCTGCAGGACATGCCCAAGCACATAGCTCGCAACCAATACATTTTTCTAATCCATCGGGATGGCGATTAAGTTGATGGCGACCATGAAAGCGTTCTTCGGTTGGCGCCTTAACATCTGGGTATTGCACAGTCTGGTTCTTCTTAAACATCGCCTGAAAAGTGACCCAAAATCCCTTTGATTGCTGGGCTAGCGAAGCAGGGCCAGGTTGATCAACCTCTTTAAAGGAGACTTCATTGACGCTCTTTGCAAGACCAGAGCTAAGTGGAGCTGACTTCTCTGGCTCGAGTGAGTTACTCATTCTTCTCTCCTGTACGGCTCTGGGTTGATGCATTAAAAGATGAGACACCTGGCAATGATGGGATTGGGAAATCTGGCGCATCGCCTTGTGGAAGTGGAGCTCGCGATTTCTCTTTTGAACGCTCGAAGAGTGAACTGATAGAGATCACAACAAGAACAATTCCTGTGATGACTGCGATGGAGACTGTCCGAGATACACCCTCTTGTTGAACAACACGGAGTGAGGCAACAATCAAGATCCAAATTAATGAGACAGGGATAAGAACTTTCCAGCCAAATTTCATAAATTGGTCATAACGAAGACGCGGCAGTGAAGCGCGTAGCCACATAAAGATAAAGAAGAAGAGATTTACCTTTAGGAAGAACCAAACGATTGTGAACCAACCGCCAAGCCAGCTCTCGGTAAATCCAAGTCCTGGAGGGGCGTGATATCCACCAAGGAATAGCGTTGTAGCGAGTGCAGAAACTGCAATGATATTTACATATTCAGCCAAGAAGAAGAGTGCGAACTTTAGAGATGAGTACTCAGTGTGGAAACCACCGACTAGCTCTCCTTCTGCCTCTGCTAAGTCAAAAGGTGCACGGTTTGTTTCGCCGACCATCGAAATCACATAAATCACAAATGATGGGAATAAAACAACAACATTCCAGATACTTCCATGTTGTGAATCGACAATAACTGAGGTTGACATTGAACCTGCATAGATAAAGACGGCAACAAGTGAAAGTCCCATCGCAATTTCATAGGAGATTACTTGCGCACTTGAGCGCAATCCACCAAGGAGCGGATATGTTGATCCTGAAGACCAGCCAGCTAGAACAACGCCATAAACTCCAATTGAAGTTACAGCCAAGATGTAGAGGACTCCCACTGGTAGATCAGTGAGTTGCATTGCGGTTTCACGACCAAAGATATTTACAACACCAGTCATCGGAATAACTGCGAAAGCCATAAAGCACATGGATGCAGCGATGATCGGGGCTGCAATGAAGACAATCTTGTCAGCTGCCGCAGGAATGATGTCTTCTTTGAGGGCGAGCTTTACGCCGTCAGAGAGTGACTGTAAGAGCCCAAAAGGACCAACGCGGTTTGGGCCAGTACGAAGCTGCATCTTTGCAAGTACACGACGCTCAGTCCATACCGCCATCAAAGTTGAAACAACACAGATTGCGAAGACCAGTACTGCTTTTAGAACAACCAACCATGCGGGATCTTGTCCAATGAGTTCTGCTGTTGTCATGCCTTCACCACCGTTACTAGTTCGCCGTGAACAGCATTGAGAGCTGTTAATGGTTGTGAGCCAAATGAATTTCGTGGAAGCCAGACGGCATCATCATGAATATCTTCCACAAGTGCGGGAAGAGTAATCTCGCCGATTTCATTAGAAATCTTGATTTGGTCTCCTGTAACAACTCCGAGAGTTGCTGCGCGCTTTTCAGAAATTACAGCAACAGTCTGGCGACGTGTGCCAGCTAAGTTATCTTCTCCGCGTTGCAATGTGCCCATATCGAGCAGACGTCGCCACGAAGTAATGATCGCTTGATTGCCACTCGGTGATGTTGGTTGCTTGGAAGCAACTGGGGTAAATGCGGTTCGTGCACCATCCCACTTACCGAGCTGTGCAATTTCACGCGCTGTTGCTGAGACAGTTCCCAACATAATTGATGTTCCCATGGCAT
>JBIKSV010000029.1:0-13806 GCA_044348425.1 Candidatus Planktophila sp. | reverse complement strand
GCACCTGCCGCAATTATCCGCGCTTCACAGCAGACAGTTGGTGCATAATGCCACGTTTGAAAATCACACAGATTAAGTCAACAGTTGGCAATAAGCCAGAGATTCGTAACACTGTTCGTTCTCTCGGCTTAAAGCGCATCAACGATGTTGTCGTTAAAGAAGATCGTCCAGAAATTCGTGGCATGGCAGTAGCTGCTCGTCACTTGATCAAGGTAGAGGAGGTCGAATAAATGACACTCAAACTTCATCATCTTCGTCCAGCTCCAGGTGCTAAGAAAGCTAAGACTCGTAAGGGTCGCGGTGAGGCATCAAAGGGTAAGACTGCAGGTCGTGGCGGTAAGGGAACTCACGCTCGTAACACGGTTCGTCCGGGCTTCGAGGGTGGTCAGCTTCCACTCGTTATGCGTCTTCCAAAGCTTCGTGGCTTTAAGAACCCAGCACGCGTTGAGTACCAGGCGGTTAACGTCTCAACAATCAACGCACTCTTTCCAAAGGGCGGCGATGTAACAGTTGCTGATCTCATTGCAAAGGGAGCAGTTCGCGATTCCTTGCCTGTAAAGGTTCTTGGAAATGGCGATATTGCTGTAAAGGTTTCAGTTACAGCTCACGCATTCTCAGCATCAGCAATCGAAAAGATCGCTGCAGCTGGTGGATCGACAGCAACGCTTTAATTCGTAATTCAAGTTAAGGGCAATTTAGTTAGCTTTATTGATTAAGAGAGTGGAGAAGGTTGATGCTTCAAGCATTTGGAATGGCGTTTAAGACGCCTGAACTTCGTAAGAAAATCTTCTTCACCCTCTCAATCATGGCGCTCTTCCGCTTTGGTTCGATTGTTCCAACACCTGGTGTTGATTATGCAGTCGTAAAGCGATGCCTCAATAACGCTGATACTGGCGGCCTCTTTGGGTTGATTAACCTCTTCTCAGGTGGCGCACTCTTGCAGCTATCAGTCTTTGCACTCGGCATCATGCCTTACATCACCGCCTCAATTATTGTGCAGCTCTTGACCGTTGTTATTCCTCGCTTTGAAACACTTAAGGCTGAGGGACAATCAGGTACAGCAAAGCTCACCCAGTACACCCGTTATCTCACAATTGGCCTTGCTGTTTTGCAGTCAACAGGTCTCGTCGCAGTTGCGCGTACACCTGAGCGTCTTATCGCAGGTTGTAATGAAATGATTATCCGCGACACTTCATGGCATGCAATTGCAGTAATGATTGTTGTTATGACAGCTGGAACATCTGTGGTTATGTGGCTCGGTGAGCTCATCACAGATCGCGGTATCGGTAACGGAATGTCAATCTTGATCTTCACATCTATCGCAGCATCTTTCCCTGGTCAGCTCTGGTCAATTCGTTTGGCTAAGGGTCTTCCTACCTTCATCTTCATTCTTCTCATGGGTGTTGTGATTGTTGCAGCTGTTGTATTCGTTGAGCAGTCACAGCGACGAATTCCGGTTCAATACGCAAAACGCATGGTCGGTCGTCAGGCATATGGTGGAACATCTACCTATATTCCTATCAAGGTCAACCAGGCTGGCGTTATCCCAGTTATCTTCGCATCATCACTTCTCTACATCCCATCACTCCTCGTTAACTTCAGTGGTAACGAGAGCGCAGCATGGGCTATCTGGATTTCTCGTAACCTCGTCGGTGGCGATACCTTGATTTATGTTGCTATCTACGCGGCACTAATTATTTTCTTCGCTTACTTCTATGTTGCAATTACATTCAACCCTGATGAAGTTGCAGATAATATGAAGAAGTACGGTGGATTTATTCCAGGTATCCGTGCAGGTCGCCCAACATCTGAGTACCTTGCCTATGTTCTCTCACGCATCACAGCGCCAGGATCTCTCTACCTGGCTCTCGTTGCGATTATTCCGATCATCGCTCTTACTCTCTTCGGTGCTTCACAGAACTTCCCATTTGGTGGAACTGCGATTCTTATCGTTGTGGGTGTCGGTCTCGATACTGCAAAGCAGATCGAATCACAGCTTCAGCAACGTTCCTACGAAGGTTTCTTGAAGTAATGCGTCTTGTCCTGGTAGGTCCTCCAGGTGCCGGCAAGGGAACACAAGCTCAATTCCTCGCAGCCCATTACTCAATCCCGCATATTTCAACGGGAGATATCTTTCGCGCCAATCTCAAGGCTAATACTCCATTAGGACAAGAGGCGAAGACTTTTATGGATCGCGGAGAACTTGTTCCGGATTCAGTAACAAATGCAATGGTCAAAGATCGTCTTCAGCTAGATGATGTTGCAAATGGTTTCTTACTTGATGGATTTCCTCGCAATGTTGCACAAGCAGAAGTCCTTCGCGCTATTTTG
Source organism: Candidatus Planktophila sp. (assembly GCA_044348425.1). GTDB lineage: Bacteria > Actinomycetota > Actinomycetes > Nanopelagicales > Nanopelagicaceae > Planktophila. The sequence continues at coordinate 11,475 of JBIKSV010000029.1, read as the reverse complement.
GCAGAGAAGCGCACTCCACTTGATGCTGTTCTCGAACTTTCGATTCCTAATGAGGTAATCGTCGGTCGCCTCTCATCGCGACTTACCTGTAAATCTTGCGGCGCACCTTCTCCTTCAGATGCGACTAGCTGTTCTGCATGTGGCGCAACAGATCTTTATCAGCGCGCAGACGATAGCCCTGAGGTAATCACAAAGCGCCTTGATGTCTATGAAGAGCAGACGGCTCCAATTGTTCACTTCTATCGCACTGAAGGATTACTTATCACTATCGATGCAGAGGGTGAAGTCGCTGAGATTACAGAGCGCGCAACAACTGCCCTTTCTCGCGTTCGTAGCTAAGAAATCTACTTAGAAAACCACCATGGCAATTCAGATCAAAGACCTTGAGCAATTAAAGGTAATGCGTCGCGCTGGATTATTGGTGGGCGAGACTTTGCAAATTCTAAAAGAAAACATCAAAGCTGGAATGACTACTGATGCCCTTGATGCAATCGCCTCAGCCAACATTAAGCGCGGTGGTGGTACATCTAACTTCTTGGGTTATCACGGTTTCCCGCGAACAATCTGTGTCTCAATCAATGATGAGATTGTGCACGGCATTCCAGGGTCACGTGTCATTCAAGATGGCGATATCGTCTCAATCGATTGCGGTGCAATCATTGATGGCTGGCATGGAGATGCGGCTTTCTCAATAGGTATTGGTGCAATTGATCCAGAAAATCAGAAGATGATGGATGTTTGTGAAGAATCTATGTGGCGCGGAATTGCAGCTGGCGCGCTCGATGCGCGACTTTCAGATATCGGCAATGCCATTGAAAGCTATATAAATTCTCAAGGCAAATACGGAATTTTGCGCGAATACGGTGGACACGGAATCGGAACAGAGATGCATCAAGAACCGCATGTTCTTAACTTTGGTCGCAAAGGAAATGGTCCAAAAATTGTTCCGGGGCTAGCACTTGCAATTGAACCGATGATCACTCGGGGGAGTGAGAAGACAAAAGTTCTTGGCGATGATTGGACAGTTGTCTCAACAGATGGTTCGTACGGCGCTCACTTTGAAAATTCCTATACGATTTGCCCTGATGGAAAACCATTTGTCCTGACCGCAATAGATGGGGGACGCGAGCGACTTGGATCACTCGGGATTGAGATTTCTGAGCTCCTTTAGTTAGATAATTTTTCAGAATTGACACCAATTTGTTATAGAAAAGCCTATCTACCTGCGAAAGAACCCCTTATTCTCGGGTGTTGGCCCTGACCCTCGGGGTTGCATATTCAAGGAGACTTAAATGTTTAAGAAAAGTATCGCTTCTCTTGCGGTTGCTGCTCTCGCAACATCACTAGTTGCTATCTCAGCCCCGGCCTCATCGGCTAGCACTGCAAAGGTTCGACCTGCCGCTAAGGCAGCTGTCGGAGATGGTTGCCTCGGTGAAGGCCTCAAAGCTGTAGGTCGTGGCGTAAACGGAACAGACCTCACATGCATGAAGGCAACAGTTGGAACAGCTGCAGGACAGCTGCGCTGGTGGTATGCAGACCTTAAGCCGTTCGACAAGATCGAATGGGTTTCTTCATCAAACATTGGTGGCGGTTACGGAACCACAGCTATTTCAATTGGTGATGCAATGAAGAAGGAAGGCCTTCTCAAGGATTACACAGTTACATACCGTTCAAATGCACCTCTTGGACTTGGCTACTTCAATGATCAGAAGAACCGCAAGGATCTCTTGATTATTACTGGCTTTGCTATGCCTGGTGGACTTGCCACAAACGGTTCAAAGCTTTTGATCACAACTCCTAAGGCTGTCGCTGGAGTTATGCGTGAGGCAGAGGCAATCGTTGTCCCTACTTCATCTAAGTACCGCACAATCAACGATCTTCTCGATGACATCAAGAAGAACCCAAAGACTGTCGCAATCGGTGGCGGTAACTACGGTGGAGTCGATCACGTAACTATTGCAACACTTGCTGCAACAGTTGGCGTCAAGGCAACAGACCTTAACTACATCCCTTACTCAGGTGGTGGATCGCTCGTTCCTGATGTAATCGGTGGCCGTGTTGCTGTCGGTGTCTCTGGAACATCAGAGTTCTCCTCATTTGTAGCAGCAGGAAAGATGCGCGTTCTTGCAGTTACATCACCTAAGCCACTGAAGACAATCAAGGGTAAGACTCTTGTTCAGCAGGGTGTTGATCTCACATTCGGTAACTGGCGCGGAATCTTGGCTCCAGAAGACCTACCAGCTGCTGACTACCTTGCAACACTTAAGGTAATCGACACTCTTCGCCACTCACAATCATGGAAAGAGACACTTGTCGCTCGTTCATGGATTGATGAGTACCGCGCAGGAGATAAGTTCACAAGTTGGATCAAGGTTGAGAATCAGTCAATCCTCGATATCCTCACTGATTTCAAGTTGATTAAGTAATAGAGAGATCTGCTACTTATTAAAATGAAATTAAAGCAAGGTGGAAAGAGTGAGCTCGCATTCGTGGGCTCACTCTTTCTCCTTGGCGCAATCATCTTCTGGGATACCTGGCGCAAAGTGCCGCCAGAGCTCAACCTGACAATCAGTCCAAAGGTTTTCCCTTATGGCATAGCATCACTTTTGATGTTCTTATCGGCAGCTCTAGCGATTCAAGTTCTTAGAGGAGATGTCGCCACCCCTGAAGGCGAAGAGCAGGGTGCAGTAATTGAAAAATCTGACTATAAAACTTTCGGACTTGTCCTCGGTTCAATCTTGGCATTCTTACTCCTTATTGAACGAGCGGGCTTTGTAATCGCTGCATCTGTAACTTTCTTTGGAATCACCGTCGCTTTTGATAATAAGCGCCACCTTCGTTCTGCAATTGGCGGAACAATATTTATTACTATCGTCTATTTTGCATTTACCCAGTTCCTCAATGTTCAACTTCCAGCAGGAATTTTTGAAAGGTCGAAATGAGCAGTTTCAATGCGCTAATGGAAGGCTTTGCTAGTGCTCTTACCTGGAGCAATCTAGCTTTTGGACTTCTCGGCACCTTTCTCGGCACACTCGTTGGTGTATTGCCAGGAATCGGACCAGCGCTTGCAATTGCTCTGCTTCTCCCAATTACCTACACAGTTAGCCCTGCATCTGCTCTGATTATGTTCGCTGCTATTTATTACGGCGCCATGTATGGAGGATCAACAACCTCAATTCTCCTTAACACTCCTGGCGAATCCGGTTCAATCATTACCGCCCTCGAAGGAAATAAAATGGCGCGCCGCGGTCGCGCAGGAGCAGCACTTGCAACAGCCGCTATCGGTTCATTTATTGCAGGAACAATTGCAACTGCAATCTTGGCATTTACTGCGCCTTCGATTGCAGATTTGGCAATCCAAGTTGGTTCCGCCGATTATGTGGCGCTGATGCTCGTTGCATTTACCACTGTCTCATCTCTTCTTGGCGCCTCACAGATACGCGGATTTATTGCCCTTTCTATAGGTTTATCTCTGGGGCTTGTCGGAGCAGATCTGCAATCTGGCTTAACGCGCCTCACCTTTGGTAGCGACGCTGCTATGGAAGGTATCGAAACAGTTCCTGTAATTGTTGCCATCTTTGCCCTCGGTGAAGCTCTCTATCTTGCAAGCAGAGCTAAGGAAAAAGGTTGGAACGTTATTCCGATGAAGGGTAAAGCGCTCATGAGCCGCGATGATCTCAAGCGCTCTTGGAAGCCATGGATTCGCGGAACATTCTTAGGTTTCCCACTCGGTGTTGTTCCTGCTGGTGGATCTGAAGTCCCAACGTTTCTGAGCTATTCAGTTGAGAAAAAGCTTTCGAAACATCCAGAAGAGTTTGGCCATGGAGCAATCGAGGGAGTAGCTGGACCAGAGGCCGCAAATAATGCAAATGCCGCCGGAGCCCTCGTGCCACTTTTAGCTCTTGGACTTCCAACATCTGCGACAGCAGCAGTAATTCTGGTTGCTTTTCAAACATATCAAATTCAACCTGGTCCAACGCTCTTCCTTACAAATGGCGCACTCATTTGGACTCTGATTGCATCACTCTTTATCGGTAATGCTCTTCTACTGATTCTTAACCTTCCACTCGTGCGCCTATGGGTGCAATTACTAAGAATCCCTCGCCCATACCTCTTTGCAGGAATCGTCACCTTTGCGCTCTTGGGTGCTTACGCTGCAAATACATCAATCTTCGATGTTCAAGTTGCTATTGTGATCGGTGTAGTCGGCTTCCTCTTTAGGCGTTTTGGCATGCCAATCACGCCACTGATTCTTGGATTGATTCTTGGTCCCAATCTTGAACTTCAGTTCCGTAGAGCGCTGCAAATTAGCGCGGGAGATTATTCAACTCTCTGGGCAACACCACTCTCAAAAATCCTTTACATCGTCCTCTTCCTTGCCCTCTCAGCCCCACTTATCTCTCGCCTAATGAAAAAGGTCCGCCACAAAGCAATAAAGTAATGGCGAATAAGTAATCTCAATGAATCTACCAATCTGGGCTCGACGTATTTTGGTAAGTTCTGTCGCAACCCAAGCAGTTATCTACATCATCAGACCGATGATCACTTATCGCACGCTCGAACTTGATTCATCAGCATTTACTGTCGGATTAATTGCAACGGTTTACGCACTATTGCCGGTCTTAATGGCTCTCTCTTTTGGCCGATGGGTGAGCGTTGTTGGAGAAGGCCGTTTTGTGATTCTCGGAACCGCATCCCTTGGTTTATCGGCTGTGGCTCTTATCTTTGCTGATTCAATTCTTCTGCTCGCCTTTGCTGCAGCGCTCTCTGGTATTGCTCACCTTGCTTGCATGGTCGGTGGTCAGACAATGGTTTCGCTGAAGTCACCGAGTGATAAATATGATCACTACTTTGGTTACTACACCTTTAGCGCATCTCTCGGTCAGATGATTGGTCCAATTATCGGTGCGATTGCAGCTGGCTCAACGGGTGTTCTACCTAAATCAACGAGCGCAGCATTTGTGGCAGCTCTTGTACTGTCGGCCCTTGCGCTAGTCCCTGTGATGAATTGGCGTAATGAAAAACCAACGGTTACTGTAGTCAAGAGCGACACAGGCGCACTTCGTAGCGCGGGTAAGTTACTTCGCAACCCAAGAATCTTTGCTGCTATCTACACATCGTTGGCAATATCATCCGTTGCAGATATCTTGATTGTTTTCTTGCCGCTCTATGGCACCGAGAAATCTTTCTCTTCATTTTCAATCGGAGCGATTATTGCAATCCGTGCAGGCGCATCAATGCTCTCTCGTCTATCTCTGGGCAAGCTAAGCAACCGATATTCCACAGCTCGAATTTTGGTTGTCAGTAATTCAATTTCTGTCTTCTCCTGCATTGCGATGGCCTTTGCGCCAAATGTAATTAGCTTGGCAATCATCGTCGCAATCGCCGGTTTCGCACTAGGGGTTGGCCAACCATTGACGATGTCATTGGTCTCCCAGGCCACTGCTCCTACAGATCGAGCCATGGCTGTTTCGGCTCGCTTGACAGGCAATCGACTTGGTCAATTTATAGTTCCAGCCCTGGCCGGACTATTGGCTGCTTCGGCAGGGGTGAGCGCCGTCTTTATCGGAATGGCCCTCCTTTTGGCCACCACATTTATCCCTTCCAGGGGGTAGCCTGGGTCGATTTGCGTGTACAACACGCGGGGGAGCAGTCCTTCTCCTTTGGGCCAATTTCCCTTATAAGGGGGCTCTCCCATAGAATCATCCTTCTGTTCGGCAAGAAATCCACAGATTTTGAGCTGGGCTGAACCGTGTTCGTTTAATACTGATACAGAGAATTGGGTGACGTTAGTTGGCTAGTAAAGATGGTGCGATCGAAATCGAAGGCACTGTAGCTGAAGCGCTTCCTAATGCAATGTTCCGTGTTGAACTAACAAATGGACATAAAGTCCTCGCTCACATTTCGGGCAAAATGCGTAAGAACTATATCCGCATCTTGCCTGCAGACCGTGTGATTGTAGAACTTAGTCCGTACGACCTCACTAAAGGTCGAATTATTTACCGTTACAAGTAAATCATTCGCCAAAAACTAGAAAAAGGAAGAACACGTGAAGGTTAATCCAAGCGTGAAGAAGATTTGTGACAAGTGCAAAGTCATTCGTCGCAAGGGTCGCGTAATGGTGATCTGCGAAAATCTTCGTCACAAGCAGCGTCAGGGCTAGCTCCAAAAGAGGGCCAAGACATAAAAAAATCGCGTGATGCGACTTAACTCGTAAGAGTTAAGACCCCCGGACCGGTAGGCCAGGGCTCGATACAAATATCGAGGAGCATTGCGGAGGACCTCCGGATACAGAATGGTTGATTAAATGGCACGTCTAGTCGGTGTCGATCTACCGCGCGAAAAGCGCATTGAGATCGCACTCACATACATTTTCGGAATGGGTCTAACTCGTTCCCATGAAACGCTCAAAGCAACTGGTATTTCACCAGATGTTCGCGTTAAGGATCTTCAAGAGGCAGAGCTTGCTCAGCTTCGTGAATACATCGAAGCTAACTACAAAATCGAGGGTGACCTTCGCCGCGAAATCGCTGGTGACATCCGTCGTAAAGTTGAAATCCAGAGCTACCAAGGTATTCGTCACCGTAAGGGACTTCCTGTACGTGGTCAGCGCACACATACAAACGCTCGTACTCGTAAGGGTCCACGTAAGGCAATCGCAGGTAAGAAGAAGGTGACTAAGTAATGGCCGCTCCTAAATCAAAGACTGCTACCGTAGCTAAGGGCAAAGTTAAGCTCCGTAAGAAGGAGAAGAAGAACATTGCTGTAGGCAAGGCTTACATCAAGTCAACCTTCAACAACACAATCATTTCAATCACTGATCCAACCGGCGCTGTCATTTCATGGGCATCATCAGGACAGGTTGGTTTCAAGGGTTCACGTAAGTCGACTCCATTCGCAGCACAGCTTGCAGCAGAAGCAGCAGCTCGTCGCGCACAGGAGCACGGCCTTAAGAAAGTTGATGTTTTCGTTAAGGGCCCAGGCTCAGGACGCGAAACTGCAATTCGTTCATTACAGGCAGCAGGACTTGAAGTTGGAGCTATCTCAGATACAACTCCAGCTCCACATAATGGTTGCCGTCCACCGAAGCCACGTCGAGTTTAAGGAAAGGGAGAGAATAAATGGCTCGTTATACCGGAGCAGACTGTAAGCGTTGTCGTCGTGAGAAAGTAAAACTCTTCCTCAAGGGCACAAAGTGCGATGGACCAAAGTGTCCGATCGAATCTCGTCCATATCCACCAGGACAGCACGGCCGCGGCCGTTCAAAGGAATCCGAGTACCTATTGCAGATGCGTGAAAAGCAGAAGTGCGCACGTATCTACGGTGTACTCGAGAAGCAGTTCCGTGGATATTACGAAGAGGCAAATCGCAAGCAGGGCAAGACTGGTGAAAACCTTCTCGTCATCCTTGAGACTCGTCTCGACAATGTTGTCTACCGTGCAGGTTTTGCAAAGTCACGTGATGCAGCGCGCCAGTTGGTTCGCCACGGTCACTTCCTTGTAAATGGCAAGAAGGTCAACATCCCATCATTCCGCGTGACTCCAATGGACATCATCGATGTTCTTCCAAAGTCACACGACCTCACACCTTTCATCATCGCTAGCGCTGAGTTTGGTGAGAAGGCTGTTCCAGCTTGGATCGAAGTTGTTGCATCACAGATGCGCATCATCGTTCACGGCGTCCCTGCGCGATCAATCATTGATACACAGGTTCAAGAGCAGCTCATCGTCGAGCTCTACAGCAAGTAATTTTTCTAACCAACCAGGGAATCAAATAGTGGGTTTCCATAAGAAGAAAGAGGAATAACAGTGCTAATTGCACAGCGTCCAACTCTTAGCGAAGAAGTAATTGGCGAGAACCGCTCACGATTTATCATCGAGCCACTCGAGCCAGGTTTTGGTTACACATTGGGTAACTCAATGCGTCGCACACTGCTCTCATCTATTCCAGGTGCTGCAGTAACAAGCATTCGCGTTGAAAATGCTCTCCACGAGTTCACAACTCTTGAGGGTGTTAAGGAAGATCTCACAGATATCGTCCTTAATATCAAGAACCTTGTTCTCTCATCAGATAACGATGAGCCTTCAGTTGTTTACATCCGCAAGACAGGTGCAGGCGTCGTAACAGGTGCTGATATCGCAGTCCCAAGTGGTGTTCAGGTACACAACCCAGAGCTTCACATTGCAACTCTTAATGAGAAGGCGAACCTTGAAATCGAACTTACAGTCGAGCGTGGCCGTGGCTACGTAACAGCTGTGCAGAACAAGCAGGCTGGTGCAGAGATTGGTCGCATTCCTGTTGACTCAATCTATTCACCAGTACTCAAGGTCACATACAAGGTAGAAGCAACTCGTGTAGAACAGCGCACAGACTTCGATCGCCTTGTTGTTGATGTTGAGACAAAGCCATCAATGAAGCCACGCGATGCAGTTGCATCAGCTGGTAAGACATTGGTTGAACTCTTCGGACTTGCTCGCGAACTCAATGTTGATGCTGAAGGTATCGAGATGGGCCCTTCTGTTATGGATGCCGCTCTCGCTGCTGACCTTGCTCTTCCAATCGAAGATCTCGATCTCACAGTTCGCTCATACAACTGCCTAAAGCGTGAAGGTATCCACACAGTTGGAGAACTTATCAACCGTTCAGAGGCAGACCTCCTTGATATCCGTAACTTCGGATCAAAATCAATCGATGAGATCAAGGCGAAGCTTCACTCAATGGGAATGTCTCTCAAGGACTCACCAGCAGGTTTCGATCCATCACAACACCAGAACTACAATGCAGCAGATGAAGACTTCGCTGATGCAGATCAGGCATAAGGGAGAAAAAAATGCCAAAGCCAACTAAAGGCCCACGTCTGGGTTCAGGCCCATCACATGAGCGTTTGATTCTACGTACCCTTGCTGAGCAGTTGTTCGAGCACGGAAAGATCACAACAACTGAGGCAAAGGCTAAGCGTCTTCGTCCACTTGCTGAAAAGTTAATTACCTTCGGCAAGAAGGGTGACCTTCCAGCTCGTCGTCAGGTTCTTGCACGTATCTCTAACAAGACCGTCGTACATCAGCTCTTCACAGTGATTGCTCCAACATTCGCTAACCGCGAAGGTGGATACACACGCATTACAAAGATCGGTCCACGTAAGGGCGATAACGCTCCTATGGCAGTGATTGAGCTCGTTACAGATAAGTAATTCGTTACTCATCTAAGAACGTAAACGTTTAATGGCCGAACCCACTCTCTTTCCAGAGAGTGGGTTTCGTCGTTTACGCCTAGATGTCGCCTATGACGGTACCAACTTCTCGGGTTGGGCAACGCAGCCAGGCAAGCGCACTATGCAAGATATGGTGGAAGAAGCGATTTCGCGGATCGTTAGATATGACGTTGATTCAATAGTTGCAGGGCGTACCGATGCTGGAGTCCATGCCACAGGGCAAGTAATCCATGTAGATATTCCTGAGGCACCGCTTGCCGATGATATGAGTTTTATCGATCTGCGGTACAAACTTAATCGCATTCTTGATGAAGATATCCGGATTGTTGAAATTTCCGATACCCCGCCAGGTTTTCATGCCCGCTTTTCGGCGCTACGCCGTAAATACACTTATAAAATTCTTGATGCAAACCAGGTAATCACGCCGGCTCAGCGCTTTGATGTGGCGCCTTGGTACCGCCACCTTGATGAAAAGATAATGAATCAAGCCGCAGAGTTATTGCTAGGCACACATGATTTTGCAGCCTTCTGTAAGTTCAAACAAGGAGGCACCACAACACGTAGCCTTGAAAAATATCACTGGGTACGCAACTCCGAAGGACTATTGGTTGCAGATGTCGTTGCAGATGCCTTCTGTTACTCAATGGTGCGCAATTTGGTGGGCGCTATCGTCTGCGTTGCAGATGGCCGCAAGCCAGTTGAATGGATTACAGAGCTCCTTGAAAATAAAGAACGAGTCTCTGATTCGCTCGTATTTCCAGCACGCGGACTAACGCTATATCAAGTGGATTATCCATCAGATGACTTGTTGTTAGAGCGAGCCCAGATCACTGTTGCCAAGAGAGGCGAGTGATTAATCAGTGGGCCATATCGATGTAAGCGGTGTCGAGTATTCACTCTCGGATGGACGAGTACTGCTTAACGATGTTTCCTTCCGTGTTGGTGATGGTGCGAAAGTTGCTCTAATTGGCCCCAATGGATCGGGTAAGACGACTCTTATTCGCATGATCTGCGGTGATATTTCACCAGATGAAGGCGCCGTATCGATTACCGGTGGTCTCGGAGTAATGCGCCAATTCATTGGTTCGGTACGTGATGAAACAACTGTGCGCCAGCTCTTATTATCTGTCGCTCCAAAAAATATCCGTGATGCAGCTGCCAAAGTTTTAGCGACAGAAGCTGCCATGAACCTTGAGGATTCTGAAAAATCTCAGATGGCATATGCCCAGTCAATTATCGAATGGGGAGATGTCGGGGGATACGACTACGAAGTCATCTGGGATGTCTGTTGTACCGAGATGCTCGGCAAAACTTTCGATGAAGTCTCAGAGCGGTTGGTGAGCACTTTATCCGGTGGCGAACAGAAAAAATTAGTCGTCCGAGCATTGCTCGAAGGACCAGAGGAAGTTCTGCTTCTTGATGAGCCAGATAACTATCTCGACGTACCTTCAAAGCGATGGCTTGAGAAAGTCATCAATGAGACGAAGAAAACTGTCTTCTTTGTCAGCCATGATCGCGAGCTTCTAGAAAATACCGCGACCCGAATCGTTGCTCTCGAACAAGGAATCAGCGGCAATACCGCATGGATTCACGGTGGAAAATTCTCAACTTGGCATGAAGCTCGTAAAGCACGCAATGCTCGTTTTGCCGAAATGTTGCTGCGCTGGGAGCAAGAACATGAGCGATTGATTCAATTGGTAAAAACGCTACAAGTACAAGCTGCGATCTCACCTGATATGGCAAATAAGTATCATGCGATGCAGACTCGTTTACGTAAATTTGAAGAAGCTGGCGCACCTGTTGCGCCACCTATCGAGCAAGATGTTCGAGTTGGCCTCAAAGGTGGTCGCACTGGTCTGCGCGCACTCACATTTGAGAATGTTGCAATTGAAAATGGTTCTGGCGAATACCTCACTAAGCCATTTAATTTCGAAGTCTTCTTTCAAGATCGCATCGCAGTTTTGGGTAAGAACGGAACCGGAAAGTCACACTTCTTTAGACTTATCTCTGGTGAAGATATGAAATACACCGGAACATTTAAACTGGGTGCACGAATTGAAGTTGGTTACTTTGCTCAGACTCATGCGCATCCAGAATTTGAGGGCAAGACCCTTCTTGAAATCTTGTGGGAGATGCATTCACTTCAATTAGGTCCAGCTAAATCTGTGCTGCGCAAATACGAGATTGATCAACAAGCAGAGCAGAAATTCTCATCGTTATCGGGCGGACAACAAGCGCGTTTTCAGATTCTCTTGCTCGAACTT
>JBIKSV010000106.1:0-3532 GCA_044348425.1 Candidatus Planktophila sp. | reverse complement strand
TACGTGCTGAGCGAATCAAGGCAATCGATCCCAACCTCTTCTTGGCATCTGAAACAGATTTAGGTGCAGTGATTTCACATATCGATACCGTAAAGCCAGAACTTTTGATTATCGACTCAATTCAAACAATTGGATCTTCTACGGCAGATGGAACCCCTGGCGGTGTCACACAAGTGCGCGAAGTAGCTGGCGCACTTATTCGCATCTGTAAAGACCGCGACATCACTCTGCTCTTGGTAGGCCACGTCACAAAAGATGGGTCTATCGCTGGTCCAAGGTTGCTAGAACATATTGTTGATGTGGTTCTGCAATTTGAAGGCGAACGCCACTCTCGCTTACGTTTGATTCGCGCGATTAAAAATCGATTTGGGGCAAGTGATGAAGTTGGTTGTTTCGACCTCAGTGACACCGGAATTGAGAGCGTCTTAGATCCAACAGGACTCTTTACATCTCGACATGCAGAACCGGTGCCAGGAACATGTGTCACTGTCACGCTTGAAGGGCGCCGTCCATTACTTGCAGAGATTCAAGCGCTAGTCAGCGCTGGACGCGAGAATGATTTTGGCAACGCTCGTCGCGTAACAAGCGGCCTTGATTCAGCCCGTACCTCAATGACACTGGCGGTCCTAGAACTTCGCGCTCATGTCAAAGTAGGAGGGCGTGATGTCTACGCAGCAACTGTTGGTGGAATGAAGATGTCCGAACCTGCTGCAGATCTTGCACTGGCACTTGCGGTTGCATCTGCTGCAAAGGGATTGGCGCTACCGGCAGATCTTGTTGCTATCGGTGAAGTTGGTTTAGCTGGAGAGATTCGTAAAGTAAGTGGCGTTTCACGCCGCTTGGCCGAGGCATATCGTTTAGGTTTTAAGAGAGCGCTTGTCCCTCTCGGTTCTGATGTTGTAATCGCAGGGATGGAGATAGTTGAGGTTGGTCGACTTGATCAAGCACTCACTCGCGTAAAAATTAACGGTGAATAATGTACGAGAAGGAAATCACCAGTTGGTTTAAAGAGAATAAGCGTGATTTACCGTGGCGAAAGAGTGATGCCTGGGGTGTGCTGGTTTCAGAGATTATGTTGCAGCAGACCCCTGTTCAACGTGTCTTGCCAATCTATCAAGAGTGGATGAAGCGGTGGCCCACCGCTGCGGATTTAGCTAAAGCAACTCCAGCAGAGGTTATAACTGCCTGGGGAAGATTGGGCTATCCACGTCGTGCCTTGCGATTACATGAATGCGCAAAGATGATCACATCCGAGCTCAAAGGCGTCATTCCAAATGATGAAACTGAACTAAGAAAGTTACCGGGGATTGGTGAGTACACAGCAGCCGCGATAGTTGCTTTTGCCTTTCAAGGAAAGTCTCTTGTTTTGGATATCAACATCAGGCGACTCTTCTCTCGTTTATATAAAGGAGAAGAGGCACCGACCGCTGCGCCGACAAAGGCAGAACGAGTTGAGTATGCGCAATACGTTCCAGATAAGAAAGCTCATCTTTGGGCCGCTGCAACGATGGAGCTGGGAGCGTTGATTTGTACCGCTAAGAAACCGCTCTGCGGGCGTTGCCCAGTTGCTGATAAATGCCAGTGGCGTAGTCTCGATTATCCATCTTCTGAGCGTGTAAAACGTAGTCAGAGCTGGCATGGAACAGATCGACAATGTCGCGGAACTATTGTGCAGGCGCTTCGAGATAACCCGAAGTTAAGTCGGCGAGAAATCAATCTTTTATGGGATGTACCATCTCAAGTAGAGAAAGCGATTTTAACTTTACTTGATGACGGTCTTATTGAAGAGCAGCGAAAAGGAATCTTCTCGCTGCCCCAATAAGTGATAGAGCCTAAGTTGATTAAACAGTTGGCGCTTCGGCTAGATCTTCTGGTGAATCTGGCATTGTCGCCTTAGGAGATCCAGTAAAGGTAAAGGTTGCCGCAGCGTCTTCGCCCTCAACATCAACCACAATAATTTCGCCAGCTTTGAGTTCGCCGAACAAGATGCGCTCTGAGAGTGAATCTTCAATCTCTCGCTGAATTACGCGACGCAATGGGCGAGCACCAAGAAGTGGGTCATAACCACGAGCGCCAAGGAGATCTTTTGCTGCTTGGGTAAGTTCGATTCCCATATCTTTTGACTTCAGGCGCTCATCAAGATTGGCGACCATCAAATCAACAATATGCTGAATCTGCTCCTTGTTGAGCTGGTGGAAGACGATGACATCATCGATACGGTTGAGGAATTCAGGACGGAAATGATTCTTGAGCTCTTCTGTCACCTTACCCTTCATGCGATCGTAATTTGTGAGGTCATCATCATTGTTTGAGAAACCTAGGCCGAGAGATTTCGAAATATCTCGGGTACCGAGGTTGGTTGTCATAATGATGATTGTGTTCTTAAAGTCGACGGTACGACCCTGTGAATCTGTGAGGCGACCATCTTCAAGGACCTGAAGAAGTGAGTTGAAGATATCGGGGTGGGCCTTCTCGATTTCATCGAAGAGAACAACTGAGAACGGGCGACGGCGCACCTTTTCAGTGAGCTGACCACCTTCGTCATAGCCAACATATCCTGGAGGAGCTCCAAAGAGGCGTGAGGCGGTATGGCGCTCTGAGTATTCAGACATATCTAATTGAATAAGTGCGCTCTCATCTCCAAATAGGAATGAGGCGAGGGTGCGAGAGAGTTCGGTCTTACCAACGCCAGAAGGACCGGCGAAGATAAATGAGCCACCTGGGCGCTTAGGATCTTTTAGACCAGCGCGAGTACGACGAATCGCTTGTGACAACGCCTTAATTGCTTGATCCTGACCAATAACGCGGCGGTGGAGTTCTTCCTCCATACGAAGCAGACGTGCTGTCTCTTCTTCAGTTAACTTAAAGACCGGAATTCCAGTTGATGCTGAGAGAACCTGGGCGATGAGTTCTTCATCAACTTCAGTGACCTTATCTAAATCAGTCGCCTTCCAGTTCTTCTCTGCTTCGCTGCGTTCCTGAATCAAAGTCTTCTCTTGATCGCGGAAAGCTGCAGCACCCTCAAAATCTTGTCCATCGATTGCAGACTCTTTTGACTTACGAGCATCAGCGATTTTGACATCGAATTCGCGGAGTTCGGCAGGGGCAGTCATTCGCTTGATACGAAGGCGTGAACCAGCCTCATCGATAAGGTCAATCGCCTTATCTGGCAAGAAGCGATCAGAGATATAACGATCTGCCATATTTGCAGCAGCTGCAAGAGCACCATCGGTAATTGATACACGGTGATGTGTTTCGTAGCGATCGCGGAGACCCTTGAGAATTTCGATGGTGTGCGCCACTGAAGGTTCTTTAACTTGAATTGGTTGGAAGCGACGCTCGAGTGCCGCATCTTTTTCGATGTGCTTGCGGTACTCATCAAGGGTTGTTGCACCAATTGTCTGGAGCTCACCACGCGCAAGCATTGGCTTCAAGATGCTGGCAGCATCGATTGCACCTTCTGCAGCGCCAGCGCCAACAAGTGTGTGAATTTCATCGATAAAGATAATGATGTCGCCACGAGATTTGATCT
>JBIKSV010000105.1:0-3566 GCA_044348425.1 Candidatus Planktophila sp. | reverse complement strand
CTTCAGGAGCGCATCACATCAACACGTGGTCACTCAATTACATCTATGCAGGCAATTTACGTTCCTGCTGACGATATTACCGACCCTGCTCCACACACAACATTCGCCCACTTGGATGCGACAACTGTTCTCTCTCGTCCGATTTCAGAGCTTGGTATCTACCCAGCTGTGGATCCACTTGACTCAACATCTCGTATTCTCGATCCACGCTACATCGGTGAGCGCCACTTCAAGGTTGCTAACCGCATCAAGCAGATCTTGCAGCGTTACAAGGATCTTCAGGACATCATCGCTATCTTGGGTATCGATGAATTGTCAGAAGAAGATCGCATTCTCGTAGGACGTGCACGTCGTATTCAGCGCTTCTTGTCACAGAACACATTCGTGGCGAAGGTCTTTACAGGTATCGACGGTTCATACGTTCCAATCGCTGACACAATCGATGCATTCGAAGCACTTGCAGATGGAAAGTATGATCACGTTCCAGAGCAGGCATTCTTTATGTGCGGTGGTCTCGATGATGTAGAGCGCAATGCAGCTGAATTGGCTAAGAAGTAAGCCATGAGCCTAAAAGTCGCGTTGGTATCGCCAACTGAGCAGGTCTGGACAGGTGAGGCTAACTTCGTGCTCGCCCGTACAACCGGAGGTGACCTCGGTGTTTTGCCTGGTCACACACCACTCTTTGGCGTACTCGTTGACGGACTAGTAAGCATCAAGGTCTCAGATGGCACTACAAAGGAATTTAATGTTAAAGGTGGATTCCTCTCAGTCAACAATAATCGCGTTTCGATTCTGACTGAGTCAGTTGCTTAAACAATTAAATAAAAAAAGACCTGCATATGCAGGTCTTTTTTATGCCAGAAATTTATTCGCGAGTGACTTTTGCGCCGAGTGCGCGCAACTGCTCTGCAAAGAGCGGATAGCCGCGATCGACGTGAAATGCGCCATTGACGGTACTTTCGCCTTCGGCCACCAGTGCGGCCAAGATTAATCCGGCACCGGCGCGAATATCGGTAGCTTCAACTGGGGCGCCAGAGAGTTCAGGGATTCCATCGATAGAGGCGTGATGGCCGTCAATCGTAATTTGTGCGCCTAATCTGACGAGTTCGTTGACAAACATAAAACGTGATTCAAATACATTTTCGGTAACGATTGAATGGCCATCTGCGACGGAGTTCATAGCAATGATAAATGGCAGAAGGTCTGTCGCAAATCCAGGATACGGCAGAGTTGCTACATCGATGGCACGTGGGCGATGATCCATCTTTACGCGTACGCCATCTGAAGTGGTTGTGATTATTGCGCCAGCCGATGACAACTTATCTAACATAACTTCCATATGATCGGCGCGCGCGCCATGGATTGTGATGTCACCTTGAGTGATAGCAGCTGCAAAGGCCCAGGTGCCGGCGATGATGCGGTCGGTGACAACGCGATGACTGGCTGGGTTTAACTTTTTAACGCCGGTGATGGTAATCAGCGGGGTACCAAGCCCTTCAATTTTAGCGCCCATCGCAATAAGAAATTCGCCGAGATCAACGATATCGGGCTCACGTGCTGCGTTATCAATTGTGGTCACACCTTTAGCAAGGACAGCTGCAGTCATAATGTTTTCAGTTGCGCCAACGCTAGGAAAATCGAGAGTTACTTCGGCTCCGGTAAGTCCCTTTGGGGCTTCTGCAATAACGTACCCGTGTTCGATATGGGCACTTGCCCCCATTGCTTGTAAGCCTTTGATATGAAAGTCGATTCCGCGAGAGCCAATTGCATCTCCACCTGGCAGAGCAACTTCTGCACGCCCCAAACGGGCCACAAGAGGGCCGAGTACATTGATTGAGGCGCGCATCTTTCGTACTAATTCGTAATCTGCGCGATGGTGAGGTTTTGCAGGTACATGAATAAAAAGCTCGTCGTCACTTCGGGTCAGAGTGCAGCCCAAGCGCGTTAAAAGATCAGACATAATCTCAACATCGGCGATATCGGGAACATTGGAGATTGTGGTCTTTCCCTGCGCCAGAAGCGCTGCTGCCATCAGCTTGAGTACCGAATTCTTTGCACCTGTTACGCAGACTTCGCCCTTGAGGCGGGCCCCACCTGTGATGCGGAAGCGGTCATGGGTCGCGAGCGAGCCATTAGCGGTACCAGGGGCTGAGCTCATGGCATGAGTCTACTTTAAGGGTGGCAATAAGCGAGAAGACTATTAGGCTAGGCACATGGTTAATCTGACACGTATTTATACAAAGACTGGCGATGACGGAACTACGGCTCTCGGAGATATGAGCCGCACTTCAAAGAATGATCCTCGCCTCGAAGCTTATGCAACTGTTGATGAAGCTAACTCTTCTATTGGAGTTGTGCTCTCTACAGATAACCTCTCAGAAGATGTGCGAATTTTATTGGTAAGAATTCAAAATGATTTATTTGATGTTGGAGCAGACCTCTGCACGCCAGTTGTTGATAAGCCAGAGTTTGAACCGCTGCGTGTTCTTGAGAGCCAGATTACATATATCGAAGATTCAATCGATGCTTATAACGCTGATCTAGAACCGCTGAGATCTTTTGTGCTTCCTTCTGGAACTCCTGCTGCAGCTCATTTACATGTTGCGCGTACTGTTGTTCGTCGTGCAGAGCGTCGCACTTGGACAGCGATTCATGCATTTGGGGGTGGCGTCAATCCATTGACTGCAAAGTATCTCAACCGACTTTCAGATCTTCTCTTCGTTCTTGCCCGTGTTGCAAATAAGAGCGTTGGTGATCAACTCTGGGTTCCGGGTGCCAACCGCTAACCCAACAAGACTTTAGTTATTAGTTACTAGTTGATGTAGAACTTTCAACCTTGGAATACTGGGTTGATGGGTTTGTAGTATCGCGAGAGTTGCGGTGGCAGATTACTGAAGTTAAGACTGACTTTGATCTGCTTGCTACTGGCTCAGGTGAGATGATAATAAAAGTTCGTATCTCGCGTGGATTGCTTCCGCCATGGGCAGTTTTGAGATCACCTAGTTTGCGACCATCGCCAGCAACAATGGTTGATAGCGCTTCCCACCAGAGACAACCTGAAACTGAGGCAACCTGTACATAGCCACAGATATATGTTTCACAACTCTTTACCTGCTTAGCCAGATATGGCTGTGTAGAGATAACTCCAACAATTTCGCTGAGCTTCGATGGAACCTTGGCATAGACATCTTCTGTAACAGTAAATCCTTTAGGTGGCCAAGCAGGAGCTGGCGCAGGTGTGAGGCTAATCCGCTTCTTCTTTTTTACCGGTTTCTTCTTTACGACTTTTTTCTTCACGGGTGCTTTCTTTGTGGCACTTGGCGTTGCCTTTGGCTTCGCAGTTGCCTTCGCTGTAGCGGCGGGCTTTGGCTTAGCAGTTGGCTTCGCTGTCGGCTTTGGCTTTGCAGTTGCCTTCGCAGTAGCTGTCGGTTTGGCTGAAGTTGTGGCTGCTGTAAGAGTCGGAGCAGTAGAGAGCGTGAAGAGGAGTGAGAGGGCCAGCAGGAGCGAGAATCTGCCTTTAAGGGTGGCGAGCGGCAGGATTAATCGCGATCCCACTTGAAGGTGCG
>JBIKSV010000028.1:0-14379 GCA_044348425.1 Candidatus Planktophila sp. | reverse complement strand
GCTCGATACCCTAAACTCAGGCTGGATAACAGAAGGAGTTCAGATTGATTCGCTTTGAGAATGTTACAAAGGTCTACGCCGGTCAAGAGCGCCCAGCTCTCGATAGCGTGAGCCTGGAAATCACCAAAGGTGAGTTTGTCTTCCTTGTTGGAAAATCAGGTTCTGGTAAGTCCACCTTCTTGCGCCTTATCCTCCGTGAAGAGCGTCCGACTTCGGGCATCATTCACGTTGCAGGTAAAGACCTTGGCAAGCTGGCAAACCATAAGGTGCCAGAACTTCGCCGTCAGCTCGGCACCGTCTTTCAAGACTTTAGATTGCTTCCTAATAAGACAATTGCAGAGAACATCGCATTTTCACTTCACGTCCTTGGATATTCGCAGAAAGAGATCAACCGCGAGATCCCAGAGATGCTTGAACTCGTTGGGCTAGAAGATAAGGCAGATCGTCTGCCATCAGAGATTTCTGGTGGAGAACAACAACGTGTAGCTATCGCTCGTGCCTATGTAACAAAGCCACCAATTATTATCGCTGACGAACCAACCGGAAACCTTGACCCAGAACTTTCAGTTGGAATCATGAAACTTCTCGATCGCATTAATCGCGAGGGAACAACTGTTTTGATGGCAACACACGATTCAGGAATTGTTGATCAGATGCGTAAGCGCGTTATCGAACTCGATGGCGGTCACGTTATCCGCGATCAGGTTCGTGGCGTCTATGGATACACCGGTTAAGGGCTAGGGGATAAAAAATGCGCGCAGGTTTTCTCTTTAAAGAAGTTCGTATCGGACTTCGCCGTAACCTCACTATGACATTTGCTGTCGTCGTCACCGTTGCTATCTCACTTTCATTGCTTGGTATTGGATTGCTCTCCAATGCTCAAGTAAATGCGATGAAGGATTATTGGTATGACAAGATTGAAGTTTCAGTATTTCTCTGCGGGACGCTCTCTGAATCTCCAACATGCGTTGCGGGTGTTGTCACAGAAGAACAGCGCACAGCAATTAAGGCTGATTTAGAGGCGCTCCCTGTTGTTGATAGCGTCTTCTACGAATCACAGACAGAGGCTTTTGCACGCTTTAAGGAGCGCTTTGCAGATTCTGCAATTGCACAGAATGTGACAGCAGATCAGCTTCCTGAATCTTTCCGTGTGAAGTTAACGGATCCAACGCAATTTGATGTTGTTGTCAGCGCCTTCTCTGGCCGCCCTGGGGTAGATATCGTGCAAGATCAGCGCAGTATTTTGGAGAAGTTCTTCCGACTCCTGGACGTTCTTCGTAACGGTGCTTTGATTGTTGGACTCTTCTCAGTTTTGACTGCAGCACTTCTTATCTCTAACACCCTTCGCATCGCAGCATTTAACCGCCGCCGTGAGACTGGCGTGATGAAGCTTGTAGGTGCATCTTCTTGGTCAATTCAGTTGCCGTTCTTACTTGAAGGTGTTTTCTCAGCAATCCTCGGATGGGGCTTTGCAACAGGGTTGCTATCAGGTTTGAAATATGTTGTTGATACCAATGTTGCGCCACTTCTGACTTTCACAAAATTCTTTGAATGGCAGCAGGTCTGGATCTCATCAGCAATCTTGCTCGGCGTTGGTCTCTTTGTGTCAATCGTTGCATCAGCGATTACCTTGCGCCGTTACCTCAAGGTGTAACTACCATGGTGAAAGAGACGGGTCAGAAACTCATCGCGCAGAATAAAAAAGCGCGCCATGACTACTCGATTCTCGATACCTACGAATGCGGAATCGTCCTTACCGGCACCGAAGTAAAGTCACTTCGCGCAGGTCGCGCATCTCTCATCGATGGTTTTGCGATGATTGAAAATGGCGAGCTCTGGCTGCATGGTGTTCATATCCCTGAATACACAGAAGGAACCTGGACAAACCACACCCCACGCCGCAAGCGAAAGCTGCTCGTTCACCGCGAAGAGATTCGTAAGCTCAATGGCAAGATGAAAGATTCAGGAACGACACTTGTTCCACTGCAGCTTTACTTTAAAGATGGTCGCGCCAAAGTTGAGATTGCCCTTGCAAAGGGAAAGAAAGCCCACGATAAGCGTGATTCGCTGATGGAAGCGCAAGCAACTCGCGAGATCAATCGCGAAATGTCTCGTCGCCAATCCGGCAAAGATTTCTAATTAGGCAAAGAGTTCCAATCCTGCGAGTTCGGAGATCTGCCAAGTTTTTATGCCGCTAATTCATCAGATGGGCATCGCACCAGAGCTTCGTAGGCGCATATTGTGAGGGGAATTTCGCATCTGTCAGTGCTCCTCCGTACACTTACCTATGAAAGACAATTACATAGGGGGTGAACGGTCTCGACTTTAGCTGTTGAGACAGGGGAAGCGTGTCGAGGAAGCCGGGATGATCTCGTAAACCATGAAACCTGTGCACACATAACTGCAGACAACAGTCGCAGTGATTTCGCACTAGCTGCATAAGCTAGTTCCAAATCCGTCAGCCCAGGGGCGCTCTCGCTCTGGAATCTGGCGTCGCTAGAGAGCTTTTCATCTGCGTGGCGTTGCGAACACGTAGGGAGAACAGTTTCGTAACTGAGTTCGTTGAATACTTGTGTATAAGAGATTCAGGACTGAGAAAGCGTTAATTACACTACACACGTAGAAGCCCTGTTTGAGCTCTGAAGGACCCGGGTTCGATTCCCGGCACCTCCACCAATTGAGAGACACGACGAGTGAGGAACGAAAAGTGCTTGCACTTTTCTTCCGAACGAGGAGTGGAAGGTTGACGCAATCTCTGATTGCGAAAAACCTCCACCACGCTTTTTAGTGATAGGTGTTGTTAGCCTTGGATAAATTTAATCTCTCGTCTAAAGGCGTAGATATTTCCAATAAGCGCGATGAGTGCAAAGAATTTCGTCATCATTGGCAAACCTTCAAATAAGAATTGGATTGCGATAAAGATTCCGATTATTCCAAAAGTTAATGCGACTACACGTCGAATGATCTTTAGGGCTGTTCGATCAGCTGTGTAGAGCTGAGCTTTCGGGCTTGTGAGTCCAAGAGTGATTGGTCCTGAGAGTAGAAGCACTGACATCACTATTGTCACGATTAATGCTAGATCTTCCATTTACTTTCCCTCGCTCTTTACCTTGGAGAAGAGTGCCATATCAATTTGGCGCCCGTCAGGTCTTGTGGCTCTAGCTTGCAGAATTCCTTCACGGTTATATCCCGCTCTCTCCATAACTCTCTGTGATGCGATGTTCTCAACATCGGCAAGAGCCTCTAACCGTCGAAATTGCATTACATTAAGTGAAAAATCTGTCAGCAGAATAAGAGCCTCGGTGCAGATTCCTTTTCCGCGATGTGCTCCAGCAATCCAATAGCCAACTTCGGCGCAATGATCGCTGAGCTTTAGAGTATGCAGCCCAATCGTGCCTGCGAATTCACCATCTACCTCAATAGCAAAAGAGACTGCTAGGCGATTGAGATAAGCAAATGCGGATTCGCGAACAAAGTCCACCGCCATCTCGCGGTCATAAGGTGAAGGCACGCGGGTAAATGCAGGAATCAATGGGTCTTGGCAGGCCTGAAAAATTGGGTCGATATCGCTCTCTTGCAACGGGCGCAAAATCATTGCATCAGCACCAGTAGTGCGAGAATTTAAAGTGGGTAGGTTGACGGGCCAATCAATCATGGGTGGCTCTGCCTAACCGACGAATTCGCGGTCGCGACGCTTCTTATTGACTGTGTGATTACAAGTGAGATTGCTGGGTAGAGCGGCACATGTGTCACAGAGAAGAATGAGCTGATGGCACGATGCAGAATTGCAATTGCGGAAGTGCTTAGTTGCAGCACTGCATTTAACGCATTCACCAATTATTTCAGGATTTTCCGAGAAGTCATGAACCATTCGATCATCAAAGATATAGAGGGAGCCTTCCCAGTGGCTATCGTTGCCAAACTTCTCACCATACTTAACGATTCCGCCATCGATTTGATAAACCTCTTTAAAGCCATTCTCAACCATCACCGCTGAGAGAATTTCGCAACGAATACCGCCAGTGCAATAAGTGACAATTGGCTTATCTTTAATGTCGTCGTACTTACCGCTCTTTATCTCTTCGATAAAGTCATGTGATGTCTGCACATCAGGAATGATGGCATTTTTAAACTTACCAATTTTGGCTTCATAGGCATTGCGACCATCAAAGAAGACAACATCATCGCCACGCTCTTTAACTAATTGATCGACCTGGTATGGGCGAAGATGAACCCCACCGTTCTTTACGCCATTCTCGTCAACCTTAATTACATCTGGATCACCAAAGCCAACTAGCTCTTTACGAACACGCACCTGAAGTCGAGGGAAGTCATTGCCGGTTCCATCTGACCACTTAAAGACAATTTTCTTAAATCCAGAATATTGACGAGTCATCTTCACATATCTTTTAACTGCGGCCATATCGCCACCGACAGTTCCATTGATGCCATGCTTAGAGATAATGATTCGTCCCTTGAGCCCCAATGATTCGCAGAGCTGTTTCTGCCAGAGCTGAATAGCATGAGGATCCTCTAATGGCGTGAAGCAGTAATAGAGGATTACCTTCTGAAGTTGAGGTGCATGCTTGTTCACAGGGCCATTCTACGGCCCTGGTTTCCTTGCTATTTCTTCATCTGTCTCAAGTAATCTGCGCTCAAGTCGTTCTGGGTTGAATGTAGTTGAACTTTCAACTATTATTAGAGCATATAGACGAAGCCAAGGAGAATGCGATGCCAGCAGTAACAGTTAGCGATATAACAATCCTGCCAAGAATTTCAGCGGGTGCTGGGTTACGTGCGCGCACAATTAAAAGTATTACAACTGCGCCGCAAGGTTTTGAGGGCGAAGGTTTTCCGGTTCGTCGCGCATTTGCTGGCGTAGATCTTGCAGAGCTTGATCCATTTATTCACTTGGATCAAATGGGCGAAGTTGAATACGCACCAGGTGAGCCAAAAGGAACTCCTTGGCACCCACACCGCGGATTTGAAACTGTCACATACATTATTGATGGAATCTTTGATCACCAAGATTCAAATGGTGGCGGCGGAACAATTAGTAACGGCGACACACAATGGATGACTGCCGGCGGAGGAATTCTTCATATTGAGACACCACCTGAATCTTTGGTGATGTCTGGCGGACTCTTTCATGGTTTTCAGTTGTGGGTAAATCTTCCTGCTGCTAAAAAGTGGTCTCCACCTGCATATCAAGATGTTCGCGCAAATGATGTTGCACTTTTGACAACACAAGATGGCGGAACACTTCTTCGCGTTATTGCCGGTGAAGTTGATGGACATGTTGGTCCTGGTACAACGCAGACACCAATCACATTGATTCACGCAACTATTGCACCAGGGGCTGAACTTCGTCTGCCGTGGCGCAAGGATTACAACGCACTTGTCTACACAATGTCAGGCCATGGTTTTGTTGGTGAAGAACAGCGCCCAGTATCGATGGGTCAATTGACAGTATTTGGTGAAGGAGATGCAATCGTTATTCGCGCTGCGCAACAGCAAGAATCACGATCACCAAATCTTGAACTCTTTATCCTCGGTGGCCAGCCAATTAAAGAACCTGTTGCGTGGATGGGGCCATTTGTCATGAATACAAAGCGCGAAGTCCTTCAGGCATTTGAAGATTTCCAGAAGGGTCTCTTGGGCTCTATTCCTGCTATTTATAAGGCTGATGCCAAGCGCCAAGAGAATGGATCAAGGCTCAATCGCACAGGAAAATTGGGCGGAGATACCCCGGGGAATAACAATAATCACGGCGCAAAAGAGATTCTTGACGTCCATGGCGCACCAACAGATATGCAGGAGTCTTAAGCAAAACTTTCTAGCTAACGACCTTTAATCTCGCCACGTGTGAGGTGATAAAGAAGTGCTTGAATAGTTGTTCTGCGATGAAAAGCTTCGCGCCAGATTACTGATTGTGGCCCATCGATTACTGAAGCTTCAACTTCTTCGCCTCTATGGGCTGGCAAGCAGTGCATAAAGATTGAGTCATCTGCAGTAAGTGACATTAGATTGTCGTTAATTGCAAAAGGAGTGAGAGCGGCAAACTTTTCTTTGCGCTCGTCCTCGGGATCCCCCATTGACATCCAGACATCTGTGTAGAGAACGCTGGCGCCTTTTGCAGCAGCTTCAGCATCCGAAGTCACTTCAACTGTAGCGCCAGAACTCTTGGCTATCTCTTTTGCTTTGGCGATAACAGCTGCATCTGGTGCAAATTTTCCTGAAGGCGTGGCTGCAACAACATGTGCTCCCATAATGGCTCCCATAATTAACCAGGCATGGGCCATATTGTTTCCATCACCTAGATAGACAAACTTTCTACCTGAAATATCGCTTCCAAAGTTTTCGCGGATGGTTGCCCAATCGGCCAACAACTGCGTTGGATGATCTGTATCTGTAAGTCCATTGATTACCGGAACAGTTGCAAATTTACCTAACTCATCGACATCACTCTGTGCAAAGGTACGAATAATGATGGCATCACAGTAACCGCTCATGATTCGAGCTGTGTCAGCGATGGTTTCTCCGCGACCCAATTGAAGTTCATCTCCGCGCAAGAAAATCGGAGTTCCACCAAGATGCGCAACCGCAGTCTCAGATGCCAAGCGGGTTCTAGTTGAAGGCTTCGTCATATAGATAGCGACGCTCTTATTGCGTAGAGCGGTATCAGCGCGAAGTGGATTCTCGGCAAAGTCTGCGGCAGTGGCCAGCAAGAGCTCAATATCGTCTCTTGATAGATCTTCAGTCTTTAATAAATCCTTCACCGCGCAAGTTTAACCATTAAGAATGGTCTTCAATAGCGCCCTCATTTCACACGGTTTTCACCATTTAACCACTCGCTCGGTTCAGCCTCACTTCACGCCTTGCAACGGTAAACTCGCGATATGGGATTTTTTACTGATGAGCGCACCAAGACCGCGCCAAAGACTCAAGATTCCGATGGTGGCCACGACCTCTTCGCGCATTACATCAAGAAAGAGAAGGTCGTCGAATCAGCTGTAACAGGAAAAGCTGTGAAGGCGCTCTGCGGAAAGAAATGGGTGCCATCACGCGATCCATCTAATTATCCAATCTGCCCGACATGTAAAGATATCTTCGAAGGGCTTCGCAAGGGCCCAGAAGATAGTGAATAAAATATAAAGTGAAGTTCCCGCGCTCGGTCTATACATCACTGATTGTTGTTCTCTTTGCAACTCTCTTCCCATCTGCGCCAGCTAACGCCGATGAAGTAGCGCGAAAAATTCTTTCCGGGTGGATGCCTTACTACTCAACTGCTAGGTCACTTGCGAGTATTGAAACGAATACGGCATATATTCAAGAAGTAATGCCATTTTGGTACACGATGAAATACAACCCGACAAGTAAGAAAATGCGAATTACAGATTTGTATACGCCATTTGTCGGATCTAAAGGTGCAAAACCTTCAGTGGTCATAGATTCACTCACTGCTCTCGGTATCAAAGCGATACCTACTATCACCGACGGCACTGAAGAGAATGTCTTATCAGGCTTAATGGCTGACCCTAAATCGCGAGCCGAGATGGTCACGCTCATCACTGCCCTGGTCGTCAATAATAATTTTGCTGGAATTGACTTAGATTTTGAAGGGTTTGCTTTTACTGATAAATCTTCAACATGGAAAAAGACTGCTGTGGCATGGGTAGCACTTGTAAAAGATTTATCTATGTCTTTGCGTGCAAAGAATAAATTGTTATCAGTCTCAACGCCGTACGTCTGGAATCCTACTGAGGCGCGTAAAGGCTATTACTTCTATGAGTGGGCAAAGATTGGGCCTTATATAGATCGACTTCGTTTTATGGGATATGACTTCTCGGTTGCAAGGCCTGGACCAATTGGCCCGCTGGCATGGACTGAAAAAACGATTCAGTATGCGGTTACCGCAATGCCTGCATCGAAAGTTTATTTAGGTCTACCTGGCTATGTTCGAAACTGGATTACTTCAGTTGATGGCGTTTGTCCTGCAAACGTGGCAAAGGTCTATAAAGTAAATGCCAGAACAGAACATCCCATGAGCTGGGTGCGTGATAATCGCGGCCCCCTTGGCTTTGTGCCTCAGTACAACGAAGAACATCAAGAGATGACATTTAATTATCAGAGGCAGTACAACGGTCAGACTGCTACAGGACTTGCTACATCGTGCACTGTAAAACGCACAGTGTGGTATCAAGATCAGCGCGCTCTATCTGTGAGAGCGGCCCTAGTTTCTAAATATAAATTAGGTGGAATCGCCATGTGGACTTTGGGCATGGAAGATGAGAATGCCTTAGACGGAATCAAACAGGTGGCGCAAGCTCTGGCTCAGAGCAAAGTTAAGGCCACGCTCAGTGTTGACCAATCTGCAATTAGCTATGGGGAGAATCTCACTCTTACGGGCACACTAACCATCAAAGAGAATCAACCAGTCAAGCAAGAACCGGTTGAAATCCAGCGCTACTCCCAGGCGAGTAATACTTGGGAAACAATTGCATCAGCAACTACAGATGAGAACGGAACGTTCTCAAAAGAGATTTATTTGGGGCAAAATTCCAGGGTGCGGATTGCTTCAAAAGAGAGTGAATTTTTGACTGATAGCCAAAGTAACGAGATAGATATTTCCGTCTCACGTTTACTTCTCTTATCTGCCCCAACTTCGGTTCGCCAAGGAGAGAGCATTACTGTCACGGGCTCAATCAGACCTCGCGTCGAAGCGAATCTCATCAGACTGGAGACCTTCTCAAGTGGTAAGTGGGTTGCACTCGGTGCGCCGGTTCCTACAGATTCACGGGGAGAGTTCAGCCTTGTCGTAAAGAATGCAAAGCGCGGAGTCCTCACATTGCGAGTTAGTGCGGCAGCGCAAGATCTCTACCCTGTAACAACATCACCACAATTTTCTATTCTGATACGTGGCCCATTTACCCCAGAGTTGGTTAAATAGACCCGTGATGGTCAAGACAGCGGATGCAGTAGAAGCGCAAATCCGTGAAATCTTTTCAAATAATTCTCCTTGGGTAACTATTGTTTGGGACGACCCAGTCAACCTGCAAAGCTATGTCACATATGTCTTTATGGAGCTTTTTGGATATTCAAAGGCAAAGGCAACCGAGCTGATGTTGCAGGTGCACAATGAAGGAAAAGCAGTTGTTTCAACTGGTGGTCGCGAAGAGATGGAACATGATGTCGCGCGTCTTCATGAATACGGACTCTGGGCAACAATCCAGCGCGGAGATCAAGCTATCTGATGGCTGCCTCTGACGGATTTAAGCGCCACGGCGAACATTCTTATCTCATTCAATTTGATGAGAGCGAGAAAGATGTTCTGATCAATCTCTGTGAACAAATAATCGAACTCTTAGCAGAACGCGTCGATCATGGACATGAAGATCCACTTGCTGCACTTGTCGGAATCACCTCACATGATTCACCGCCAGATGACGAAGTTCTACATCGTCTCTTGCCGAATGCGTACGCTGATCAAGTTGATGCTGCAGAATTTCGTCGATACACCGAATCAACCTTGCGGGGTAAGAAGCAGGCCCATGCCATCTCGATTCGCATGGCGCTAAAAAGTTCACCAGAAGGAGATGTCGAACTCGACCATGACAGCGCTAATGCGTGGCTCGGGGGACTCAATGACATACGTCTTGCATTGGGCGTTCGCTTAAAGATTGAAGATAATAATTATGAACATCTCGAACTCTTGACTCCCGATGATCCAATGCGCGGTGTTTATGCCGTGTATAGCTGGCTCGGATGGCTACAAGAATCCCTCTTGGAAGCTTTGATGAGCGAAGTAGATTAGAATCGAGCTATGGCTTTAACAATTTCTCAGAGCATCGTCGATGCAATTCTTGAACAATCACGCGTTGAATATCCGGACGAATGCTGTGGAGTAATTCTTGGGCCAGTTGGTTCTGATTCGCCAGTGCGCCTTAAGCCGATGATTAATGCTGCTCACTCACCAACTTTCTATGAATTTGACCCGAAAGATCTGCTTGCTCTCTATCGCGAAGTTGATGATAAAGATGAAGAGATTGTCGTCATCTATCACTCACATACAGAGACCGAAGCTCGCCCATCGCGGACCGATATCGCCTATGCGGGCGAGCCAGGTGCCCACTATGTACTTGTCTCTACACGCGAAGAGATTGCACCTGCAACAGAATTCCGCTCATTTCGCATCATTGATGGGGTTGTAACGGAAGAAGAAGTTTCAATTACCCCATAAGCCTTCTTTTCGTCATAATACGGGTATGTCTATTGAGGTACGTATCCCAACAATTCTTCGCCCTTACACAAAAGATCAAAAGTCTGTTGAAGCGGCAGGTGCAACATTGAGCGCCGTAATTTCTGATCTTGATGCGCAGTATGCAGGTTTAGCAGAGCGCCTTCTTGAAAACGGAGCGCTCCGACGCTTTATCAATATCTATGTCAATGATGAGGACGTTCGTTTCCTCGGCGGACTAGATACTGCAATCAAAGATGGTGACTCTGTAACCATCTTGCCTGCCGTCGCTGGCGGCAGCAAGTAGTTTTAATGGCGCGCTTTGATTCGCTGGCAGCATCAGTTGGTAATACCCCGCTGATCGGTCTGCCGCGTCTTTCACCCGCGCCAAATGTTCGTCTCTGGGCCAAGATGGAAGATCGTAATCCAACTGGTTCAATTAAGGATCGCACTGCAATCTCAATGGTCGATGAGGCCGAGAAGAGTGGATTGCTCAAACCTGGTGCAACAATTCTTGAGCCAACTAGTGGCAATACCGGAATCTCACTTGCGATGGCAGCAAAGGTTCGCGGATATAAATTAATTTGCGTAATGCCAGAAAATACAAGCCCTGAAAGACGTCAGCTCCTAGAGATGTGGGGCGCGGAGATAATTTCTTCACCTGCTGCTGGCGGATCTAATGAAGCTGTGCGCGTTGCCAAAGAGATTGCTGCCGCAAATCCTGATTATGTTTTTCTTTATCAATACGGAAACCCTGCAAATACTTTGGCGCATTACAACGGAACAGGTCCAGAGATTTTTAAAGACCTTCCAACGATTACCCATTTTATTGCCGGATTAGGAACAACAGGCACTCTCATGGGAGCAGGACGCTATTTGCGCGAGCAGAACCCAGATATTCAAATAATTGCAGCAGAGCCTCGCTACGGTGAAGTGGTCTATGGGCTACGCAATATTGATGAAGGCTTTGTTCCTGAACTTTATGATGCAACTATTTTGAGTCGTCGTTTTTCAGTAGGCGCTGAAGATTCGGTTAAGCGAGTGCGCGAACTTCTCCATGTTGAAGGCATCTTCGCCGGAATCTCAACAGGCGCAATTCTTCACGCTGCTCTCGCGCTTGGAAACGAAGCTGTTAAAGCAGGGCGTAGCGCTGATATCGCATTTATTGTCTGCGATGGTGGATGGAAATACCTCTCAACAGGCATCTACGGCAGCGAAGTTGATAGCGCTACAGAAGGACTAGACGGAACGCTCTGGGCTTAAGTAAGTCGGGCTTAATTCCACTTTTCACCGTTGTACATCGTACGATTGGCACATGAGCGATGCACCTATTGGAATCTTTGATTCTGGCGTCGGCGGATTAACTGTTGCACGAGCAATAATCGATCAACTTCCTCACGAATCTATTCTTTATATTGGCGATACCGCACGAGGTCCATATGGTCCGAGATCACTGGCAGAGGTACGCGATTTCTCTTTAGAAACACTCGACTTTTTGGTAGGCGAAGGCGTTAAGGCAATCGTTATTGCCTGCAACACAGCTAGTGCTGCAATGCTGCGCGATGCACGTGAGCGCTATTCAGTTCCAGTGATCGAGGTGATTCAACCTGCGGTACGCCGTGCAGTTGCCGCAACTCGTTCTGGAAAAGTCGGAGTCATCGGAACCCGTGCAACTATTGATTCGCAGGCATATCTTGATGCTTTTGCAGCAGCTCCACATCTGTCGATTACCTCAACTGCCTGCCCACTTTTTGTTGAATACGTTGAACGCGGTGAAACTTCAGGAAGTGCAATCACAAAAGTTGCTAGAGATTATCTGCAACCAATGGTTGATGCCGAAGTTGATACCTTGGTTCTTGGATGTACGCACTACCCACTTTTGACTGGTGTTATCTCCTATGTGATGGGCAATGAAGTCTCACTTGTATCCAGCGCTGAAGAGACGGCAAAAGACCTTTACCGAGTACTTGTCGAGAGTTCTCTCCTAAGTAGCTCTACCAAGAAGGCTCCGGATTATCGTTTCTTGGCTACCGGAGATGCACATGCTTTTGAATCTCTAGCACGAAGGTTTTTAGGCCCTGAAGTCGGCTCAGTACAACATCAAGATCTATAAAGGTTTATCCAAACAACTAGTAGAAAAAAAGGCAGAGATACATGGCGCGCAACGATGGAAGAGCAGTTTCAGATTTACGTGAAATCAAGATCACTCGTGGATGGTTAGACCATGCCGAGGGCTCTGTCCTCGTTGAATTTGGAAAGACTCGCGTCCTCTGTGTTGCATCCTTCACACCCGGTGTTCCACGTTGGTTGAAAGATTCAGGAGAAGGTTGGGTTACCTCTGAATATTCAATGCTGCCCCGCGCTACACATACACGCTCTGATCGCGAGAGCGTCAAGGGAAAGCTTGGTGGACGTACCCAAGAAATTTCACGACTTGTTGGCCGTTCCTTGCGCGGAATAGTTGATATGAAGGCACTTGGCGAAAACACAATCGTAATTGACTGTGATGTTTTACAAGCAGATGGTGGAACACGTACTGCAGCAATTACTGGAGCATATGTTGCACTTGCCGATGCGATTTCATGGGCACAAAAAGAGGGTCACATTAAATCCGGAGCAAAGCCACTGCCTGATTCAGTAGCCGCTGTTAGCGTCGGAATCATCGATGGTGTTCCGATGTTAGATCTCTGTTATGAAGAAGATGTTCGCGCAGAGACCGATATGAACGTTGTCTGTTCTGGTGACGGTAGATTTATTGAAGTTCAGGGAACAGCTGAAGGCGCACCTTTTGACAGAGCACTCTTAGATTCTCTCCTTGATCTTGCCGTTGCAGGATGCGCAGAACTTACGCAATTGCAGAAGAAGGCACTCAACGCTTGAGCCATCGACTTTTATTGGCGACTCGCAATCAAGGAAAGATTGTTGAGTTCCGTCGAATTCTTGATGCGTTAGCTCCGGGAGAGATTGATTTAGTGGGACTAGATGAATTTCCTGGGCTACACGATGTCGAAGAGACCGGTTCAACCTTTACCGAAAATGCACTTCTGAAAGCGCGCGAGATGTCGATTGCAACTGGCCTACCTGCTATCGCCGATGACAGCGGGCTCTGTGTAGATTTTCTTGATGGTGCCCCCGGAATCTTCTCGGCACGATGGGCCGGTAAACATGGTGATGATCGTGCCAATCTCGAGAAAGTTCTTGATCAGTTAAAGGATGTCCCAGATCAAGAGCGCGGGGCTTACTTCATCTGTCTAGCGGCTCTCTATCTGCCAAATGGCCAATCAATTACTGAAGAAGGTCGCTTCTATGGCTCGATTCTTCGCTCACCCATAGGTGATAACGGTTTTGGTTATGACCCAATCTTTATGCCTGAAGGTCTACAGATATCTAGCGCTCAGATGAACGCAGCGGAGAAGGATGCGGTGAGCCATCGCGGTAAGGCTCTGCGCGCTATTGCACCCAAGGTTTTGAGCGCGTTGCGTTCGCTCAATTAAAGCTTGCACCCCACCTAAGGTAAACTTTTCCCATTATCCAGAACAGGAAATTGCCGGCGCATCTATTGCTCCGCTATCGCTAGGAGAAAATTGTGGCAGTAAAGAAGAAGAGCACAGCAAAGAAAGTTGCTAAGAAGGCTCCAGCCAAGAAGTCAACGGCCAAGAAGTCAACGGCCAAAAAGTCAACGGCCAAGAAGTCTGTAGCCAAGAAGGCAACAGCTAAGAAAGCAACTGCAAAGAAGGCTGTAGCTAAGAAGAAGGTCGTAAAGAAGACCACAGCTAAGAAAGCAACTGCAAAGAAGGCCGTAGCTAAGAAGTCTCCTGCAAAGCGTTCTGCAAGTTCTGCGATTGTTGTTCCACCTGTTCCAAGTGGTGCTTCACGCGATCGTGCAAATATTTCGACAACTCCAATTGCAACTCCAAAGGCCGCTGCACCAAAGCCAACTGCGACACCACGTCAGGGAAGCTCAAAAGGCGTACTAGTTGCCGTTCTTCTCGGTATTGCAATTCTCGCAGCAATTGTTCTTTCAGGTCAGTCTAAAGATTCTGATGATGCAGCACCTGCACCAGCAGCTACGATGGAAGCAACTGAGTCTGCATCTCCTGAAGCGACAGAAGAGGCGACAGAGGAAGCATCACCTGAGGCAA